>NZ_JBQKKR010000008.1:0-92625 GCF_052116665.1 Dysosmobacter sp. Sow4_B12 | reverse complement strand
CGGAAATGGAATGACTCTGTCCATTTCCTGTTCTCAATTCTATTTCCCCGAATTTGCGCTGAAACCCCGGTTGCTGCCTAATGCACAACCGGGGTTTCTCGACAGGCTGAGGACCCCGCCTAAGCGGGGTCCTTTGCTTCACGCAGGTTTACTGCACACCCTCCCGGCGCAGAAGCTCCAGGATCTTGGCGTCGTCCTCCACGGTGGCGTTGGGCATGGGGAAGGTGCCGACGCTGGTGGACGCGATGCCCCGCAGCTTACAGGCCTCCTTGATGACCGGCAGGAAGGGGCTGCGGACAGCGTACAGGTCCATGAGGCGGTCAATGGTCTGCTGGCCCTTGGCCACGCCGGCCATGTCGTTGTCCCGGAAGGCCTTCACCCAGGCGGCGCAGATCTCGGGCACCACATTGCTCAGCGCGCCGATGCAGCCGTTGCCGCCGGCCAGGACGTTGTGGGCGAAGTTGTCGTCGAAGCCGGAGTAGATCTCAAAGGTGGAAATGTGGGACTTGACCACTTTGATCAGCTCCCGGGTGTGGTCCATGCCGGAGATGGTGTCCTTCATGCCCACGATGTTGGGGTGGATCTTAGCCAGGGCCAGCACAGTCTCGGGGGGAATGGTGTAGCCGGTGTTGTCGGGGAAATTGTAGATGTAGATGTCGCCGTGGATCTGGGCGGCCAGGCGGTCATAGTACTGCAGCAGCGCCTCGGCGCCGAAGTGGAAGTAGTACGGAGGCAGGATCATAACGGCGTCGGCGCCGGCGTCCAGGCAGAAGTTGGAGAAGCTGACGATCTCGTCGGCCACCATGTGGCTGGTGCCGATGATGAGCTTGACCCGGTGGGCCACTGTCTCAATGGCGAACTTCGCCATCTCCCGGCGCTGGTCCATGGGCATGGCAAAGAACTCGGAGCTGCTGCCCTCCACCAGAATACCGTCTACGCCGTTTTCGATCAAGTTGTTGAACAGTTTCTCCTGGCTCACCAGGTCCAGGCTGCCGTCCTCGTTGAACAGGGTGATGGCGGGAGTCAAATATGCTGCGTTCATAATGAGACATCCTCTCTTTCTGTTGGCGGGCTGCGCCCGTTATGATTCCGTATTATGGAATCATTTTCCGAATTTGTTATACACAAAATAAATCGATTGGTCGATTGCGTGTTTAGTATACGCGCTTTTCCGAAAATGTCAAGCAGGGATTTAAAAAAATCGGAAAATTTTTCCCAGTTTGAAGCAGTATCCCGCTCCCGGAGGATTTTTGCAAAAAGGCGGCGCCAGCCCTTTCGGGCCGGCGCCGTCTTGAAGCCCGGTGAAAAACACCCGGCGGAGTCATTATTCCAGGCCGGCGCCCTTCATGGCGGAGAGGGCGTGGTCGGTGTAGAGCTTGTAGAAGCCCTTGCGGGGCTCCCGGGGCAGGATGCCCGCCTTAGCCCGCTCCTCCAGAACCTTGGTGGCCTCCTCCACGGAGCAGGGCACGCCGTGGATGCCGGTCAGGTTGATGGTGCGGTTTTCAACGCTGTAAGAGATCAAGTCGCCGTCCTCAATGAAGGCGATGGGGCCGCCGGCAGCCGCCTCGGGGCTGACATGGCCGATGGCTGCGCCGCGGGTGGCGCCGGAGAAGCGGCCGTCGGTGATGAGGGCCACGGAGCCGTTGATGCGCTCGTCGCAGACGATGGCCTCGGTGGTCATCAGCATCTCGGGCATGCCGCAGCCGCGGGGGCCCTCGTAGCGGATGATGACCACATCGCCGGGGTTGATCTGGTTGTTCACCACGGCGGCGTGGGCGTCTTCCTCGTGGTTGAAGACGCGGGCGTTGGCATTGACCACCTCCCGCTGCTCCATGGCGCAGGCGGAGTACTTCAAAACGCTGCCCTCGGGAGCGATGTTGCCCTTCAAAATGGCCACGGAGCCCTTTTCGGGAGCCTTTTCCACAGGGAAGATCACCTGGTCCCGGGTCAAGCCGTAGTTGGCCAGATACCCCAGGTTGCGGTCGAACCAGTTGTCCTTCTGCAGGTCCTCCAGGTTCTCGCCCAGGGTCTTGCCGGTGACGGTCATCACGTCCAGGTCCAGCATGTCCCGCAGCATCCACTGCACCATGGGCACGCCGCCGGCGAACCAGAAGGACTCGGTCAGATGCTGGCCGGAGGGATTGATGTTGCCCAGGTGGGGCACCTGGTGGTTGATCTCGTCGAACAGCTCGATGGGCAGGTCATAGCCCAGCTCCCGGGCGATGGAGGGCAGGTGGATGGTGGCGTTGGTGGAGCCGCCGATGGCGCTGTGGACGATGATGGCGTTGCGGAAGGCGGCGGGCGTCATGATCTTGCTGGGGGTGATGTCCTTTTCCACCAGATCCATGATCTTGCGGCCGGCATAGCGGGCATACTGGAGGATGTCCCGCATGGTGGCGGGGCACAGGGCCGCGCCGGGCAGGGTCAGGCCCAGGGCCTCGGCCATGCACTGCATGGTGGAGGCGGTGCCCAGGAAGGTACAGGCGCCCACGGAGGGGCAGCCGGTGAGCTTGTAATCCCGGACCTCCTGGTCGGTGATGGCGTCCTTGCGCTTCTGGCGCAGGGAGATGTCGCCGGCCACCAGGGAGGTGGTCTGGTTAGGGCCGGGCCGCATGGAGCCGCCGGGCATGAAGATGGTGGGCAGGTCCATGCGGGCAGCCGCCTTCAAGTGGGCGGGGATGGACTTATCGCAGCTGGAGGAGAGGATAATGCCGTCCCAGGGCACCGCGGAGGCGTGGACCTCCACCATGTTGGCGATGGCTTCCCGGGAGGCCAGCACCACGTTCATGCCGTCATGGCCCTGGGCGCAGCCGTCGCAGATGTCGGTGGCATAGTACTTGGCAGGCTTTCCGCCCTTTTCATACACGCCGTAGACCGCCTGCTCCGTCAGCTGGTTGAGGTGATAGCTGCCGGGATGGGAATCACCGTAGACGCTCTCGATCATGATCTGAGGGCGGGTGATGTCCTGGTCATCCCAGCCGGTGCCCATTTCCAAGGCATCGAACTGCGCCCACAAAAGGCGCTCTTTCACACTTTTCTGGTTCATAGAAGTTCTCCTTATTTGAAAAATCCGGTTGTGAACACACAATGACAAACGGCCTGCCGCCTGCTGGAACAGCAAGCAGCAGGCCGTTTTCATACGAACAGAGCTTCCGCACTGCGTCAGTGGCAATTACCACCGCCGGTTCATTTTAGAACAGGCCCACAGCGCTGGCGATGCAGACCAGGACGAAGCAGAACACACCGGCCACAAAGTCAGGCAGCGTGATGTACTTCAAGCCCTGCTTCAGATCCAGGTTGAAGAAGCGGCTGATGACCCAGAAACCAGAGTTGTTGACATGGTTGAAGATCATGGTGCCGGCACCGATGGCCAGGACGGTGGCAACGGGGGTCAAGCCCAGGGTGGCCATCATGGGGCCAACCACGCCGGCGGCGGTCATGCCGCCAGTGGTCATGGAGCCCACAGCGGTGAACATAATGGCGCCGATCAGGAAGGGGATCAGCAGGCCGGGAACGCCGGACTTTTCGATGAGGCCGGCCAGGTCGTTGATGGCGGGAGCAGCCTTGATGACAGCCGCGAAGGCGCCGCCCATGCCGGTGATGAGCAGAGCGGGCAGAGCCACATTCAGACCGCGGACGATCCAGCTGTCCAGCACGACCTCACGGAAGTTGGCGGGGTCCTTGCCGGAGACGTCCTTGTTGCTCTTGCGGACGGAAGCCTTGTGGAAGGAAGCCAGGATCATGGTGTAGATGACGCCCAGGCCCAGAGCCACGATCTTGTCGCCGAAGATGTTGGCCCAGCCATAGAGGGCGGACTCCTCGGACACGCCCATCTTCAAGAAGGAGCTGCCGGCGATCAGCACGACGGGGATCAGAATGGTCAAGAAGGAGGCGAAGGTGCCGGGCAGGTCCTCACCGGAGATGAGGATGTCCTTGACGTCGTTGGAGGAGGTCTCCTCGATCTCGGCAACGACCTCGGGCACAGGCTCAATGAACTCCTTGTCGGTCCACTTGCGCAGGACGATCCAGGTCAGCAGGAAGCCGATGATGGAGATGACCACGCCCCAGCCGATGACCAGGCCCAGGTCAGCGCCCAGCAGGATGGAGACAGCCAGGATGCCGGGGGTGGGGGGCACCATGGCGTGGGTCAGGTTCAGGCCGGTCTGGGTGAAAGCGGCCATCTTGCCCATGGAGATGTGCTTGCGCTTAGAAAGAACGTTGGCGATGTTGGAGGTCAGAATGGTGGTGATGTCACCGAACACGGGGATGGACACGATGTAGGCGGTCAGAGCGGGGGCCAGCTCCAGGTTCTTGCCGCGGAACAGCTTGATGAAGAAGTTGGCGATGACCTTGGCCGCGCCGGTGTCCTGCACACCCATGGCCAGGATAGCGCCCAGCATAATGGGGATGCCCATGCTGCCCAGGGTGCCGCCGAAGCCGGAGGCGATCTTACTCAGAACCTCGGTGAAGGTGAAGCCCTCGGGCTCAAATACGCCCATGACCAGGCCCATGACCAGGGCAGCGACGAACAGAGAGAACGTGGGGTGCAGTTTGATCTTCATGATCAGAACCATCAGCAAAACGATGGAAAGGACCAGAAGAATCAGGAATCCAATTGCAGACATTTCAATAACTCCCTTTCCTTTTACTCTTTCGGACAGCTTGTCCGGGCCCCGCATGCGCATGTGCGGGATTTCCGGTCTCCGCCGGGGCAGGTCTCCGATACTGCGCTGTTATCGGCGCTTTTTCCTTCACTTTTGGAAAATTCCGCTGGTTGGAACTTGTTTCCATTTTTTATGTGAAAGGAAGTTCCCATGCTTTGAATGATCCGCCTCTCTATTTTCCGCTATGCGGAATATTATTCCAAAATAAGTGAGACGAATAATTCCGACGCATCGGAATTGTGTTTTCAGTATACGGTTCTCTTACCAAATTGTCAAGCAGATGTCAAAAAACAACGTTTTTTTGTAGTTTTGTACGAAGCCAATTCTTCCAAATTGTTAAAAAAGCAACACAACCGGCCTCCGGGCAGCTTCTCCCGGAGGCCGGTTCAGATATTTACTTGTGCAATCCGCTCAAGAAACGGCATGGGTCTTTAGGTAATCCAGCCACTCTTTGCAGCCGGCAGTATTCAAATGAATGCCGTCGGTGGTCAGCTCCGGCCGGAGGCAGCCGTCCTCGCCGGTGACCGCCTCCCCCACGTTCAGATAGGGGCACTCCTTTTCCAGCGCCAGCTCTTCCAGGATGGTATTGTAGGCCTGGATACGGCCGTTGTTCACGTAGCTGCCCTTGGCCTCCTGGACGGCACTCACCGGCAGGATGGACTGAATGACCACCTCCGCGTCGGGATGGTCCGCCCGGACGCGGTCGATGACTTTGCCGTATTGGTCGTGAAACGCCTCGCTCTTGGGCCAGCCCAGCTCGTTGGCCCCCAGCATGATGTACACCTTGCCGCACTCCAGCTCCGCCAGGGCGTCCAACATGGGCACCTTGCCAGCTTCCGTCTCCTGGGTGGGCTTGGAGAACACGGACTCCACCGTGGCGCCCACGGCGTACAGGTACGTTCCTTCCTCCAGTCCGCTGTACAGGTAAAAGCCCTCGGTCCGGGAATCCCCCAGGAACACCGCGTCGGCAAAGTAGTCATCCTCCACAGGCTCACTCTCCGGCACCAGCATGGTAGCGGGCTTTGCCGGCTCCTCCGATGCCGGCGGTTCCTCCGGCTCGGCAGGCGGCGCAGGCTCCAGCACCCGGGCCCGGACGGGCTCCTGTGCTGTTGGAGCTTCCGCGGAAGCCCCGTCCCGCGGCACGGCGGAGGCCGGCGGATCGCCGGACAGCAGCACCGCCAGAACGCTCAGCAGCGCCGCCGTCCCCAACAGGCGCCGCCCCCTGAGTCCCCGTTTTTTCGTTCCCTTCATAGGCCTTTCCTCCGAATGTTCTTCTTATATTTATTAGACGATATCCGGCGAAAAAAGTCGATACAAAACATCAAAAAATCGGTATCAAATTATGACAAAATCTCCAGCCTGTCCCTGCCCGGAGGCAAAACAGCCGCCCGCGGTCTTTGCCGCGGGCGGCCACTGTCCTTTATTGCCGGAGGCTTCCGGGATACGTTCCGTTTTCGTGGAGCTTGCGCAGCTCCTCCGCCACGACCGCCCGGTCCTCTTGATAGGTCATGCCGAACCACTTGTCCGCGGAGTGCAGCACGGAGACCTCCAGCCGCCCCTCCCGCATCAAATCGTCCACCATCACCGGCAGCAAGCACTCCGACTTGATGTTCCTGCCGCCCTCGCCTCTCAAAAAGCGTTCAAAATAAGCCCGCAGCTCCGGGAAAATGCTGGGCATGAAGCCCCAGTAATTCATGGACACCACACTGTCCGGGTCCAGGGGCACATCCTCCGCCAGGTCCCGCAGGGACCCGTCGGGATAGAGCTGGATCTTCAGCGTCTCCTTGACGGAGCGCAGCATGCCGTCCTCCACCGCGCACACGCCCCGGGACACGGTACCGTGAAGGCTGGCGGTGTTTTTCAGCAGATACCCCACCATGGTGGCCTTTCCGCTCTCCGGCAGCGCCTGCAGCGCCCGGTACATGGTCCGATAGGCGTCCAGGCCGTAGTAATCGTCGGCGTTGATGACGCAGCAGGGCTCCCGGACCACGCTTTCCGCGCACAAAAGGGCGTGCACCGTGCCGAAGGGCTTTGTCCGCTCCGGCGGGACCGTGTAAAAATCCGGAAGGGAGGAAAAATCCTGAAAGGCGTAGGCGACCTCCACCGGCGAGCCGTCATTGGCGGTTTTTCCTGCCAGGTAATCCCCACACAGGCGGTGCATCATCTCCTCCATCTCGGGCTTGATGATGAACACCACCTTGTTGAAGCCAGCCCGGATGGCGTCATAAATGGAATACTCCATCAAGATCTCATTGTGGGGCCCGATCCCGTCCACTTGCTTGTTGCCGCCGTAGCGGGAGCCCAGGCCCGCCGCCATGATGACCAGTGAGACTTTCATTTGTTTACTCCCGTTATCCTGTTGCGCGCCGTTGCACAACTGTAATGTTCTGTGTTAATTATACTCCAATTTCCTGAATTTTGCAACCGCTCTTGACTTTTTTTACAGTCCGTCTATAATATGAGAACGATAATCATTTTCATTTTTGGAGGCGTATTATGCCCTATACGACGAAACAGCAGCAGGCTGTGCTCCGCTGCCTGGAGCTGCGGCGGGAGGAGTCCCTCTCCGCTGCCGACCTGGCAGAGGACCTGCGGCAGATGGGCTGTCCCGTAGGCCTTGCCACCATTTACCGCCAGCTGGAAAAGCTCTCCGCCGCCGGCCAGGTCCACAAGATCAACACCGCCGAAGGGGCCTTTTACCAGCTGTGCGGCCACACGGACCAGGACCACCGGGACTGCTTTTTGCTCAAGTGCAGCCGCTGCGGCCGCATCCGCCACCTGGACTGCTCCCATCTCCAGGCCCTGTATGACCATCTGGAAAAGGACCACCACTTCCGCATCGACCCCCGGGGCACGCTGTTCACCGGGGTGTGTGACCTCTGCGCGAGAGAGGAGGACAGCCATGGAAGCACCTGAATTGCTGGCCTGCCGGGACGTGTCCCTGGGCTACGAGGGCCAGAGCGTGCTGACCCATCTGGACCTCACCATCCGGGAGGGAGATTACCTGTGCATCGTGGGCGACAACGGCTCCGGCAAATCCACCCTGCTGCGGGGCCTTCTGGGCCTGCTGCCGCCCCAGAGCGGCGAGATCTGGCGCTCCCCGGAGCTCCGTCGGGGCAACCTGGGGTATCTGCCCCAGCAGACCCAGGCCCAGCGGGACTTTCCCGCCACCGTGTACGAGGTGGTGCTCTCCGGCTGCCTCAACCAAAAGGGCATGCACTTTTTCTACTCCCCCGCCCAAAAGTCCGCCGCCCTTATGAACATGGGCAAGCTGGGGGTGCTGGAGCTGAAGGACCAGTGCTACCGGGACCTCTCCGGCGGCCAGCAGCAGCGGGTGCTGCTGGCCCGGGCACTGTGCGCCGCCAGCAAGCTCCTCATCCTGGACGAGCCCATCACCGGATTGGACCCGGCGGCGGCCCAGGACCTTTACAAGCTGCTGTCCTACCTCAACCGCAAAGAGGGCATGGCCATCGTCATGGTGACCCACGACTTAAAAGCCGCCCTGCAAAGCGCCCGCACGGTACTGCACATCGGCCGCAGCAGCTATTTCTGCGGCTCCGTGGCGGAGTATCTGGCCTCCCCCCAGGGACGGCGCTTCCGGGAGGTGGAGTGATGGACCTCATGCAGATGTTTTCCTATCCCTTCATGCAGCGGGCCCTCATCGCCGGCGTGCTGGTGAGCCTGTGCGCCGCCCTGCTGGGGGTATCCCTGGTGCTGAAGCGGTACTCCATGATCGGCGACGGCCTCAGCCACGTGTCCTTCGGCGCCCTGGCCATCGCCGTGGCCCTGGAGATGACGCCTTTGTACTTCTCCATCCCCGTGGTGGTCCTGGCTGCCTTCTTCCTGCTGCGGATGGCCAGCCATCCCCGCTGGAACAGCGACGCCGCCATTGCCGTCATGAGCGCCTCCTCCCTGGCTATCGGCATCATCGTCATCTCCCGCACCACCGGCATGACCACGGACGTGGACAACTACATGTTCGGCAGCGTCCTGGCCATGACCCGGGAGGACGTGGCGCTGTCCGCGGTCCTTTGCATCGCGGTGCTGGTGCTGTTCATCCTGTTTTACCACAAGCTCTTCGCCGTCACCTTTGACGAAAACTTCTCCCGGGCCACCGGCATGAAGGTGGAGCGGTACAACACCCTGCTGGCCGTTCTCACGGCACTGACCATCGTGCTGGGCATGCGGATGATGGGCGCCATGCTCATCTCCTCCCTAATCATTTTCCCGGCCTTGACGGCCATGCACCTGTTCAAGAGCTTCCGGGGCGTGGTGGTCTGCTCCGCCGTGACCTCCGTGGCCTGCTTCTGCGCCGGCCTCACCGCCTCCTTTGTCCTGTCCACGCCGGTGGGCGCCTCCGTGGTGGCGGCCAACCTGGGTCTGTTCCTGCTGTCGTGTCTGGCGGCCGCTCTGCGCCGCCGCTGATTTCCCGCCCGGATATGCGAAAATCCGCATATCCGGGCCTGCTTTTGCGCAGTATATGGAAGAAAAAACAGTCAAAAGGGGTTGCGCTTTTTCCGCAGCTGTGGTATGGTGTGTATGTTAGAAGTGTAAGGTATGTGGAGTGGGCCCAGGGTCCGCTCTTTTTGTTGGCCTTTTTGGCCCAGGCAATTTTTCCAAAAACTGTAAATTGGAGGGAAACTTCCCATGAAAAAGATCACGGAACTGACCGCGGAGCTGGCAGCTCCCGCTATTGCGGAGCAGGGCTGCACCCTGTGGGACGTGGAATATGTGAAGGAGGCCGGCACCTGGTATCTGCGCATCCTCATCGACAAGGAAGGCGGCGTAGACATTCTGGACTGCGAGGCCATCTCCCGGAAGGTCAGCGACCTTCTGGACGAGGCGGACCCCATTGAGGGCAGCTACACCCTGGAAGTGGGCTCCGCCGGCGCCGAGCGGGCGCTGAAGCGCCCCGGCGATTTCGCCCGTTTTCTGGGCAGCCCCGTGCTGGTGAAGCTGTACCGCGCGCTGGACGGCCGCAAGGAGTTCGCCGGTACCCTGTCCGCTTATGATGAGGCCAGCGGCGACGTCACCGTCACCGTGGGCAAGGCTGACATGACCTTCCCCAAGAAGGATGTGGCCCTGGTCCGCCTGCGGGTGGAATTTTAATTGGTTCACGCATCGTTTGAAAAAGACGTATCAAGATAAAAGGAGAATCACCAATGAAAGGTAAAAAGCAAAAGGAGCCCGTTGGCTTCAACCCCTCTGAGATCTTTGCCGCCCTGGCCCTGCTGGAAAAGGAGCGGGGCATCCCCCAGAGCTTCATGCTGGATAAGATCATCCAGGCCCTGACCACCGCCTACAAGCGGGACCACGACGGCGTGGAAAACGTCATCGTGGACGTGGATGTGGAGCATCAGACCTTGAAGATGTTCGTCCAGAAGAACGTGGTGGCGGAAGAGGACTATGTGGACCCCGACAACGAGATGCCGGTGGAGGAGGCCAAGCACATCTCCGCCAAGTACGAGGTAGGCGACATCATCAACCTCCCCGTGGACAACGTGGAGTTCGGCCGCATCGCCGCCGGCAACGGCAAGCAGGTCATCATCCAGGGCCTGCGGGAGGCCGAGCGGGGCATGGTGTACGACGAGTTCAACTCCAAGCAGCACGAGATCCTCACCGGCGTGGTCACCCGCATCGACCCCCGCAACGGCAACGTGAGCCTGCGCATCGGCACCGGCAGCGAGTCCACCGAGGCGCTGCTGATGGCCGGCGAGCAGGTCCCCGGCGAGGAGCTCACCGAGGGCATGCACGTGAAGGTGTACGTGGTGGAGGTCCGCCGCAGCACCCGCGGTCCCCAGGTGCTCATCTCCCGGACCCATCCGGGCCTGGTCAAGCGCCTGTTTGAGCTGGAAGTCCCCGAGATCTACGACGGCACCGTGGAGGTCCGCTCCATCGCCCGGGAGGCTGGCAGCCGCACCAAGATGGCCGTGTGGTCCAACGACGAGAACGTGGACCCCATCGGCGCCTGCGTGGGCCCCAAGGGCCAGCGGGTCGGCAGCATCGTGGAGGAGCTGCGGGGCGAGAAGATCGACATCATCAAGTACAGCGAGGACCCCGCCCAGTTCATCGCCGCCGCCCTGGCCCCCGCCGACGTGGTGGACGTTTGGATGGCCGACGAGGGCAAGGCCTGCCGCTGCGTGGTGCCGGACGACCAGCTGTCCCTGGCCATCGGCAAGGAGGGCCAGAACGCCCGCCTGGCCGCCCGCCTCACCGGCTACAAGATCGACATCAAGCCCCAGAGCTACAAGGACCCCGAGGAGGGTGTGGACGAGGACAACGTGGAGATCCTGGACGATCCCGCCGGCGTTTGACCCGGCCAGAAAGGCGGTCTGACAAATGCCAAAGCCGAAAAAGATCCCCCAGCGGCAGTGTGTGGGCTGCCGTGAGATGAAAGATAAAAAATCCCTGCTCCGGGTGGTGAAGTCCCCGGAGGGCGAGGTCTCCCTGGACTTCGGCGGCAAGAAGCCCGGCCGCGGCGCCTATGTGTGCCACGACGTGGCGTGCTTGCGGAAGGCCCGGAAGTCCCGGGCCCTGGAGCGGGCCTTCGAGACAGCCATTCCCGAGGCGGTGTACGACGCCATGGAGGCGGAGCTGGGAGGTGCGGATGGACAGTCATAACATTCTCTCCCTCCTGGGCCTTGCCCTGCGGGGCGGCAACCTGGCCGTCGGCGAGGAGCCGGTGGAGGCCGTTGCCCGCGCTCGGGACGCCCGGGTGCTGCTGCTGGCCTCTGACGCCGCGCCCAACACCCGCCGCCGCACGGAGCATTTCGCCCAGGCCGGCCAGTGCCTGTGGCTCCAGCTCCCCTTTACCAAGGCGGAGCTGGGCAAGGCCGTGGGCCGCTCCTCCGCCGCCATCGTGGCGGTGACGGACATCGGCCTTGCCAACGCGGTGGTCCGCCGTCTGGCGGACCTGGACCCGGAGCGCTATGACGAAGCCGCCGCCAAGCTGGAGCTGAAGGCCAAGCGGGCGGCGGAGCGCCGCGCCGAGCAGGCGGCTCACGAGAAAAACCTCCGCCAGGGCAAACGCAGGCCCAAGGAGGTCCCCTCCCGCCCGGCAGCCCCCGAAAAAGCCGATGCCCCGGCCCAGCGGCCCAAGGCCGCCGGTTCCCGGAAGCCCTCCGGGCCCTCCCGGGGAAACCGTCCCAAAGCAAGGGCGGCGGTAAATCCCTACGCCCACAGCCGCCCTGTGAAAAAGGGCAAGGGCTCCTTCCGCAAAAAGGAGTCTTGACCTGCCTTCCACGGCAGTCACTTGTGAAAAATCTTCCCAGCCCTCGGGTTGGAACATAACGAGGTGTTACGATTGGGTATTGAGAAATACAGAGTGCACGAGGTGGCCAAGGATTTCGGTCTGCCCACCAAAGCCATCACGGAGATCCTGACCAAATACGTGGCCGCTCCCAAGAACCACATGCAGGTCCTGTCGGACCACGAGCTGTCTGTGATCTTTGACTATCTGACCCAGCACAACCAGGTGGCCAACATCCAGGTCATCTACGCCGACGCCTACCAGGAAAAGGCGAAGGAGGCCCCCAAGGCCGCCGCGCAGGCAAAGCCTGCGCCCCAGCAGGCTTCCCAGGCGAAGTCCGCCCAGCAGCCCGCCCGCCAGGGCGGTCAGGGCGCTCCCGCCAAGCAGGCCGCGCCCCAGCAGCAGAGCGCGCAGGCAAAGCCCGCCCAGCAGCCGGTGCAGCAGCCCACCACCCGCGTTCCCCAGAAGAAGATCGTGGACACCCGCAAGGGCGGCGACGTGAACCTGGCCAAGTACGATGAGCGCCTGGAGGACCTGGGCGGCGAGCGCGGTGAGCGGATGCAGCAAAAGGGCGGCAAGGAGAAGTTCCGCAACAGCAACCAGCGCCGGGGCAACATGACCTTCTCCAACAAGCGCAAGCAGGACGAGGCCGAGCGGATGCGCAAGCTCCAGTTGGAGATCGCCAAGAAGGCTCCTTTGAAGGTCCAGATCCCCGACGAGATCAGCGTGGGCGAGCTGGCCAGCCGCATGAAAAAGACCGGCGCCGAGGTAGTCAAGTGCCTCATGAAAAACGGCGTCATGGCCTCTCTCAGCCAGATCATCGACTTCGACACCGCCGCCATCATCGCCGAGGAGTTGGGCTGCAAGGTGGAGAAGGAAGTGGTGGTCACCATTGAGGAAAAGCTCATCGACGACCACGAGGATAAGCCGGAGGACCTGGTGCCCCGGGCGCCCGTCGTCGTTGTCATGGGCCACGTGGACCACGGCAAGACCTCCCTGCTGGACGCCGTGCGGAACACCAACGTGGCAGCCGGCGAGGCCGGCGGCATCACCCAGCACATCGGCGCCTACCAGGTGCAGGTGAACGGCAAGCCCATCACCTTCCTGGACACCCCGGGCCACGAGGCGTTCACCTCCATGCGTGCCCGCGGCGCCATGATCACCGACATCGCCATTTTGATGGTAGCCGCCGACGACGGCATCATGCCCCAGACCGTGGAGTCCATCAACCACGCCAAGGCCGCCAACATCCCCATCATCGTGGCCGTCAACAAGATCGACAAGGAAAACGCCAACCCCGACCGCGTCATGCAGCAGCTGACGGAATACGGCCTGGTGCCCGAGGAGTGGGGCGGCGAGACCATCGTCTGCAAGATCTCCGCCAAGAAGAACATCGGCATCGACAACCTGCTGGAAAACCTGGTGCTGCTGGCTGAGATCCAGGAGCTGAAGGCCAATCCCAACCGCGCCGGCCAGGGCACCGTCATCGAAGCCCGCCTGGACAAGGGCCGCGGCCCCGTGGCGACACTGCTGGTCCAGAACGGCACGCTGAAGCAGGGCGACATCATCATCGCCGGCACCGCCGTGGGCCGTGTCCGCACCATGACCGACTACAAGGGCAACCGCCTGACCCAGGCCGGCCCCTCCGTGCCTGTGGAGATCGCCGGCCTTTCCGAGGCTCCCTCCGCCGGCAGCCCCTTCTTCGCCGTGGCGGATGAGCGCATGGCCCGGGAGCTGGTGGAGCAGCGCAAGGCCGAGGAGAAAGCCAAGGCCGCCGCGCCGGTGCAGAAGGTTTCCCTGGAGAACCTGTTCGACCAGATCCAGGCCGGCGAGCGCAAGGAGCTGGCCCTCATCGTCAAGGCCGACGTCCAGGGCTCCGTGGAGGCGGTGAAGGCCTCCTTGGAGAAGCTCTCCAACGACGAGGTCAACGTCCGCGTCATCCACGGCGGCGTGGGCGCCATCAACGAATCCGACGTCATGCTGGCCGCCTCCTCCAACGCCATCATCGTGGGCTTCAACGTCCGGCCCGACGCCGCCGCCCGTGACGGCGCGGCGCGGCAGAACGTGGATATGCGGATGTACCGGGTCATTTACGACTGCATCGACGAGATCGAGGCTGCCATGAAGGGTATGCTGGCTCCCAAGTACCGGGAGGTGGTCCTGGGCCACGCGGAGGTCCGCCAGACCTACAAGGTCTCCGGCGTGGGCACCATCGCCGGCTGCTATGTGCTGGACGGCAAGATCGTCCGTGCCTGCTCCGTCCGGGTGGTCCGGGACGGCATCGTCATCCACGAGGGCAGCCTGGCCTCCTTGAAGCGGTTCAAGGACGACGCCAAGGAGGTCGTCCAGCGCTTTGAGTGCGGTCTGACCGTTGAGAAGTTCAATGATATCAAAGAAGGAGATATTATTGAGGGCTTCACCATGGAGGAGATCCCCCAGTAACGCAAATACTAACCGGGGCGGCGACCGCGTCGCCGTCTCGGTTCTTTTTTACCTTTAGAAAGGAGGCCCATTCATGCCCAGCAATCGAATCGGCCGTATCAATGAAGAGATCCAGCGGGAGCTGAGCGATCAGTTCCGCCGTTTGAAAGACCCCCGTGTCTCCTCCGGCATGGTGTCCGTCATCCGGGTGGACACCACCGGCGACCTGCGCTATGCCCGGGTGTACGTCAGCGCTCTGGACAAGAGCCAGGAAAAGGAGGTCCTCAAGGGCCTCAAGTCCGCCTCCGGCTTTTTGCGCCGGGAGCTGGGCCGGGCTCTGCAGCTGCGCTACACCCCGGAGCTGCAGTTCATCGCCGACGACTCTATTCAGCACGGCGCCCATATTCTGGAGGTGCTGCGGGACCCCAGCAGGGTCAAGCCCGTCAACCCCGACAATGACGCCGTTCTGCCGGATGAGGAGGCGTGAGGCATGCTGACCGTTTCCGAGACTGCCGCTCTTCTGCGGAGCTTTGACAATGTGCTCATTTTGACCCACGTCCGCCCCGACGGCGACACCGTGGGCTGCGCCGCCGCCCTGTGCGCCGGATTGCGGGCCCTGGGCAAAACGGCCTATCTCCTGCCCAACCCGGAGCTGACCGACACCACCGCCCCCTATTTCCGCCCCTATGAGGCGCCGGCGGACTTTCTGCCGGACAAGGTGGTGTCCACGGACATAGCCACGTTGGGCCTGCTGCCGGAAAACGCCAAGCGCTACGCCGGCCGCATCGACCTGGCCATCGACCACCACCCCTCCTTTGAGCACTTCGGCGCGGCCAATATCGTCCGGCCGGAGGCGGCGGCCTGCGGCGAGCTGATGTACAGCATCCTGGCCCATCTGGGCCCCATCACGGCGGAGATGGCACTGCCGCTGTATGTGGCGGTGTCCACGGACACCGGCTGCTTCGCCTACGGCAACACCACCGCCAACACCCACGCCGTGGCGGCGGCCCTCATGTCCACCGGCATCGACTACCATACCGTCAACAAGGTGTTTTTCCGCACCAAGAGCCGCAAGCGCATGCAGCTGGAGGGCGCCATGCTCTCCACAGCGGAGTTTTACGACCGGGACCGGGTGGCGGTGCTGTCCGTGCCCATCTCTTTGATGGAAAAAGTGGGCGCCACGGAGAGCGACGCCGAGGACCTCTCCGCCCTGGGCGGCCAGATCGAGGGGGTGGACTGCGCCATCACCATGCGGGAGCTGCGTCCGGACGTGTGGAAAATGTCCGTCCGCACCGGCGCGCGCATCAACGCCACGCAAATGTGCGGGCTGTTAGGCGGCGGCGGCCACGCGGCAGCCGCCGGCTGCACGGTGGAGGCTCCCTGGGCTGAGGCCAAGCGCCAGATCCTGGCGGCAGCGGCCCAGACGGCACCGGATTACGAAAGCTGAGGTGCCCTATGCCCAACGGCATCCTCATCATTGATAAGCCCTCCGGTTGGACTTCCATGGACGTGTGCGCCAAGATTCGGGGCATCCTCCACGAAAAGCGGGTGGGCCACGGCGGCACCCTGGACCCCATGGCCACCGGCGTGCTGCCGGTGTTTGTGGGACAGGCCACCCGCGCCGTGGAATTCGCGGAAAACAGCCGGAAGGAATATGTGGCCGGGCTGCGGCTGGGCCAGGTGACCAACACCCAGGATACCTCCGGCGAGGTTTTGGAGACCCGGCCTGTCAGCGTTTCCCGGGAGGAGGTGGAGGCCGCCATGGCCCGTTTCCTGGGAGACATCCAGCAGATCCCCCCCATGTACTCCGCCATCAAGATCAACGGCCAGAAGCTCTGCGACCTGGCCCGGAAGGGCCGGGAGGTGGCCCGGAAGCCCCGGAGCATTACCATCTATGAGCTGGAGCTTTTGGAGCAGGTCAGTGAAACGGATTATACCTTCCGCTGCGTCTGCTCCAAGGGCACCTATGTCCGCACCCTCTGTCACGACATCGGCAGCGCCTTAGGCTGCGGCGGCACGATGTACGCCCTGCGCCGCACCATGGCCGCCGGATACACCCTGGCCCAGGCCGTCACCTTGGAGGATGTGCAGGCCAGGGGTGAGGAGCTGCTGCTGCCCGGGGACAGCCTCTTTGCGGAATATCCTGTCCTGCCGCTGCGGTCGGCAGGGCAGGAAAAGCGGGTCCGCAATGGCGGCGCCATTACGGACAGCGCCTTGCCCGACGGCACCTACCGGGTCTACGGCAGAAACGGAGACTTTTTGTGCCTCTCCCGTGCCGAACGCGGCACGCTGACATCCATCAAGAATTTCTTTGGAGCGTAACGCCATGTCCAGTAAAGAAAAAGTCATTGCTCTGGGTTTCTTTGACGGCGTCCACCTGGGCCATGCCGCCCTGCTGCGGCGGACCGTGGAGGAGGCCGCCGCCCGGGGCGCCACCCCGGCGGTATTCACCTTTGACCGGGTGCCCAAGGAAGTGCTTACCGGCATTCCCTGCCCTCTCATCAACTCCCCGGAGGACCGGAAGGACCTGGTTCGCCGGCTGTACGGCATCCGGGACGTCATCATGGTCCCCTTTGACGACGAGATGCGGACCACCGCCTGGGACGATTTCGTGACGGAGATCCTGGTGGGTCGCTATCACGCCGTCCACCTGGTGGCGGGACACGACCACCACTTCGGCCACAAAAACCAGGGCTCTCCGGAGCTGCTGGTGGAAAAGTGCGCGGAGCTGGGTCTTGGCTGTGACATCATCCCCAAGGTGGAGGTAGGCGGCATCACCGTCAGCTCCACCTACATCCGCCGCCTGGTGGAGCTGGGCCAGATCAGCCGGGCCAACCGCTTTTTAGGCCACCCCCACACTCTGACAGGCGCTGTCCGCCACGGGCGGGGCATCGGCTCCTCCCGGCTGTATCCCACCGCCAACCTGGTCATCCCGCCCCATGTGCTGGTGCCCAGCCACGGCGTGTATGTGACCCGGGTCACCCTGCCGGACGGCACCGTCTGCCCCGCTGTCACCAACGTGGGCACCCGGCCCACGGTGAACAACGGCGCCGACGTCACCGTGGAGGCCTGCCTGCTGGATTTTGAGGGGGACCTGTACGGCAAAACGCTGCGGCTGGAGTTTTTCGAGCACCTGCGGGACGAGGTCCGCTTTGACACCCTGGACGCCCTGAAGGCCCAGATCGCCGCCGACGCGGAGGCCACCCGGCGGTATTTCGCATCATCCGGTCTTTAAGCCCATCAAAAAAGGCAGACGCTTCCGCGTCTGCCTTTTCCTTATACCAGCGATGCCAGCATCCACACAAGGCCGATGCCGCCGGCGCCGATGAGGGTATACACCGCCGGCGTCAGCTCCCGCCAGGCCCGGCTGAACCGGCCGTGGTCTCCGCCGGCGTAATTCCGGGCCACCCGCTTTGCCTCCTCCACCAGGGCCTGGGCGGTGACGCCCTCCCCCGCCGCGTCGTTCCGCACGATGAAGATCGCCTGCTCAAAGTACCGCTGATCCGGGGAGTCCACCACGACCACCCGTCTGGAAATGCCTTTCACCATCCGCTTCACGCCTCCTGTATCCACAGTTTGATGGTTCCATTTTGTCTCAGCGCAAGCAATTTTATACCGCCGCTACACGCTTTTTCCATGAGGCCCCGGCAGGTAGAGCACCTGGATGCCGCAGTCGTCCTGCAGCCCCTCCCGGCGGATGCTCTCCCGGAGGATGAGACCCGCCAGTTCCTGAGGGTCGTCCCCCTCCCAGCCGGCCAGCAGGTCCTGGAGCCACTCGTCCCGCCCCGGGTCCGCTACACCGTCGCTGACCATGACGGCAAAGCTCCCCGGCGCCAGGGTGGCCCGGGTCACGTCCGGAGACGCCGGCGTGCCCCGTAGTCCCACCGGCAGCGTCCCGCCGGTGATGCGGCGGACGGTGCCGCCCTTTTTCACATAGCTGGGGGCGGCGCCGAACTTGTAAAAGGCCGCCTCTCCGGTCTCTGTCCGGCAGGTGATGAGGTCCACGGTGGTGAAGCTGCCGGTCTCCGCCCCCCGCAGGGCCATGGCGGCGTTCAGCGTCTTGAGGGCCGCCTCCGGCTCAATGCCCGCCTCCAGGAACTGCCGCAGCAGCCGGCAGGTGAGAGCGGACTCCTTCCGGGCCCCCTCGCCGCTGCCCATGCCGTCCGCCAGCAGCAGACACAAAAGCCCTCCCTCCGTTCGGAAGGACATCACCGTGTCCCCGCAGACACTCTCCCCCTCCTTGGGCCGCAGGGCCGCGCCGATGCGGCTCTCCGCCGCGGCCGCCGAGGCCGGGACAGCCTCACCCAGTCCCGCGGCGGTGGCTGTCAGCAGGTCGCTGAGCTGGGCATACTGCCCCTGGGCGCTGCGGCGTGTCTCCTCCAGCTGCCGCCGGTACTGCCGCCGCAGCAAAAAGGCCGACAGCTCCCCGTTAATGGCCGCCAGGAAGTCCTGCAGGTGGATGCAGCGGTCCGCGAAATAGGCGGGAAAATCCTTGGCCATGGCCCGTCCCCGCTCCAGGAGGTAGGGCGTGGCGTCGTTGAGGGCGTTGAAGGTGCCTGTGTACTCCCGCTGCCAGCAAAGGTCGCACAGGGCACAGCCCCGGCACACCTTCTCCGCCGCCCGGTCAAAGACGATGGCCGGGTTTTCCTCCGTGGAGGGGCCGGGTCCCCGGCCCATGCTGTCGTACAGGTCTCGCAGGGCCGCGGCGGTGCGGTTCAGCTGGGCGCGGAGCCGTTCCCGGCCGCCGCTGTCCGCCGCCGGCGCGCGCAGCACCCGCTTGCCGTCAAACAGCTTACCCGGCAGCATCCAAAATACCCCCGTGCCGAACACCGCCTCCAGCAGCAGCGGCGCCGCCAGCGCATGGTGCACCGGCAGCAGCGCCGCGAACACCCCCGTCAGATACCACAGCGCGGCGCGGCTCCGCCGCCCGCCGCTGCGGCCCGCCAGAAGCCCGCCCAGGCCGTAAGCCCCGCCGAAGAGCACCCCGCCGGAGGCGGTGCACACATCCGTCATGAGCCCGATCCCCAGGCCTGCCGCCGTGCCGGCGGTACTGCCCCGCTGGCAGGCGGTATACAGCAGCAGCGTATTCAAAAGCGCCCGGCCCAAGGAGAGTTCTCCCACCGTCACATCCGCCAGAGCCAGCAGCAGTGCCGCCCCCAGAAGCAGCAGGCTGTCCGGCTCCAGCCGCTCCCGCTCCTGGGCCAGCAGGGGCTGGAAATACCAGGTGGAAAGCCCCGTCAGCACCGCAGCCGCGGCACAGGGGGCCGCGTGGTCCGCGGGGGACAGGGACTGGATGACGTAAATACTCCCCACCGCCAGAAAAAGCCCCGCCGCTGTCAGGGCCACGGTCCGCCGCTTTGTCAGCAGGCAGCTGCCCCGGAACGCCTGGGCGGCGGTGAACAGCAGCACCGCAGCCGCCATGTGGGGCAGGGCCTGGGAAAAGCGCAGGAACAGCACCGTCCCCAACGCGGTCCCCGCCAGCGCCGCCGCGCCCAAGGGGCCTGCTCCCGCCGCCGCCACACAGCCCAGGGCAAAGGGCGCGTAGCCCCCCGGCGCCTGGCTGGCGGTGAGGGCCGCCGCCAGAAAAAAACGGATGCCCATGGCCAGCAGCCGCCGTCGCTGCTCCTGTCCCAATACGATCTGACCGTGCCCCACAGCCTGTCCCTCCCGGAATTGTGATTTTCCATTATTTTACAGCTCTCTCCGGGAAAATCCCGTCGGGAAAAGGCTTCGGGAAACACGCTCTTTCCCGCCGGCGGCTGGCGGTGGACTTTTTTTCTTTCATGTGGTATGCTAAGTTGAGATTTTATTGAGAAAGAGGCTTTCCCATGCGTATTGGAACTGTGGAAATCAACTCCCGCCTGGCGCTGGCGCCCATGGCCGGGGTCACGGACGTGGCCTTCCGGCAGATCTGCGCGGAGCTGGGCGCGGGCTATACCGTCACGGAGCTGATCTCTTCCAAGGCTCTGTGCTACCACGACAAAAAGACCCTTTCCCTGCTGCAGCAATTTCCCGGGGAGCACCCCGCCGCCGTGCAGATCTTCGGCAGCGACCCCGCCTGCATGGCGGAGGCCGCCCAGATCGCCCTGGAGCACACCGGCGCGGACATCATCGACATCAACATGGGCTGCCCCATGGGAAAGATCGTCAACAACGGCGACGGCGCGGCGCTGATGAAGGACCCGGACAAGGCCGGCCGCATCGTGGAGGCGGTGGTGAAGGCGGTATCTGTCCCCGTCACCGCCAAGTTCCGCCGGGGCTGGGACATGGGCAGCTGCAACTGTGTGGAGTTCGCCCGGACCCTGGAAGCCGCCGGTGTTTCCGCCGTGGCGGTCCACGGCCGCACCCGTGCCCAGGTGTACGGCGGCACGGCGGACTGGAACTGCATCCGGTCTGTGAAGGAGGCGGTGTCCGTCCCCGTCATCGCCAACGGCGACATCTGGAAGCCTGAGGACGCCGTCCGCATCCTGCAGCACACGAAGGCGGACATGGCCATGATCGGCCGGGGGTGCTTCGGCAACCCATGGCTGTTCCAGCAGGCCAAGGCCGCCCTGGAGGGGGCGCCTGTCCCCCCTCTGCCGCCCCTTGCCCAGCGGTGCGACACCGCCGTCCGCCAGTTTGAGCTGGCAGCCCGGGCCAAGGGCGAGCGGGTGGCGGTGCTGGAGGCCCGGCGGCACTACTGCTGGTATCTCAAGGGTGTGCCCCACTCCGGCTACTATAAGGAAAAGATCGTGCAGATGAACACACTGGAAGACGTATATCAGGTGACGAAAGGGATCAAAAGGGATCTGGTATGATGGAAAAACAAGAGCAGCAATGGGTGGAGGCCGCCCGGCAGGGGGACCAGTCCGCCTTTGAGCAGCTGGTGCACCTGTACGAAAAGCGGGTGCTGGCCCTCACCACCCGCATGTGTAAAAACCCCGCGGACGCCGAGGAGGCGGCCCAGGAGGCATTTCTCTCCGCCTGGCAGGGACTTCCCTTTTTCCGGGGAGACGCCAGCTTTTCCACCTGGCTGTACCGGCTGGCCTCCAACGCCTGCGTGGACCTGCTGCGGCGGGAGGGGCGCCGCCAAAGCGCCGCCGGCCCCTCCCTCAACGACGAGGAGGTCCAGCTGGAGGTGCCGGACACCGCCCCCTCCCCCCAGGAGCAGGCGGAACGCTCTGAGCTGCGGCAGCAGATCGAAGCGGGGCTGCAGGCCCTGACGCCGGACCACCGGCAGGTGCTCCTCCTCCGGGAGATGCACCAGCTGAGCTATGACGAGATCGCCCAGACCCTGGACGTGGATGTGGGCACGGTGAAATCCCGCATCAACCGGGGACGGAAGCAGCTGCGAAACTTTTTGCTGCGCAGCGGGAACTTTTCACCGCCTCCTGCGTCCAAAGAAGCAGGAAAGGAGGGCTGAACATGACAAATTGCAAAGAGTTCGAGGCCCTGCTGGACCTGTATGCGGACGGAGAGCTGTCTTTCGAGGAGATGTGCCGCGTCCGGGACCATTTGGACACCTGTCCCGCCTGCCGCGCCTACGTGGATGACATTCTGGCCATTCGGGCGGCATTTCCGGAGGTGGAGGACACCGTTGTCCCCGACGGCTTTGCCGAGGGTGTCATGGCGGCTGTCCGCCAAAGCGGCACGCCGGTCCGCCGCACGCCCTGGAAAAAGCTCCTGCTGCCCCTGGCCGCCTGCTTGGCGGTGGCCGTGCTGGTCCTGCCTCTGAAGGACACCCTCTCCGGCGGCGCGAAAATGGAGCGGGCCACTGCCGCCGCAGCCCCCGCCATGGACACCGCCTCCGCTGAAAGCGCTCCCGCTGAGGCGGCGGAGACACCGGCGGCGGAGGCGCCCGCCGCCCTGTATCAAGAGGCGCCCGTGGAGGATGCCGATCCCCAGGAATACGGCGCCGATAAAAAAATGGGCTCTTACAGCGGCGGCAGCCATGCGGAACCATCCGACAGCGGCTCCACGGAGCCTGTCGCCGGCCAGACGGAGGAAGCGGCTCCGGAGACCATGATCATGACCGCAAGCAAGCCAGAGCCCTCCGCCCGCGTCACCCTGCCGGCGGAGGGGCTGCAGCTGGAGCTGCTGTCCGGGCGGACGCCGGACCGGGAGGCGGAAGGCCAGGTGGAATTTGACCTCACCCCGGAGGAGTATGACCTCCTCTTGGCCCAGCTGGACGAATCCGGCCTGGACTACACAGCCGAGGAATCCGGCGATGCCGGCAGCGGCACCGTTTTGGTGGTCGTAGAGGCCGCGAATTGAATATACGCCGCCGGGAAAAATTCCCGGCGGCGTATGTTTTTCTTGCCTTTTCCAGGCAGCCATGGTATACTCCCCAATTGACAGGTGCCATCTCCCTGTCCAAGCGCCGCTCCGGCGGCGTTCGTTCGGTGGCTTTTGCTGACCGTTCTCTAAACAAAAAAATGGAGGTCGCCCGCGCCTTTCGCGGGTATGTTGCTGTGCGTTTACAGACCTCCACCCTATTTCAAGGAGGTCTTTTTTCATGTCCAAATCCCGATTTTCCACCCGGCGGCTGGCCACGGCCGGCATAATCGCCGGCATTTACGCCGCGCTGACCCTGTTTCTGCCCATCCCCCAGTACGGCGGCGTACAGCTGCGGGTGGCCGAGGCCATGACCGTGCTGCCGTTTTTGTTCCCGGAGGCTATCCCCGGTCTGGCGGTGGGCTGCTTCCTGGCGAACCTGCTGGGCTCCCCCTACGTGCTGGACTGGATCTTCGGCACCCTGGCGACGCTGGTGGCGGCCATCTGGACCTCCAAGGTAAAAAACCGCTGGCTTGCCCCCCTGCCTCCCGTCGTCTGCAACGCCGTCATCGTGGGCGCGGAGATCGCCTACTTCGCCACCCTGGACGGTGCCGCCTTCTGGCCCGCCTACGCCTTCAACGCCTTTACCGTGGGCCTGGGTGAGGCCATCGCCTGCTATGTGCTGGGCTCCCTGTTGCTGCGGGCTCTGGAGCGGACGCCCGCCCTGCACCGCACCACTGTTTAAAAAGCGGAAAACGGCTCCCGTGGACACGGGAGCCGTTTTTTCATAGCATTGCCGGACGTTCCGCATCCCGGAGAAATTCTTCCGGGGCGGTCCAGAGGGGCTCTTTTTTCTTTTTGTTCTCATACATCATACTGTCGCTGCGGCGGATCACATCCCGGACCGTCCGGTCCAGGGACGGGTCATAGCTGGCGTAGCCGCAGGCCACGCTGAAGGGGAAGTCAAACTTCCCGCTCTCCCGGCGGATCAGCTCCTCAAAATGCCGCTGCTCCGCCGCCAGGTCCTGGGCGCTGCAGGCAATGTAGACAAACTCATCGCCGCCGATGCGGAAGCATTTGCCGGAGGGGTCAAAGGCCTGCTGGATGCAGTGGAAGCAGCATTTGAGCGCCTCGTCGCCCTGTTCATGGCCGAAGTTGTCATTGATATACTTCATGTCATTAATATCAAACAGGACCACGCAGGTGGCCTTCACCTCCAGCTCCTGCCGCTCCAGGCGCTTGAGGGTATCCTCATAGGCGTTGCGGTTCAGCGCCTCCGTCAAAATGTCCATGTTGGCCAGCTTTTCAAAGTAGGCGAGCTTCTGCTCCTCCAGCATGGCGCGGTAATACTGTGCCACCTGGCTCCACACCAGCATGACGATGAACACGATGGTGCCGATAGGCAGAAAGACGGAGGTGTCCCGGAAGCCCCGGAAATAGTAGGCCGCCAGCTCCGCCAGTCCAAAGGCCATAACGATATACAGCGGCAGGCGGAAGCGCTTCGCGTTTTCATTGTCCGTCAGACGGCTCTCCCTCCCAATGGCCCAGAACACATACACCCCATTCACCGCCATCAGCACATGGGTCACCGTCATCATCTGGAAAATGTCCAGCCAGCCGGTCATTTGGATGGCTGTCTCCGCCACCATGTTGACAAGATACGCCGCCGCCAAAACGGCAAATCCCCGGCGGTATTTGGTGCGGCAGATCGTGTACACAAACAGGTTGAAGGGCACCGGAAACAGGAAGAAGCTGAAAAAGTCCACAAAGTACAGCGTCCTGCCGTCCGGGATGAGGAACTGCAGAAAGCCGCACTGGCACAGCGACCACGCCACAATGGTCAAGGCAAACAGGCCCAGGCACAAAAAGCTCCCGATCTCATGCTTTTCCCGGCGGTTCCTGGTAAAGAAATGCAGGAAAATGCTGAGGATGCCGGCAAACACAATGACGCAGTTGAGAATGAGGATCGGCAGAATGTCGGTGAGCCGCTCCAGCACGCATGCGCTTTTGGTCCCGCAGTAAAGCGTTGAAGTGTTACCGTAAAAATGATGATACACGGGATAGATGCAGATGCGCAGCGTCTCACCGCCATGGCCCTCCGGAATGGAAACGATGTGCCAAAGCGTACCGGGGGACTTGGGGACGGCTTTCCCGGCCCAGCCGCTGCGGTAGATCAGCTGGCTCCCCGCATAGACTTCCACCTTGGTATGGGTGGTTTTGAACATCACGCTCTGCGGCTCCTTTTCCGGCAGGCGGGCCGTCTGGATCTGGATACCGTCTTGATAGGAGGTGACCAGCTCCAGCTGGCGGGTATTGCGCAGAGGCAGCGTATCGGCGGCTTCACTTTTCCAAAAGCTCCAGCTTAAAAACACAGCCGCCGCCAAGGCAGCCAGGAAAAACGCGGCCATCAATCGCTTTTCCGTATAGTTCGGCCACATTTTTTTCATCGCTGTCTCCCCTCCTGATAGCTTTTTTTCTATCATATCAAACTTTTCAGAAAACTCAAGGCTGCTTTCCACCCTTTTGTTTCACCCCGCCCATGCGGTTTTGCGCAGCGCCGCCCCTTTCTCTTGCAAAAAGTTCTTCAATATGTTAGGATAGTCGCCGGCAGCGTATTTTTTTCAAGGATTCGGCGGATTTCACAAAAAGTTACATCTTTATTTTATTTTTGCATTTTTTTATCATATGTGTTTCGGAGGTGTCCGTATGGTTACAAATGACATTCGTTACATCGGTGTGGATGACAAGACCCTGGACCTGTTTGAGAGCCAATACGTGGTCCCCAACGGCGTTTCCTACAACTCTTACGTCATTCTGGACGACAAGGTCGCCGTCATGGACACGGTGGATCGCCGCAAGACCACCGAGTTCCTGGCTAATCTCCGGCAGGCCCTGGCGGGTCGGCAGCCGGATTACCTGGTGGTCCAGCACATGGAACCGGACCATGCCGCCAGCATCCAGGCGCTGGTGGAAAAATACCCGGACGTGCAGCTGGTGGCCAGCGCCAAGGCGCTGCAGATGCTGCCCCTGTACTTTACCGGACTGGACCTGAGCCGGGCTGTCACCGTCAAGGAAGGGGACACCCTGTCCCTGGGCCGCCACGAGCTGACGTTCATCTCGGCACCCATGGTTCACTGGCCGGAGGTCATGATGACCTATGACAAGTGCGACAAGGTGCTCTTCAGTGCCGACGGCTTCGGCAAATTCGGCGCCCTGGACGCCGACGAGGCCTGGGACGACGAGGCCCGCCGCTACTATTTCAACATCGTGGGCAAGTACGGACCCCAGGTGCAGTCCGTTCTGAAAAAGGCCGCCGGCCTGGACATCCGCATCATCTGCCCCCTCCACGGCCCCGTGCTGAAAGAGGACTTGGGCCACTATCTGGATAAATACAACATCTGGAGCAGCTACGGCGTGGAGTCCGAGGGTGTGTTCATCGCCTGCGCCTCCATCCACGGCCACACCGCCGCCGCCATGGAAAAGCTTGCCGAGATCCTAAAGGCCAAGGGCTGCCCCAAGGTGGTCATGGCCGACCTCACCCGGGACGACACGGCCAAGGCGCTGGAGAATGCCTTCCGCTACGGCAAGGTGGTTCTGGCCGCCTCCTCCTATAACGCCGGCGTCATGCCCGCCATGGAAGACTTCCTCCACCACCTCAAGGGCAAGAACTACCAAAAGCGCACTGTGGCCCTGGTGGAAAACGGCTCCTGGGCCCCCACCGCCGCCCGGACCATGCGGGAGATCCTGGGACAGGCGAAGGACATCACCGTGGTGGAGCCCGCCGTCACCATCCGCGGCGCGCTGAAGGACAGCGACCTGCCCGCCCTGGAGGCCCTGGCCGACGCTATTTTATGACCTGCGCATACATAAGATATTATAAAAGCCGGGAGCGCACGAAGCGCTCCCGGCTTTTATAATATCTTATGTATAGGGCCGCTCCACATTCACGACGGCGTAGTAGTTGCCGTCCAGGGTGCGGACCGCGGTCTCGATCTTCTCCCGCACCTCCGCGTCCGTCAAACGGAAATGGAAGGGCACCACCGCGTCAAAAATGACATTGGTATGGGTGGGGCCCGCCACCATGCGGAAATCGTGGATGGTGATCTCGTCGTCGATACAGCGGACCAGGGCCGCCACCCGCTGGCGGGTCTCCTCCGTGATGCCGTCATCGGTAACGATGGGGTCCATGTGGATGACCGCCTCGCAGCCCAGCTTTTCCCGCAGTTCCTTTTCCACGTTGTCGATCTCGTCGTGGAGCTCCAGCACGTTTTCCGAGGCGGAGACCTCCGCGTGGACGGAGATCATCACCCGGCCGGGGCCGTAGTCATGGACAATGAGGTCATGGATGCCCAGGATGCTCTTGTGGGCCATGACGATGTCCCGGATCTGCATAACGAATTCCCGGGTGGGCGGCGTGCCCAGCAGGGGATTCAGCGTGTCCTTGGCGGCGTTGAAGCCGGACCAGAGGATGAAGGCCGCCACCAGGATGCCGCACCAGCCGTCGATCATGAGGCCGGTGAAATGGCCCACTAAGGTGGCGATGAGCACCGCCGCCGTGGCGGCGCTGTCGCTGAGGGAGTCCATGGCGGTTGCCTCCATGGCGGAGGAATTCAGCTTCCTGCCCAGCCGCCGGTTGTAGGAGAACATATACAGCTTCACGGCGATGGACACGCACAAAATGCCGATGACCAGCGGGCTGGAATCCACCGGCTCCGGGCGGAGGATCTTCTCCAGGGAGGACTTGGCCAGTTCCACGCCCATCAGCAGAATGAGCATGGACACCGCCAGACCCGACAGGTACTCGATGCGTCCATGGCCGAAGGGGTGGTCGGAGTCCGGCTTCTGGCCCGCCAGCTGGAAGCCCAGCATGGTCACAAAGGAGGAGCCCGCGTCGGAGAGGTTGTTGAAGGCGTCGGCGGTGATGGCAATGGAGCCGGACAGGGTCCCGGCGAAAAATTTTCCGATGAACAGCAGCACGTTGAAGCCGATGCCCACAGCGCCGCAAAGGATGCCGTAGGCCTTCCGCACCGCCTGCTCGCCGCCGTTATCCTTAATAAAAAGTTTTGCCAACAGGGCTATCATATTCTTAGGTCCTTTCTTCCTTTGCCGTTGGCGCTTAAAGCCGCCCGGCAAAGGCGCTTGATATGGAAGAGGTCACATCTGTCTCGAAGAAGCGGGCGCTTACACGCCCTTTCCCGGGATGACCAGCTTCATGTGGCAGCACAGGTCATCCAGGTCCCGGTCCGTGGCGGCGGGGATACGCAGCTTGGCGCCGCAGTCCCGGCACACCAGGTCCACGGCGCTGCGGCGGATCTCCATGCCGTAGCGGCCGCTGCCGCAGGCGCAGGTGATGCCGCGGTCCCGGGCGGCGATGTCCTTCAGCTCTGAGAGGACCTCGTACATGATGACGTTGTCCACAAAGGCCTCCGGCCCCTCGTCCTCCTTTTGCTGCTTTTCCTTTTCCGCCAGGATGGCCAGCTCCCGCAGGTTTTTCTCCACGATGCCCTCCGGTCCGATGAAGCAGCAAAACTGCTTGGTCTTGGCGCAGCCCAGGGCCGTGGCTCCCTGAAGCATCCGCTCCGGCGGAACAACGGCCTCGTGGGTCTCTCCGCAGAGGCCGCAGGGCACGTAGACATGGTACTTGGCGCCGTCAAAGGTCACCCGCAGGGCCGATTTGCCGCACTCGCACTCCACCTCGGCGTTGGACGCCTCCAGGGCGAACACGGAACGGGCCGCCAGAACGGTCCTGCCGCACGCCGGGCAGAGATAGCCGAAGGAACGCATTTCCTCGCTCATATGACACACCTCTTTAAAAGCTATACGAAATTTTTCCATTGAATTTGGATTATACCACGGCAAATCCCCGTTGTACAGCGGTTTTTCCCCATCATCTCCTGCCTGGGCGTTCATATTTTCGCGGTCTTTGGGACAAGCTACGGAAAATCCCTTTGTGAGGTGGCAATATGAACTCTAAACGTTTGGGCCGCCGGACCGTGGCCCTGTCCGCGCCTCCCTCCGTCCTCGCCTGTGCCTGCGTGGGCGGTAAATTTGAGGGCCAGGGCCCCCTGGGCACCTGCTTTGACGAGCTGGGAGAGGACTCCTTTTTCGGGGAATCCACCTGGGAAAAAGCGGAGTCCGCCATGCAGAAGAGGGCCTTGAGCCGGGCCCTGGACAAGGCCCGGCTGAAAGCGGGCGACCTGGACTATATCCTGGCGGGGGACCTTTTGAACCAGTGCGTGGGCTCCGCCTTCGGCCTGCGGGACTTCGGCATCCCCTTCTACGGGCTGTACGGCGCCTGCTCCACCATGGGCGAGTCCCTGGCCCTGGCCTCCCTGCTCATCGACGGCGGCTTTGCCCGCCGGGCGGCGGCCATGACCTCCTCCCACTTCTGCACCGCGGAGCGGCAGTACCGCATGCCGGTACCCTATGGCAGCCAGCGGACCCCCACCGCCCAGTGGACCGCCACCGCCGCCGGCTGCACCATTCTGGCGGAAAAAGGCCAGGGGCCCTACGTGACCCACGTCATCTGCGGCCGCATCGTGGACAAGGGCATCACCGACTCCAACAACATGGGCGCCGCCATGGCCCCCGCCGCCTACGACACCCTCTCCGCCTTCTTCCGGGACACGCAGACCGGCCCGAAGGACTATGACCTCATCCTCACCGGAGACCTGGGCGAGCTGGGCCACGACATCGTCCGGGACTTTTTCCGGCGGGACGGCATCGACCTGACAGACCGCTACCAGGACTGCGGCCTGCTGCTGTACGACCGGGAAAAGCAGGACATGCACGCCGGCGCCTCCGGCTGCGGCTGCTCCGCCGCCGTGCTGAACGGCTATGTGCTGCCGGGCCTGCGGGCGGGCAAGTGGCGGCGGGTGCTCTTCGCCCCCACCGGTGCTCTGCTCTCCCCCACCACCTCCTTCCAGGGAGAGTCGGTGCCGGGCATCTGCCACGCCGTTTGTCTCTCCGCCGAAGCATGACTGTTCGCCTTGCGAAAACAGGCGCGGTCCGTATCGAAAGTGCACAAATGATTTTTTCTCCGCGCTTTCGCTTTTAGAACACTCTCTGAAATCTACCCAAAACCCGTGCTGTCCGCGTCAAAAACGTTGACAGTGCGGGTTTTTCAACGGTATAATTTCCGCAAGAGAGAGCAAGGGCGCCCCCTCTGGGGTTGCTGCCTGCTCTTTTTTCGTATTTTGAGTTTCTCGTGCTTTAAACTAATAAATCAACTCAGCCGCTGAAAGGAGACTGTACGCCATGGGCAAATACAGCAAAGAGGATATTATCCGCCTGGTGAAGGAAGAAGATATTCAGTTCATCCGCATGCAGTTCACCGACATTTTCGGACAGATGAAAAACGTCGCCATCACGGCGTCCCAGGTGGAGCGGGCCGTGAACAACCAGATCATGCTGGACGGCAGCTCCATTGAGGGCTTTGTCCGCATTGAGGAGTCCGACCAGTACCTGTGGCCGGACCTGGATACCTTCGCCATCCTGCCCTGGCGGCCCCAGTACGGCAAGGTGGCCCGTCTGATCTGCGACGTCCACAATCCGGACGGCTCTCCCTTCGTGGGCGATCCCCGGGGCGTTTTGAAGCAGGTGGTCCAGCGGGCGGAGCGCATGGGCTATACCTTCAACGTGGGGCCGGAGCTGGAGTTTTTCCTGTTCCAGACGGACGATGACGGCAACCCCACCACCAAGACTGCCGACCAGGCCGGCTATTTCGACCTGGGCCCCCTGGACCACGGCGAGAGCACCCGCCGGGAGATCTGCCTGTGCCTGGAGGACATGGGCTTTGAGATCGAGGCCAGTCACCATGAGGTGGCCGCCGGCCAGCATGAGATCGACTTTAAATACGCCGACGCCCTGGCCGCCGCCGACAACATCATGACCTTCAAGCTGGCGGTCAAGACCCTGGCTCAGAAAAACGGCCTCCATGCCACCTTCATGCCCAAGCCCGTCTACGGTGAGGCCGGCAGCGGCATGCATGTGAACATGTCCCTGTTCAAAAACGGGGAAAACGTCTTTTTCGACGACTCCGACCCCCGGAAGCTCTCCGCCCTGGCCTATCAGTTCATCGCGGGCCTGCTGGCCCACGTCCAGGGCTTCTGCGCCGTCACCAATCCCCTGGTCAACTCCTACAAGCGCCTGGTCCCCGGCTATGAGGCCCCCTGCTACCTGGCCTGGTCCACCGGCAACCGCTCCGCCCTGGTCCGCATCCCCACCCCCCGGGGCCAGTCCACCCGGGTGGAGCTGCGCAGCCCCGACCCCTCCTGCAACCCCTATCTGGCCCTGGCCGCCTGCCTGGCCGCCGGCCTGGACGGCATCGAAAAGGGGTTAACGCCTCCCGGCGAGATTTCGGAAAACCTCAACGTGATGCCCGCCGCGGCACTGAAGGCCCAGGGCATCGCCAAGCTGCCCGGTACTCTGGAAGCCGCCATCCACGCCCTGGAGGCGGACAGCGTCATCACGGACGCCCTGGGTCCCCACGTCACCGCCCAGTACATCACCGGCAAGCTGCGGGAGTGGGAGGAATACCGGACCCAGGTCTCCCAGTGGGAGCTCAAAAAATACCTGGTGACGTACTGACCGGAAGCGTGATTTGAAACCAAGGGAGGAGAGGTGATTCCATGGACAGGGTCGTGGTGGCATTTGCCAACGAAGAGGCGCAGCGCCGCATCCTGCGCCTGCTGGAATCCAACGGCTGCTCCCCCGCCGGCTGCTGCTTCTCCGGCGCCGAGGTCATCCGCCTCATTCGAAAAATGGGCAGCGGCGTGGTGGTGTGCGGCTTCAAGCTGCGAGACATGACTGCCAGTGACCTGGCCGCCAGTCTCCGGGGCACCGCCGCGCTGCTGGTGGTCTCCTCCGCCGTCAACCTGGACTATTGCGAGGGGGAAACCCTCTACAAGCTGGCCACTCCCATCTCCCGGGGAGAGTTCTACGCCTCCCTGGACACCCTGCTGCAACTTGAGGCCAAGCACCTCCGCCGCCCCGCACCCAAGCGGAAGGAGGAGGAGCAAAAGGTCATTCTTCGGGCCAAGGAGCTCCTCATGGACATCAACCGCATGACGGAGGCGGAGGCCCACCGCTTTTTGCAAAAACGCAGCATGGACGCGGGACTGAAAATGGCGGAGACCGCCCAGCTCATCATTGACTCGTATACCCACTGACCTGCCGCGCCCGCGGCAAATCTCAATAGAAAGAATGGGAGGAATTCCAATGCTGGAACCTGACCAGAGAAACCACATGCTCTATGACCCCCAGCTGGAGCACGACGCCTGCGGCATCGGCGCCGTGGTCAGCCTGAAGGGCATCAAGACATACAAAACTGTGGACGACGCGCTGAAAATCGTGGAAAAGCTGGAGCACCGCGCCGGCAAGGACGCCGCCGGCGAGACCGGCGACGGCGTGGGCATCATGCTCCAGGTGCCCCACAAGCTCATGATGAAGGCAGCCGCCGCCGAGGGCATCCGCCTGGGCGGCGAGCGGGATTACGGCGTGGGCATGTTCTTCTTCCCCACCGACCCGCTGAAGCGGGCCCAGGCCAAGAAGATGCTGGAGATCATCGTGGCCAAGGAGGGCATGACCTTCCTGGGCTGGCGGGATGTGCCCACCCATCCGGAGGTGCTGGGTGAAAAGGCCCGCGCCTGCATGCCCGTCATCTGCCAGTGCTTCGTGAAGCGGCCCGACCGCTGCAAGCAGGGCCTGGCCTTTGACCGCAAGCTCTATGTGGTCCGCCGGGTGTTTGAGCAGTCCAATGTCAACACCTACATTGCCTCCTTCTCCAGCCGGACCATCGTCTACAAGGGCATGTTCCTGGTGGGCCAGCTGCGCAAGTTCTACGCCGACCTCCAGGACCCCGACTGCCAGAGCGCCATCGCCCTGGTCCACTCCCGGTTCTCCACCAACACCACCCCCAGCTGGGAGCGTGCCCACCCCAACCGCTACATCCTTCACAACGGCGAGATCAACACCATTCGGGGCAACGTGGACCGAATGCTGGCCCGGGAGGAGACCATGTCCTCCGCCGTCATGGAGGCGGACATGGACAAGGTGCTGCCGGTGGTGGACCAGAGCGGCTCCGACTCCGCCATGCTGGACAACACCCTGGAATTTTTGATGATGAACGGCATCCCCCTGCCCCAGGCGGTGATGATGTGCATTCCCGAGCCCTGGGCCAACGACAAGAAGATGAGCCGGGAGAAGCGGGATTTCTACCACTACTACGCCACCATGATGGAGCCCTGGGACGGCCCCGCCGCCATCGTGTTCTCCGACGGCGACACCATGGGCGCCGTACTGGACCGCAACGGTCTGCGGCCCTGCCGGTGGTATCTCACCAACGACGACTATCTGATCCTCTCCTCCGAGGTGGGCGTACTGGACATCCCGGCGGAGAAGATCGTGAAAAAATCCCGCCTGCAGCCTGGCAAGATGCTGCTGGTGGATACCCTAAAGCAGCAGCTGGTGGACGACGAGACGCTGAAAAAGCACTACGCCCGCCAGCAGCCCTACGGCGAGTGGCTGGACCAGCACCTGGTATATCTGAAGGACTTGAACATCCCCAACAAGCGGGTGGAAAAGCACACCCAGGACATGCGGGACCGGCTGTACAAGGCCTTTGGCTACACGTATGAGGAAGTGAAGGATTCCATCCTCCCCATGGCCCGGGACGGCGTGGAGCCCACCGCCGCCATGGGCGTGGACACGCCGCTGGCGGTGCTCAGCGAAAAGCACCAGCCCCTGTTCAACTACTTCAAGCAGCTCTTCGCCCAGGTGACCAATCCCCCCATGGACTCCATCCGGGAGGAGATCGTCACAGACACCACCGTCTACGTGGGCGCCGGCGGCAACCTCCTGCAGGAAAAGGCGGAAAACTGCACTGTCCTGCAGATCCACAACCCCATCCTCACTTCCGTGGACTTGATGAAGATCCGCTACATGGACCAGCCGGGCTTCAAGGTGGAGACCATCTCCCTGCTGTACTACAAGTCCATGCCTCTGGAGCACGCCATCGACCGGCTGTTCGTCAACGTGGACCGGGCCTATAAGGACGGGGCCAACATCCTCATCCTCTCCGACCGGGGCGTGGATGAAAACCACGTGGCCATCCCCTCCCTGCTGGCGGTATCCGCTCTGGAGCAGTACCTGGTCCGCACGAAAAAGCGCACCGCCGTGTCCATGATCCTGGAGAGCGCGGAGCCCCGGGACGTGCACCACTTTGCCACGCTCCTGGGCTACGGCGCCCAGGCCATCAACCCGTACCTGGCCCAGGAGTGCGTGGAGGAGCTCATCACCGTGGGGCTTCTGGACAAGGACCCCGCCGCCGCGGTGGACGACTACAACAGCGCCATCCTCCACGGCATCGTGAAGATCGCCTCCAAAATGGGCATCTCCACCATCCAGTCCTACCAGTCCGCCCAGATCTTCGAGTGCGTGGGCATCAACAAGGACGTGGTGGACAAATACTTCACCAATACCATCAGCCGCGTGGGCGGCGTGGGCCTGGAGGAGATCGGCGAGGGTGTGGAATGGAACCACAACCAGGCCTTTGACCCCCTGGGCCTGGGGTACGACACCACCCTGGACTCCACCGGCACCTACAAGCTCCGCTCCGGTCCCGACAAAGAGGACCACATGTACAACCCCCGGACCATTTTGCTGCTGCAAAAGGCGGCCCGGGAGGGGGATTACGCCGCCTTCAAGGAGTACACCTCCCTGGTGGACTTTGCCGACAAGCCCCACACCCTGCGGGGGCTGCTGGACTTCCGCTTCGACGAAAACGGCGGCATCCCCATCGACGAGGTGGAGCCGGTGAGCGCCATCGTCAAGCGCTTCAAGACCGGCGCCATGAGCTACGGCTCCATCTCCCAGGAGGCCCACGAGTGCATGGCCATCGCCATGAACCGCATCGGCGGCAAGTCCAACTCCGGCGAGGGCGGCGAGGCCCGGGAGCGGCTCCACGACGAGCGCTGCTCCGCCATCAAGCAGGTGGCCTCCGGCCGCTTCGGCGTCACCAGCGAGTACCTGTGCAGCGCCCAGGAGATCCAGATCAAGATGGCCCAGGGCGCCAAGCCCGGCGAGGGCGGCCATCTGCCCGGCAAAAAGGTGTATCCCTGGATCGCCAAGACCCGGTGCTCCACCCCCGGCGTGACCCTCATCTCTCCCCCGCCCCATCACGACATCTACTCCATCGAGGACCTGGCCCAGCTGATCTACGATCTGAAAAACGCCAACCGCCAAGCCCGCATCAGCGTGAAGCTGGTGAGCGAGGCAGGCGTGGGCACCATCGCCGCCGGCGTCGCCAAGGCCGGCGCCCAGGTGGTCCTCATCTCCGGCCACGACGGCGGCACCGGCGCCGCCCCCAAAAACTCCATTCTGGGCGCCGGCCTTCCCTGGGAGTTGGGCGTGGCGGAGGCCCATCAGGCCCTCATTCAGAACGGCCTTCGCCGCCAGGTGGTCATTGAGACCGACGGCAAGCTTATGACCGGCCGTGATGTGGCCATCGCCTGCATGCTGGGCGCCGAGGAGTTCGGCTTTGCCACGGCACCCCTGGTGGCCATGGGCTGCTGCATGATGCGGGTGTGCAATCTGGACACCTGCCCCGCCGGCATCGCCACCCAGAATCCCCAGCTGCGCAAGCGCTTTGCCGGCAAGCCGGAGTACATCGTGAACTTCATGGAGTTTGTGGCCCAGGAGCTGCGGGAGTACATGGCCCGCCTGGGTATCCGTACCGTGGATGAGCTGGTGGGCCGCAGCGACCTGCTGCGGGTCCGGGAAAAGCTGGTGACCCACCGGGCGGAGACCCTGGACCTCAGCGGCCTGCTGCAAAACCCCTACGGCGACCATGTGCCCCACTTCGACCCCGGCGCCGTGTATGATTTCCACCTGGAAAAGACCGTGGACATGAGCGTGCTGCTGGAAAAGCTGGGCCGGAGCCTCAAGGGCAAAAAGTCCGGCAAGCTGGACCTGCAGGTCTCCTCCACGGACCGCTCCTTCGGCACGCTGTTCGGCTCCGAGATCACCCGCGTTTGCGGCGACTCCCTGCCGGATGACAGCTATGTCATCACCTGCCACGGAGGCGGCGGCCAGTCCTTCGGCGCCTTCATCCCCAAGGGCCTCACCCTGGCTCTGGAGGGCGACTGCAACGATGGCTTCGGCAAAGGCCTCTCCGGCGGAAAGCTCATCCTGTATCCCCCGAAAAACAGCCCCTTCGACCCCGGCGAGAACATCATCGTGGGCAACGTGGCCCTGTACGGCGCCACCAGCGGCCGGGCCTTCATCAACGGCTGCGCCGGCGAGCGCTTCTGCGTCCGCAACTCCGGCGCCGTGGCGGTGGTGGAGGGCGTGGGCGACCACGGTTGCGAGTACATGACCGGCGGCCGCTGCGTCATCCTGGGTCCCACCGGCAAGAACTTCGCGGCGGGCATGTCCGGCGGCATCGCCTACGTGCTGGATGAAAAGCACGACCTGTACATGCGCTTGAACAAGGAGCAGGTGCTCATTGACACTCTGACGGAGTCCCACGACATCCAGGAGCTCCGCTCCCTCATTGAAGAGCACGTGGCCGCCACCGGCTCCCCCAGGGGCAAGCAGATCCTGGCGGCCTTCCACTCCTACATCCCCTGCTTCAAGAAGGTCATGCCCCGGGACTACGACCGCATGCTCCGCTCCATCGCCCAGTACGAGGAAAAGGGCATGAGCCGGGAGCAGGCCGAGATCGAGGCGTTTTACGCCAATACCAAACACTGAGAAAGGAGGGCAAGCACTATGGGAAAGCCTACCGGATTTTTAGAGTACATCAGAAAAGACGACCCCACCCGCGCCCCCGCCCAGCGGGTCCGCGACTGGGAGGAATTCCACATTGCCCTCCCCGACGCCGTGCGGGCCCAGCAGGGCAGCCGCTGCATGAACTGCGGCGTCCCCTTCTGCCAGGCCGGCATGGTCTACGAGGGCAAGACCTTTGGCTGTCCGCTCCACAACCTCATCCCCGAGTGGAACGACATGATCATGAGCGGCAACCGCTCCCACGCCTTGAGCCGCCTGCTGAAAACCAACAACTTCCCGGAGTTCACCGGCCGGGTCTGTCCCGCCCCCTGCGAGCAGGCCTGCATCTGCGGCATCTACGGCAGCGCCATCACCATCCGGGACAACGAGCTGTGCGTCATTGAGGACGCCTTCGCCAGCGGCCACATGAAGCGCCGCCGTCCTCCCCAGTGGTCCGGCAAAAAGGTCTGCGTGGTGGGCTCCGGCCCGGCGGGCCTGGCCGCCGCCGACCAGCTCAACCGCCGGGGCCACTCCGTCACCGTGGTGGAAAAGGAAGAGCATCCCGGCGGCCTTCTGACCTACGGCATCCCCAACATGAAGCTGCCCAAGTCCGTGGTGAGGCGCCGCGTGGACCTGATGACCGACGAGGGCGTCAGCTTCGTCACCGGCGTGGACGCCGCCGACCCCAAGACCGCCCGGCGGCTGCTGGCGGAATACGACGCCGTCATCCTCTGCTGCGGTGCCGGGAAGCCCCGCGCCCTGGGCCTGGATACGGAGGGCGTCAGCGGCGTGTTCTACGGCACGGAATACTTGAAATCCGCCGTGGAGCGGCACATTTTCGCAAAAAGTGAGACTGCCGCTCCCTCCGCTGAGGGACGCCATGTGGTCATCATCGGCACTGGCGACACCGCCAGCGACTGCGTGGCCACCGCCCTGCGGGAGGGCTGCGCCTCTGTGACCCAGCTGGTCCGCCGCCCGGAGAAGGACTATCTGAAGGACGGCCAGCTGCCCATGGATTATGCCCACGAGGAGGCCCTGGCCGTCACCGGCCACGACCCCCGCCGCTTCGGCATCCAGGTGAAGGAGCTGATCCACGGAGAGGACGGCGCCCTCACTGGCGTCGTCACCACCGGGGGCGACACCCTTCCCTGCCAGCTCCTCATCGGCGCCACCGGCTTTGCCGGCTGCCGGGAGGACGTGTGCGCCGCCTTCGGCGTGGAGGCAGACAAGACCGTCCGTACGGCGGAGGGCAGCTTTGCCACCGGCGTGGAAAAGGTCTTTGCCGCCGGCGACATGCGCCGGGGCCAGTCCCTGGTGGTGTGGGCCATCGCCGAGGGGCGGGCCGCCGCCGCCGAGGTGGACGCCTACCTAGTGGGCTACACCAACCTTGTCAGAAGTATATAAAAAGTTGAGAAGTTTTTGTCAAAGTTGGCGGATTCCTTAGGAGTTTCGCCAATTGACGGACACGCGTCTTCGTGGTAAAGTCATACCATTCAAGGGCAAGGACGTCTGAGAGCCATCTCAGGCGTCCTTGCCTTTTCGTTTTAGGAGGGAAATGTATGTATTCAGCTGTCAACACGATTTGGGTCCTTTTGGGCGCGGCCCTGGTCTTTTTCATGCAGGCGGGCTTTGCCATGTGCGAGGCCGGCTTTACCCGGGCCAAAAACACCGGCAACATCCTTATGAAAAACCTAATGGATTTCTGCATCGGCACCCCCACTTACTGGCTGCTGGGCTTCGGCCTCATGTTCGGCGGCGCCGGCGCCATTATCGGCGGGCTTGACCCCATGGTCTTGGGGGACTATTCCGACATTCTGCCCGCGGGCGTTCCCCTGTTCGCCTTTCTCATTTTCCAGACGGTGTTCTGCGCCACCGCCGCCACCATCGTCTCCGGCTCCATGGCCGAGCGCACCAAGTTCATCTCCTACTGCATCTACTCCTTCTGCATCTCCGCGTTCATCTATCCCGTCTCCGGCCACTGGATCTGGGGCGGCGGCTGGCTGAGCCAGCTGGGCTTCCATGACTTCGCCGGCTCCACGGCGGTCCACATGGTGGGCGGTGTGTGCGCCTGCATCGGCGCCGCCATCCTGGGGCCCCGCATCGGCAAGTACGACAAGGACGGCAAGCCCCGTGCCATTATCGGCCACAACCTGTCCCTGGGCGCTCTGGGCGTGTTCATCCTGTGGTTCTGCTGGTTCGGCTTCAACGGCTGCTCCACTGTGGCCATGGACAGCGATGAGGCCATGGTCTCCGCCGGTCTCATTTTCGTGAACACCAACCTGGCCGCGGCCGTGGCCTCCTGCGTCACCATGATCTACACCTGGCTGCGCTACAAGAAGCCTGACGTGGGCATGACCCTCAACGCGGCCCTGGCGGGCCTGGTGGCTATCACCGCCGGCTGCGACGCGGTCTCTCCCACCGGCGCCGCCCTCATCGGCGTCGCGGCGGGCCTGCTGCTTCCCATCTCCGTAAACTTCTTCGATTCCGTGGCAAAGATCGACGACCCTGTGGGCGCCATTTCCGTCCACGGTGTCTGCGGTGCCGCCGGCACCATCCTCACGGGCCTGTTCGCCGTGGACGGCGGCGTGTTCTACGGCGGTGGCTTCCACTTCTTCGCCATCCAGTGCCTGGGCGTTCTGGCCACCGCTGTCTGGGCCTCTGTGATGATCACCATCGTGTTCTTGATCTTAAAGAACACCATCGGCCTGCGGGTCTCCGCCGAGGAGGAGCTGAAGGGCCTGGATATCACCGAGCACGGCCTGCCCTCCGCATACGGCGGCTTCGCCTTCGTCTATGATGACACCCCCGCCGACCTGGTGGCCGAGGCCACCGGCGCGGTCCCTGTCAAGGAGGCCGTTCCCGTGGAGGTGGCCGCTTCCGTGGTGGAGCCCTCCGTGCCTGCCGGCGGCGTGAAGATGACCAAGATCGACATCCTCTGCAAGATGGAGCGGTTCGACGCCTTGAAGCGGGCCATGTTCGACATCGGCATCACCGGCATGACCGCCGTGAACGTCATGGGCTGCGGCGAGCAGCGGGGCAAGACCGAGGGCTACTTCCGCGGCGCCAAGGTGGAGGCCACCATGCTGCCCAGCATCCAGGTCTCCATCGTGGTCAGCAAGCTGCCGGTGAGCCTGGTGGTGAACACCGCCCGCAAGGTCCTTTACACCGGCAACATCGGCGACGGCAAGATCTTCATCTACAACGTGGAAAACGTCGTCAAGGTCCGCACCGGCGAGCAGGGCTACGACGCCCTCCAGGACGATGTGAACTGATTTTTCCTTGCTTTTTCCCAACTCTTTTCTTTACCGGAAAGCGGCAGGCCGTTGGCCTGCCGCTTTTCCGTATGGCGGCGGCGTTTTGGGGAACACTACCAGGGCAGCCATATTCCACATGACGGAGGCGTTTTCTATGGACTATCTCAACGCGTTTCTCTGCGGCGGCATCCTCTGCGCCATCGGCCAGATCCTCATCGACAAGACACAGCTGACTCCCGCCCGTATTCTGACGGGCTACGTGGTGGCCGGCGTGGTCCTCAGCGCCCTGGGGCTATACGAGCCCATCGTCCAATGGGGCGGCGCCGGGGCCACCGTGCCCCTCACCGGCTTCGGCCATCTGCTGGCCAAGGGCGTGGGCAAGGCCGTGGCGGAGCAGGGCTGGCTGGGCGTCCTCACCGGCGGCCTCACCGCCGCGGCCGGCGGCGTCACGGCGGCTATGGTGTTCGGCGTGGTCATGGCCCTTCTCTGCAAGCCCGGCGATAAGCGGTGAGAAAAACGCGGACGGAAAACCGTCCGCGTTTTGTCACTCTTTTGTTGTTCTTTTTCGTCGGAAAATCTGGTATACTGAACACATCAAAAAACACAGAAAGGACCCTTGCCATGTGCCGAATTTTCCGCTGCTTTCTGGCAGCTTTACTCCTGTTTTCCCTAACCGCCTGCGGCTCCGCACCAGCACCCGGCTCCGACGGTCCCTCCCAGCCGGAGGAGGCATCCGCCCAGTCAGATGCCTCCGGCGCCCCATCCGAAGAGCCGCAGGAAACCCCGGCCGAGCCGGAAAAGCCTGAGCCGGAGCCCTACACCATCCTGGACCCTACCGTCATGCCGGAGGGCGGCAGCCGGGACGGCGTGACCTACGCCGCCTATGACGGGGTGGTGGAGCACCTGTTTTTCCATCCCGTGGTGGCCTACCCGGAGTTGGCCTTCGACGGCGACTACAAATCCGACGGCATCGACGACTGGATGGTCACTGCCGGAGAGTATCTGAAAATCCTGGAGAGCGTCTATGAAAAGGGCTACGTTCTGGTGGACATCGCGGATTGCTGGAGCGAGCAGACCAATGAGGCCGGGGAGACCCGGATGGTGAAGAACACCTTGTACTTACCCGAGGGCAAAAAGCCCCTCATCCTCTCCTACGACGATGTGAACTACTACGAATACATGCTGGAAAACGGCTTCACCTACAAGCTCATCATCGGAGATGACGGCAAGCTCGCCTCCTGGGGCCTGGACCCGGAGGGCAATGAAGTCATCAGCCGGGACCTGGACGCCGTCACCATTCTGGACAAATTCGTGGAGGAGCACCCGGACTTTTCCCCCTTCGGTGCCAAGGGCTGCCTAAGCCTGACGGGCTACGAGGGCATCCTGGGCTACCGCACCCAGACGGACAAGGACAACTGGACGGCGGAGCGGGAGGCCCGCCGCCAGGAGGAGATCGAAGCCGTGAAGCCCATCATCGCCGAGCTCAAACGCACCGGCTGGACCTTCGGCAGCCACACCTGGGGCCACATCAGCCTCAATACCCGCACCTATGAGACCGTCACCGCTGACATGCGCAAGTGGTTCGACGAGGTGGGCAGCCTGGTGGGAGACACCACCGTGCTGTTCTATCCCTTCGGCGGCCGCCTGGACGGCGACGACGTCCAGCAGACCGGTCCTGCCTTCCAGTGGATGCAGCAGCAGGGCTTCCGCATCTTCTGCTCCGTGGGCATCGACTCCTGGTCCAAGTGCAAAAGCGACATCAGCGCCGTCATCTGCGACCGGCTCCACCCCGACGGCACCACCCTCCGCTCCGCCAAGGCCCGGGAGCGGTACATGAAATTCTATGACGCCAAGGACATCATTGACCTCAGTGTCCGCCCCCAGCGGGAGGTGGGCTGGGCTTGAAAAAGGAGGAATCACATGTGAAGCACCGCATCTGCCTGTTTCTGCTATCGCTGCTTGTTGTGGTGGCACTGACCGCCTGCGGCTCCGGAGAAACAGAGCAGGCAGAGGTTCCCCCTCTGACAGCGGTAGAGGCCATGACTGACGACGCTGCCACCGAGGCCCTGTCCGGCTTCCGCCGCCAAGACATCATGGATGCCTGGGGCGATCCCCAGGAGGTGTTCGACACCCTGTCCAACCTGCATGTGGACCTCTATGACGCCCCTACCCTGGGCGGCTGGGTGGCCGTCCAATACGACACCTCGGACATCGCAGACCCGGACGCCCAGATGGACACGCTGCCGGTAGAGTCAGTGGAGCTCCAGACTATCGGCTGAGTGCATTTTTTGAAGGAGTGTTTTTATGACCCGAGAAGAACTGAAGGCCGCGGCCGTCGCCATGCTGGACCGGGCCTACATCCCCTATTCCCATTTTCCTGTGGGCGCCGCCTTGGAGTGCAGCGACGGCACCGTGTTCACCGGCTGCAACATCGAAAACGCCTCCTTCGGCCCCACCATCTGCGCCGAGCGCACCGCCGTGGCCAAGGCGGTCAGCGAGGGACACACGGACTTTGTCCGCATCGTGGTGGCCGGCAGGAGCAAGGATTTCTGCGTCCCCTGCGGCGTGTGCCGGCAGGTGCTGCGGGAATTCGCCCCCAATATGGAGGTCATCTGCCTCAACGGCGCCGGTGAGGAACAGGTTTTCACCCTACCGGAACTGCTGCCCCACAGCTTCGGCCCGGAGTTTCTGGCATGAAGCTGACGCGGGAAGAGGCAGCGGCCCGCATTGCCGCCGCGCCGGGACATGACGTGTGCGTCCTGCGCATTGAAGAGGGGGATTTCGGCTGCGAGGAGCACCGGGAGCCGGCGCCGCTGTGGCTTTTGTGCCAGCGCGCCGACGGCGTCCGCTTCTCTCTGGACATCCCGGAGACACGGGTGGAGGCCCTGGGCCTCACGGAGGGCGGCACCTGCCGGGAGGAGGACCTGCATGGCTGAAACGGCAAAGCTTTGGGTACTGGCGGACAACAACACCCTCATTGACCGCTATTTTCTGGGAGAGCCCGCCGCCAGCTACTACCTGGAGATCGACGGCCTGCGTATCCTGCTGGACACCGGCTATTCCGATGTCTTCCTGCAAAACGCGGAAAAGCTGGGACTGGACCTGGGCCGCCTGACCCACATCGTCCTCTCCCACGGCCACAACGACCACACCAACGGCCTCGCCCTTCTGGCGGAGCGGTTCGACCTGTCCGGTGTCCGCCTCATCGCCCATCCCCGGTGCCTGCTGCCCCGCTGGTACGGCGGGGAATACATCGGCCCGCCGGCGGACGGCGCCATTTCCGCCGCCTGTGACTACCGCCCCAGTAAGGCGCCGGTCTGGCTGTCGGAAAACTGCGTGTTCCTGGGGGAGATCCCCGCCGTTCACGACTTCGAGCAGCGCCGCCCTCTGGGCCGCGTCCTGCTGGACGGGGAGGAGCAGCCCGACCTGCTGGCGGATGACACCGCCCTGGCCTGCCGGACCCCGGAGGGCCTGTTCATCCTCACCGGCTGCTCCCACAGCGGCATCTGCAACATTGTCTCCCACGCCCAGGCGGTCTGCGGGGAACCCCGAATCGCCGGTATTCTGGGTGGGTTCCACCTGCCCCGGGCCAACAGCCGGGTGGAAAAAACGGCATCGTTTCTCACCTCGCTGCGTCCCGGCGTCCTCTATCCCTGCCACTGCGTCTCCCTGGCCGCCAAGCTGGAGCTTGCAAAAGTCCTTCCCGTGCAGGAAGTGGGCTGCGGCATGTGCGTTTCCTTTTGAAAAAACAGCGCCGGAACAAAAGTTCCGGCGCCGTTTTTTATACCAGCTTTTCGAAATAGTAAAAGGTCTCGTCCTCTCCGTTTTTCCGCATGCAGGAGGAGAGCATCTTGTAGGACGCCTGGTTTTCCTTGAAGCACTTGGCCACCACCCGGGAAAGGTGCACCTTGTACAGCGCCCAATCCGCCACGGCGGCAAAGGCCTCCGTGCCGTAGCCTTTCCCGGCGTAAGCCCTGTCGACGCGGCAGCCCAGCTCCGCGCCGCCCCGGCAGTCGAAGCGGTAGAGCACCGCCTCGCCGATGAGCTTTCCATCCAGTCGGACGGCGAAGTTGGCCGCAAGGCGGTTGTCAAAATCCCGGCGGGCCACGTCAAAAAAGCTCCGCTCCTCCACAGGCCCGCCCAGGCCGGCCACATCGTCGTAGCCCCACCAGCGGTTGCGGTCTCCGTCCAGCACCAGGGCGTTATAGGCGGGAATATCCGCCTCCGTCAGCGCCGAAAGGGTCAGACGCTCCGTCTTCAGCACCGGGATGGCGCTGACGTGGGACAGCAGCTCATTCTGAGGCTCAAAGCGGTACTTGGGCGCCAGCTTTGCCGGGCCGTACTGCAGCTTGGAGGTCCGCAGTCCCTTGTCCGCCGCGTCATCCTCCCGGTTCAGCCACCGGCAGTCTCCGCCAAAGGCGTCGGCAAAGGCCTGCACCAGGGTGGGATACACGCCGGTGTAGGAATACAGGGCCTTTTCAATGTGGATGATAAGGGTCTCGCCGCACTTTTCCGCCAGGGACAGGGCAATGAGCTTCTCCCCGTCGAACATGCCGCCGGCTACGAACCAGCTTTTGTCCACCATGCGGAGCATCTTCTTGGCAAGCGCCAGCTCATCCCGGGCCTTGGCGTTGTTTCCCTTGGGAAACTCCGCCTCGTAATCCGCCCAGAACGTATCAATGATGCCCCGGTCCGCCGCCGTCAAGGGGCGGAAAGAGGCCTCCGGCCATTTGGAGCGGAACTTGTTGATGTGGTTGCGCTGGCCGGAATACCGCCGTCCCGTGAAAAACTGCAGGTCCTCCCGGTAATACACGTAGTCCCGCCAGGTCCGCACGTCGCTGACCCGCACATACGGGTAACGGGACAGCAGCCGGCCCGCCTTGCACTCCGGCACCACGGAGATCACCGGCGGGATCCCCTGCTCCAGGCAGTAGGACTCGATGGCCTCCAGTGCCTTGTCCTCATCCCCCTCCGGTCCCGGCACCGGATAGTCGAACACCACCTGCCCGTCGATGCAGTTGCGCACCACCAGGCACCCCGCCGCCTCCGTCCAGGACGGATGCAGGGTGCTCCGCCACATGAGCTTCGTGCCCACAGAGTATTCACAAAGACCGTAATCGCAGTCTTGATAGTAGCGCCGCAGCTTCGGTCCATCCTGTTTTGTCACTGATTTGAACTGTAACATAGTTGCCTTCCTTGTCCTTGATTGTGAAATGATTGTCCTTATGCAAAAAACATTTTTCCACTGTATTTCCATTCGTTCCCTTGACAGGGCCGAAAAAATAGCGTATGGTATATGAGTAATTCGAATGAGGGGTATTCGAAAACTTACTGTGAGAGAGGGATATTATGAGCAATGAGAGAGGATCATGGGGAAGCAACATCGGTTTTTTGCTGGCTGCCATCGGCTCCGCCGTGGGCCTTGGCAACATCTGGGGATTCCCGTATAAAATGGGAAAATCCGGCGGCTTCACCTTTTTGCTGATCTACCTGCTGCTGGCCATCTTCGTGGGCTTCAGCATCATGATGGCGGAGCTGGCCATGGGCCGCCGCACCGGCAAGGGCACCATCGGCGCTTACAAGGAGTTGACCAGCCGCTTCAAATGGGTGGGCTGGCTGGCGGTGTTTGCCCCCTTTGTCATCATGAGCTTTTACTCTGTTCTGGGCGGCTACTGCATTGAGTACATGGCCCTAAACTTGAGCAATCTGGCTTTCGCCGGGGCGGAGGTCAAGACCGGCGCCGACCTGTTCGGCGCCATGCTGACCAACCCCTTCGGCTGTGTCATGTTCACGCTGCTGTTCATGATCATCTGCTACCTCATCAACCGGGGCGGCATCTCCGGCGGCATTGAGAAGTTCAACAATGTGGGCATGCCGGCCCTGTTCGTCATGCTGGTCATTATCATCATCCGCTCCTTGACGCTGCCCGGCGCCGTGGAGGGATTGAAGTTCATGTTCGTCCCCGGCTACGCCGTGGAGGCCGGCTTCATTGAATCCGCCCCCAGCATCGGCTCCGTCATGGCAACTGCCGGCGGTCAGATGTTCTTCTCCCTGTCCCTGGCCATGGGCGTCATGATCACCTACGGCTCCTATCTGGGCAAGAAGGAGAACCTGGTGAAAAACGCCGCCGTCATCGTGTTCGCGGATACGGTGGTGGCGCTGATGGCGGGTCTCGCCGTCATCCCCGCCGCCGTGGCTACCTACGGTCCCAGCGCCGCCCTCAGCGGCCCCAAGCTGCTGTTCATCACCCTGCAGGACGTGTTCCAGACCATGGGTTCCGTGGGCTCCCTGTTCGGCGTCATTTTCTACCTACTGGTGCTGGTGGCCGCCATCTCCTCCGCCATCTCCCTGGTCGAGGTGGTCGTCACCTTCTTCATGGACCGGGCTGCCGCCAAGGGCAAGACGGGCAGCCGCAGCCGGGTGGTGCTGCTGGTGTGCCTTGCCATCATGGTGGAAGCTACCATCGTGGCTGTGGACGGTCTGGGCTCCAACGGCGTGTGGGTCCCCTTCCAGAATTCCCTGGGCGTTGTGGGCAGCTTCAATGACTGCTGGCTGGACTTCATGGACTGCCTGTCCGAGGGTCTGGCCATGCCTCTGGGCGCCCTGCTGATGAGCATTATGGTGGGCTGGGAGATCGGCTCGAAAACAGTGCTGGAGGAAATTCACCAGGGCAACTCCGTCAAATGGGTGGACGGGTTTTTGACCTTCTGCCTCATGTTCGTGGTGCCTCTGGCCATGGCCTTCATCCTGGGCGGCCAGATCGGCGACTACTTCTCCACCTCTGAGCGCTCCATGTACGGCGTGGGCTACGGCGTCGGCGCCTTCGTGGTGGTGGCAGCCTGGCTGGCGGCCTTCACCTCCCCCAAGCGGAAAGCCCGGAAGGGGAAGTAAGCCGTTTCTGCCAGTATTCCCCGGCAGTATAGCGCAAATCCATGAAAAGCACAGTTGTTTTTACAACAGGAAGCAGAGCCGGCGGCTCTGCTTCCTGTTTTTCACTTGAGGCCGATGTAGGCAAGGCCATAGCAGCCGGGGCCCGCGTGGGTGCCGATAACGGCGCCCAGCTCGTCCCAGGCCCAGTCCCGGATACCCAGGGCCGCCGTCACCTTGTCCCGGTAAGCCTCCATGGTCTCCTGGCAGCGGGAGTGACCGAACACCACACAGTGGCGGGTGTCCACCGGGTATTCTTTGGCAAAATCCAAGGTGTAGGCCATGATCTTCTGGCTGCCCCGCACCTTGCCCACGGACTTTACCTCCCCGTCCACCACGGCCACCACCGGGGAGATATTCAGCATGGTGCCCAATGCCGCCGTGGAGGCGGAAATACGGCCGCCCATTTTCAGATATTTCAGCGTGCCTACGAAGGCCACGAACCGCACCCGGCTGCGCAGGGCCTCAATGGCCGCCGCGATCTCGGCGCCGGACTTTCCGGCGTCCCGGAGGCGGACCGCCTCCCGCACCAGCAAGCCCTCGCCCAGGGTGACATTCAGGGAATCCACCAGATGCAGCCGCTCCGCCCCCTCCACCATGTCCTTGGCGATGACGGCGGACTGGAAGGAGCCCGACAGCTTGGAGGACAGCAGAATGGCCACCACCTCATCCCCGGTGTCCAGCAGAGGCTGGAAGGCGTCGCAGAACTCCCCGGGGTTCACCTGGGTGGTCTTGGGCAGGACCTTGGCCTCCGCCTGTTTGGCGTAAAACTCCTCCTTGGTAATATCGACGCCGTCCGTGTAGACGCCGTCTTCAAAAATGACCCGCATGTGGATCACGTGGACGCCCAGCTCCCGCAGCTCCTCCGCCGTCAGGTCGCTGGTGGAATCCGTGATGATCTGGACTGCCATGGCGCGCCTCCTTTGATCGGTCTTTTGTAAGCTCTATTTACTATATCAAACTCCCGCGAAATTGCAAGGATTTTCCCGCAGCTCCTCCGCTGTCAGCGGAAAGGTCCCCGGCCAGCAGCCGGGGACCCTTTGGGTATTTTTCAGTTCATCTGCCGGCGGCGGCTGAGGTTCATGGTGCCGTCCTGCATGTTGTTCAGAGAGTCCAGGCTCTTGCCGGTTCCGATGGCCACACAGGAGATGGCGTCCTCGGCGATGACAGTGTGGATGCCGGTGCGGGCGGTGACCAGCTTGTCGAAGCCGGAGACCAGGCTGCCGCCGCCGGTCATGACGATGCCGTTGGTGGAGATATCCGCCACCAGCTCGGGGGGCGTGCGCTCCAGCACGGAGTGGATGGCCTCCATGATGCGCTCCACAGGCTCCTCGAAGGCGTCCATCATCTCCACGGAGCTGACGGTGACCACACGGGGCAAGCCGGTGAGCAGGCAGCGGCCCTTCACGTCCATGGTCTCCTCTTCTTCCTTGGGGAATACGCAGCCGATCTGCTTTTTCATTTCCTCGGCGGTGCGCTCACCCACCAGCAGGTTGTGCTTGCGGCGCATATACTTCACCACAGCCTCGTTGAGCTGGTCGCCGGCGATCTTGATGGAGGCGGACTCCACCACGCCACTGAGGGAGATGACAGCGATGTCGGCGGTGCCACCGCCGATGTCCACCACCATATGGCCGTCCGGCTGGGTGATGTCGATGCCGGCGCCGATGGCGGCGGCAACAGGCTCCTCGATGAGGTACACCTTCCGGGCACCGGCCTGGATGCCGGCGTCGATGACGGCGCGCTCCTCGACCTCCGTAATGCCGGAGGGCACGCAGATGATGACCCGGGGCTTGAAGAAGGACACGCCGGCCACCTTGTGGATGAACTCCCGCAGCATCCGCTCCGTCATGTCGTAGTCGGAGATGACGCCCTCCCGCAGGGGACGGATGGCGATGATGTTGCCGGGGGTGCGGCCCAGCATGGCCTGGGCCTCGGCGCCCACCTTCAAAAGCTTTCCGGTGTTTTTGTCCAGCGCCACCACGGAAGGCTCGTTCAGCACGATGCCCTTACCCTTTACATATACCAAAACGGACGCGGTACCCAGGTCGATACCGATGTCTTTTGCCATAGGCATAGATTCCACCTCATTTGATCTTTCTGTCGTTATTATAAACGGTTTTTCCGTGCAAAGTCATACAGGTTATATTATAGCGGCTATTTCCCCGATTGCAACCCTATTTTTCTCCATTTTTGTGAACTTTTTTCTCCCGGGTCAAGGCCACGGCGGCACAGGCCACGCTTTCCGCCCCGCCGTCCTTCAGCACCCGGACGCACTCTGTCAGCGTTGCGCCGGTGGTGCAGATGTCGTCAATGAGCAAAACGCGCTTTCCCGCTGCCTCCGGCAGCGCCTCGTAAACCCCCAGGACGTTGGCCCGCCGGGCAGCGGCCTCTGTCAGGCCGGATTGGGCAGAGTTGTCCGCTACCTTCCGCAGCAGGGCAACCGGCTTCGTGTCCCACCGGCGGCAGGCGGACTCCGCCAGGAGCCGGGCCTGGTCATAGCCCCGCTGCCGCAGGCGCTTTTTGCTGACGGGCACCCAAGTCACCGTGTCGAACTCCCCGGAAAACCGCTCCGCCGCGCACCGGGCCACCAGGCCGCCCAAGGCCTCCGCCGCCGCGGAGGAACCGTGGAATTTGAAGCGCAGTAAGCCCTCCCGGGCCAGGTCCTCGTACCATAAGGGCGCGGCACAGCGAAGGCCGCCGGCGCCTTGCCGAAGGCCCTCTGCTTCCGCCGTCCACGGCAGGGCCTTCTCACAAGCGGGACAGATGTCCGGCGTGTCCAGGACCTTGCCGCAGAAGGGGCATTTGGGAGGAAAAAAGAGGTTTACAAGGGCTTCCGGCAGATGTTTCATTTTTCTGCCAGCAGTTCATCATACGATGTTTTCAGAGCATCCCGGATTCCCCGCAGTTGAGAAGCTTGAATGTGCTGTGCACCTCTTTCAATTTTTACCAGGCTCTCCCTGGTCATCTCAATGCCGTTCAACTGTAAAAGGCGCACCAGCTCCGTCTGCTTCACACCGTTTTCCTTACGGATTCTGCGAATATTTGCACCAATGCAGATGTCCTGCTTGATTTTTTGCTCTACCATACCAGCCTCCGCAAAAAGGACTTGTTTTGGTCCATTTTTGCTTCATTTTATGGAGTTGGTATGATTTTATGGGACCCATTTGGGTCCACAGTGGGTAATGCACCCCCCTTTTTCTTTTGTCTTGCCAAAAGAAAATGCGCCGTGCACGGTGGAAAAGAAAAGCGCCTCGTCCAAACTTGCCCGTGCGGGCAAGTTTGGGGATGCGAACGGCCGGAAGCCACCACCGGATAAAACCTGCCAGGTCTCATCCAGGTGCGCTATAACCCGGCAATCATCCAGCCTTCAAGCCGCAAGTTGTGACGCTTCTTCACATTCCAAGGTGCTTGTCAAAGCGTTCAGCTTCTCTTCCCGCTGCCGCTCCGTAGGGGGAGTTTCCAAAGAGGGGGCCGCAGCCCCCTCTTTGTGTCGTTTGAAGGGGAGGTCCAGGAGGGGGAGACCGAAATCCCCCTCCTGGCGTGTCTTTTGGACCGGGCGCGGCCCGTTTTCTCCACGGGGAGAAAATGGGGGGCGCACATGCCCAGCCATCATCATGGCTGTCACTTCCGCGTCCAAGTATGGACGCTATTCACTCTCCACTGTGCGCCAGCCGCCACCGCAGCCCCGAATACCGCCTCTGCTGGCGGTCATTGGCCGCCATGGCCCGAACAGCGGCATCATCCCCCACCAGGATCAAAAGCTCCCTGGCCCGGGTCAGGGCCGTATACAGCACCCCCCGCACCATGAGGGACTGGGCCGCCGGCATAGCGGCCAGCACCACGCAGCGGTACTCGCTGCCCTGGGCCTTGTGGACCGTCTGCGCGTAGGCCAGGTCCACCTCGCTGAGCTGTTCCGCGCCGTACAACGCCGTCCTGCCGTCGAAATCCACCGTCAGCCACTCGCCGGAGGGGTCGATCTGGACGATTTTTCCCACGTCGCCGTTGAACATGCCGGTTCCTACGGTGCCGTCCGCCTTCTCCCACACCACGTTGTAATCGTTGCGGGTCTGCATGATGCGGTCCCCCTCCCGGAACAGCCGCTCGCCCCACTGGAGCTCCCGCTTGTCCGGCTTTGGAGGATTCAGCGCCGCCTGGAGGCTGCGGTTCAGGCTCACCGTGCCGCTGGGCCCCTTTCGGGTAGGCGTCAGCACCTGGATCTGGTCGGCGGGAATGCCCATTTTCTCCGGCAGACGGCTGCGGCACAGGTCCACCACCGTGGAGAGGGTCCGCTCCCCGTCCCGGCGGCACAGGAAGAAAAAATCCCCCTGGTCGTTGGTGAGCCTGGGCGGCTCCCCCAGGTTCACGGCGTGGGCGTTGCGGATGATGGCGGACTGCTCCGCCTGGCGGAACACCTCCCGCAAGAACACGGTCTTCACCCGCCCGCTGCGGATGAGGTCGGAAAAGACGTTGCCTGCGCCCACGGAGGGCAGCTGGTCCGCGTCCCCTACCAGCACCAGCCGGGTGCCGGGCCGCAGGGCCCGCAGAAGAGCGGAAAACAGGCTCAGGTCCACCATGCTCATCTCGTCCACAATGACCGCGTCCGCCTCCAGGGGCTCCTGCTCCGTCTTGGAGAAGGTCACCTGGTGGGTGGCTTCATTCCAGCTCATGCCCAGCAGCCGGTGGACAGTCTGGGCCTCCATGCCCGTCAGCTCGCTCATGCGCTTGGCCGCCCGGCCTGTGGGAGCCGCCAGCACGATGTCCAGCCCCATTTTCTGAAACAGCGCCACAATGCCCCGGACGGTGGTGGTCTTGCCGGTGCCGGGACCGCCGGTGAGGATAAGAACGCCGGTGCGGGCCGCCAGCTCCACTGCCTGGCGCTGTTGGGGCGCGTAGGTGATTCCTTGCTCCCGCTGTATTTCTTCGATGGTCCGGGCCGCCTGGCCGCTGCGGTCCGCGTCCGCGGCCAGAAGGCCGTTCAGCCGCCGGCAGGCGGAGGTCTCCGCCTCCCACAGCCGCCTGAGATAACAGGCCTCCACATTGGCCACCTGCTCCTGCACCACAGCCCCCCGGTCGATGAGGTCGTCCAGGGCCTGCTCCACCAGCTCCTGGTCACACTGAAGCAGCTGGCAGGTGGCAGCCGCCAGCTTGGGCCGGGGCAGGAACACGTGGCCGTTGTTTTCGTTATGGCTCAGCTCAAAGGTCACCGCCGCCTGGAGCCGCTCGCCGCTGTCCGCGGCGATGCCCATGCTCATGGCGATGCCGTCGGTGAGGGCAAACTCCACGCCGCAGCTGTCGCTGCTGAGAAGATAGGGGTTCGCCTGCACCATCTCCAGCGCCGCGTCACCGTACTGCTGGCGCAGCTGCATGGCCAAAACCGGCGGCAGCTGGTAGCGGGCCAGAAACTCCATCAGCCGCCGCAGCCCCATGTGCCGGCGGAAGCTCCCGGCGATCTCCTGGGCCTTTTTGGCAGTGAGGCCTTTGATCAAAGTCAGCCGCTCCGGCTCCCGCTCCAGGATGTCCAACGTGTCCCGGCCGAAGCGCTCCACGATCCGCTGGGCGGTGGCGGGGCCCACCCCCTTGCAGACGCCGGAGGAGAGGTAGTTGAAGATCTCCTCCTCGTCCTCCGGCAAAAACCGTTCCAGCTCCACCGCCCGCAGCTGCTCCCCGTGCTGGGGGTGCTGCTCCAGGACGCCGGACACCGTCAGATGCTCTCCCGGCGCCACACAGGGGATGCAGCCCACCACTGTGACGACCTCCCCCTCCTCCGTCAGGAGGCGCAGGACCGTATAGCCATTTTCGGCGTTTTGAAAAATGACGCTGTGGACGGTGCCGTCACAGGTGATGCGTTCTTCCATGCTCTGCCTCTCTATGTATTTACTCTGCGGGGAAGGTGTTCCCCTCTGTCAAAAGGACGTCCTCCTCCCGCTCCGCCAGGTAGCGGGCCAGAGCCTTGGCGTCCTCGCTCATGCCGCAGTCCGCCAGCACGATGCGGCTCCCCGGCAGGCGGTGCCGGACCCGGCGCAGCTCCCGGAAATCCCCCTCCAGCGCCAGGGCCTCCCCCCGCAGGGGCAGCACCAGCAAAAGGCCGGGCACCGTGGGCCTCCCGGCGTGGAGGACCGTTCCCGCCGCCAGCCACACCACCGTGGTCAGCCCCACGGCGGAGAGGAACGCAATGATCCCGTCTTGCAGCAATACCATCCCAAATCACCTCGGGACAGTGTATGCGCCAGGGCTGTCCGGCGTCAGTTTCAGACATCCAGCAATATCTTGCCGCAGCCTTGGCAATAGAAAGCCGGGGCGTCCTGTCCCCGAACGTAGCCAAACGCCCCCGGCAGAGGGACGCCATCTTCCGGCATCGAACCCCGCAGCAACGTCCCAAATCCATTGGAGGGCCGCCAGCAGAGTCGGTTGTCACTGTGTATCCGCCCCTCCCGCATGGGCTTTCCGCAGTAGGGACAGGTCCGCTCAGCTTTTGCCATGGCTCAGCCCTCCCGGGTAATGCCCAGCTCCGCCAAAATCGCTTCTTCCCGGGCACGCATCTGCTGTTTCTGGGGTCCTTCGTCCAGGTGGTCATAGCCCAGCAGGTGCAAAACGGAATGGGTCACCAGGTACGCCAGCTCCCGGCGGTTTGAATGGCCGTACTCCTTGGCCTGGGCGGCCACATGCTCCATGGAGATGACCATGTCCCCCAGAGGGATGAGGCCTGTGCCGGGGTCCGCGTCCTCCTCTGTGGGCAGCTCTCCGGGATAGAGGTCGAATTCCGGAAAGCTCAGCACGTCCGTTGGGCGGTCCACGTCCCGCATGTCCTTGTTGATTTGATGGATATTTTCATCATTCGTCAGCAGCACGTCCACCTCACAGGGGACGCTGACGCCCTCCGCCGCCAGGGCGGTGCGGATGACCTTGCGGATGAGGGCGCAGTTGCGCTCATTGGCGGCGCCGGGGATGTCCGCGGTGACGGGGATATAGTGACGCTTCGCCATTACCGCTTCCCTCCCTTTCCGCCGTTTTTGGCTGTTTCATAGTCCTCGTAGGCCTTCACGATCCGCTGGACCAGCACGTGGCGCACCACGTCCGCGTTGGTCAGCTCGCAGATGCCGATGCCCTCCACGTTCCGCAGCACCCGCATGGCCTCCTTGAGGCCGGAGGCCTTGCCGTCGGGCAGGTCGATCTGGGTGACATCGCCGGTAATGACGATCTTGGACCCGAAGCCCAGGCGGGTGAGGAACATCTTCATCTGCTCCCGGGAGGTGTTCTGGGCCTCGTCCAGAATGATGAAGCTGTCGTCCAGGGTGCGGCCCCGCATGTAGGCCAGGGGCGCCACCTCGATGTTGCCCCGCTCCAGGTATTTCTGATAGGTTTCCGCCCCCAGCATGTCGAACAGTGCGTCGTACAGGGGCCGCAGGTACGGGTCCACCTTGCTCTGGAGGTCGCCGGGCAAAAATCCCAGCCGCTCGCCGGCCTCCACCGCCGGGCGGGTGAGGATGATGCGGTTCACCTGCTTGTCCCGGAAGGCCTGGACGGCGGCGGCCACGGCCAGATACGTCTTGCCGGTGCCCGCCGGGCCCACGCCGATGGTAACGGTGTTTTTCAGCACGGAGGCGATATACTCCTTCTGGCCGATGGTCTTGGGCTTCACCGGACGGCCCTTGGCGGAGATGCACAGCACGTCGCCGGTGAGCTCCGTGATCTGCTCCTCCTTCCCGGCGCGCACCAGGCCGATGACGTAGCGGACGTTCTGCTCGCCGATGACCTCACCCCGGGAGGAGAGGGTCAGCAGGGCCTGGATGGCCTTGCAAGCCAGCATAATATTCTCCGCCTCGCCGTCCACCCGCAGCTCCCCGTCCCGGTTCACCACCGTGACGGAAAACTCCTGCTCCAAAAGACGGATATTCTCGTCAAAGGAGCCGAAGATATTCACCGCCTGCTCCAATCGCTCAATGCTGATTCTCTGTTCCAAAATGCCATCACTCCTGTATCCTCTGCGGGCCGTCAGCCCGGATTCTCTGTGTAAATGGGCACCGATTCCCCGATCTGCTCCTGGCACTCCGCCGTCAGCGTCACCAGCAGGGTGTCCCCCTTCTGCCGGGCGGTGCAAAGGGTGCTCTCCACCGTGCCGTAGGGGTCCACCAGGGTGTGGAGATACTCCGTCAAGATCTGTTCCCCGGCGGCCTTGGCCTCCATGGGCTCCACAGCCGCTTCGTGAGCCTCATACATCCGGCACCGCTCCGTCACCAGCGTGACAGGCAGCGGCAAGCCGAGCAGGTCCAACCGGCGTCTTTTTGTTATTTTATCATATTCGCACCCTTCGATGCTACTGTTTGCGAAGAATTTTACCCGGTGGGTCCCAAACACCAGGGACACCAGGGTCTTTTCCTCCCCGGTATCCTGTTTTCGCGGAGAGCTGAGGGACATGGCGCAGGTGAGGGTGTACCAGGTCCGGGCCTGGACGGTGCCCATGCCGGCCAGGACACGGGCTCCCACGGTGTCCGTGTCCTCCACGCCGGAGATGAGGAGCTGTCCCTCCTCCACCGAGGTCCCCGGCAGCACACAGGCCACGCCGTCCAGGGCCCGGACCTTTTTCACCAGTCCCGCCCGCCGGGCCACCACGTTGGCGGGCTTGCGCTTATCCACCATCTCCGGCGCCATCGTCCGCTCCCGCACCTGCACATACGCCCGGCAGCCGGACACGTTCACCGTGATCCAGCTGAGCTCCGGGATGTCCAGCAGCACGTGGTTGCGCAGGTCCTCCGCGTTTAGGGAGAAGCCGAAGGTGCCGATGTCCACGCCGTTTTTTTGAAGGGCCCGGAGGATCTCCTCCGTGGGGACGGTCTCGTTGCCCTCCACGGTGAAGTCCCAGATGAATAGCGACCCCAGGGACAGCCCGGCGGCGCACAGGAAAAGCCCCGCCAGCAGGGCGTAGCGCTTGCGGAAGCGCCCCAGGAAATAGGGCACTCCCTCCCGCCGGATGGGGGTGATGGTGCAGTCCAGGCGCTTGGCCGCTTTGCGGAGCGTATGGTAGTCCCGGCGGCTGAGGCGGCAGGAAAAGGCGGTGGGGCTCTCCCATTCCAGGTCCCAGAAGGCCAAATCCCGGGCGCCGCACAGGTTCAGCACCCGCTCCGGAAAGGCCGCCTCCACCCGCAGGCGCACCTGGCCCCGGAAGCGGTTCAAAATCTGGTTCAGCATTTATTTTACCCACTCCACCGACGAAAGGCTTCCGCCGATCCGCAGCTCCTCCCCCGTCATGGCCAGGAGGGACAAGCCCTCTCCCTTCACACACAGCACCCCGGCGGCGGTGTTCACGTCGATGCGGCTGTCGCTGTACGCCAGGATGCCCTGGTGGTGCTCCAGATACATCTGGCGGCTGCCCACCATCTCCAGCCGGGGCAGACCCGCCACCACGTCCGCCGGCAGGTCGAACAGCTCCGCCACCGTGCTCAGCACGCCGCCCTCCCGCTCTTTTCGGTTACGCTCCATATTCTTCACCTCTGTCCGACTGTATGCGCCTTGCCTGTCCGACTTGCGGGGGCGGGCATGGTTTCCCGAAAGGGCGCATAGGAATAAGCGGGTGATTTGTATGCGGATACGCTGGCGGGCGGCGGCCTGCCTGGCCCTGTGCGGGGTCCTGGTCCTGTTTTTGACAAAAGCCGGTGCCGTCCGGGCCGCGGCAGCGGAGGCTCTGGGCCTGTGCGCCCGGTCCGTGATCCCGGCGCTGTTCCCGTTTTTGGTGGTGTCGTCCCTGCTGTTGTCCCTGGGACTGGGAGAGCTGCTGTCCCCCATGCTGGCGGGGCTCATGGAGCCGCTGTTCCGGGTGGACGGCGTGGGCAGCTCCGCCCTGCTGCTGGGCCTCATCGGCGGCTACCCCATCGGGGCGAAGGCGGCGGCGGACCTGTACCGCGGCGGCTTTTTGTCCCGTCCAGAGGCGGAGCGGCTGCTGACCTTCTGCAACAACTCCAACCCGGTGTTTCTCATCAGCGTGCTGGGGGGCGGGGTGTTCGGCAGCGTCCGGGCGGGGGTGTGGCTGTGGCTTATCCACCTGCTGTCCGCCCTTTTGACGGGGCTGCTGTTCCGGCGCTGGGGGCCGGACCAGCAGCGGCAGGAGCTGTCAAGGCGTCCTGCTTTTCAGGCGGTCTCCTTTTCCGCCGCCTTTGTAGGCGCCGTCCGGGAGAGCCTGGGGGGCATGCTGTCCGTTTGCGCCTTTGTGACGTTTTTCTACGTGCTGGCCCGCCCCCTGGCCTCTCTGGGGGGATGGCTGGGACCGGCACTGGTGGGGGCCACGGAGCTGTTTTCCCTCACGCCGCTGCTGGACGCCGGCCGCGGCTCCTTCATTCTGGCCTCCGCCATGGCGGGCTGGGGCGGCCTCTCTGTGTTGTGCCAGACGGCGGCGGTGCTGGAGGGCAGCGGCCTGCGCCTGCGCGGCTGCGCCGCCGGCAAGGCGGTCCAGGCGCTGCTGGCCGGGGTCCTGGCGGCAATTTTCACCGGTCACGCGCTGCCGTAGGCGCAAAGCAATACCCTCCGCCGCCGAAATCCGACAACGGAGGGTATTGTTCTTACAAAATTCTACAAATCGGAATCGATTCAGCGCTGTCCCTTGTCGTAGGGGATACCCTCCGCCTTGGGGGCCCGGGATTTCTGGGAGGTAAAGGCCAGCACCACCAGGGAGATGATATAAGGCAGCATATTGTACACAGCGGAAGGCAGGTTCAAAGCCTTCAGGAAGTCAAAGCCGGTGTACACGTTGCCCAAGGCCCGAAAAAAGCCGAACAGCAGCGCCGCCAGAGCAATGCGGGTGGGCTTCCACTGGCCGAAGATCATGACGGCCAGGGCCAGGAAGCCGAAGCCCGCCACGCCGTTTTCAAACTTCCACTCACTGACGCCGGCGGTGATATACACGATGCCGCCCAGGCCGCCCAGCATGCCGGAGATCAGCACGCCGGCGTAGCGCATCTTGTACACATTGATGCCCACGCTGTCCGCCGCCTGGGGATGCTCGCCGCAGGCCATGAGCCGCAGGCCGAAGCGGGTCTTGTACAGCGTCACATAGGACACCACCAGGGCAATGAGGGCCAGCAGCATGAACCAGTTGAACTCAAAGCCACCCAGGTTCATCAAAAACGCCTTCTTCGGCTCGATATACTGAATGATGGAGGACACGTTGTCCACGCTCTCGGCGGTGTTCATGGCCTTGACGAACACGGTGGCGGCGGCGGTTCCCAACAGGTTCATGGCCGTGCCCACCAGGGTCTGGTCCGCCTTGAAGTTGACAGCGGCCACCGCCAGCAGCAGGGAGTACAGCATGCCCAAAGCGATGGAGGCCAGCACCACCAGCAAAATGATGGCGGCGGCAGGCGCGCCGGCAGGCATGAATTTCATCATCAGCGCGCCGCCCAGGGCGCCCATGACCATGATGCCCTCCAAGCCGATGTTGATGACGCCGGAGTGCTCGGAGAAGCAGCCGCCCAGGGCCACCAGCATCAAAACGGAGGCGAAGATCAGCGTATATTGCAGCAGGAGGATCATTCCGCCTTCCCCCCTTTCTCAGAGTCGGCCTGAACGGCCTTGGCCCGCTTTTCATCCCGGCGGTCCAGCCAGCGGTTCAGCGCGAATTTGAAGAACAGCACGAAACCGCACAGATAGATGATGAGGGCGGAGATAAAGTCGGAGATCTGGGCGGAGTACATGGTCTTGTCCACATAGGCGCCGCCGTTGGTGATGTGCTGGATAAAGTAAGAGGAGAGGATGGTCCCCAGGGGGTTCAGACCGCCCAGGAAGGCGGCGGCGATGCCGTTAAAGCCCATGCCGGGGATGGAGGACTGGGTGCACTGCCACTGTTCAAAGCCCGTGAGGAACAGCAGCGCCGCGCCCATACCGGCCAGTGCGCCGGCGATGGACATGGTCAGGATCAAGTTCTTTTTCTCCTGCATGCCGCAGTATTTGGCGGCGAACTTGTTGCAGCCGGTGGCCTTCAGCTCGTAGCCCAGCTTTGTCTTTTCCAGCAGCACCCAAATGGCCGCCGCCACCAGCACCGACAGGGGGATGGCGATGGTGACATACTTGTTTCCGCTGAACAGTCCGCCCAGGCCCAGGGAGGGCAGGACACTCCCGGGACTGGTGTTGATGAGGTTCAAGGTGTAGGGGCTGGTCTCCTCCTTCACCAGGTTCAAAAGGGTGTTCACCGCATAGAGGCTGATCCAGTTGAGCATGATGCAGGAGATGACCTCGTTGACGTTGCAGTAGGCCTTCAGCATGCCGGAGACGGCACCCAGGGCCGCGCCGGCCAAAATGGCGGCCAGCAGGCACAGATACCAGGGCAGGTGCCAGGCCAGGGCGCAGTACAGGCTGGCGCCCGCGCCCACCACATACTGTCCGGCGGCGCCGATGTTGAAAAGGCCCGCCTTGTAGGCGAAGAGGACCGACAGGCTGCACATCAGCAGCGGTGCCGTCTTTACCAGGGTGTTGCCCAGGTTTTTCAGCTGGGTAGCGGGCTTGGAATAGGTCATGAAGTTCTTGATGATGGTGGTGATGGCCTCGCCGGCGCCGGCGGGGTTGATGATCAGCAGGGCCACATATCCCACCAGCAGGCCAATAAGGATACACAGCAGCGACGCCAGCAGCGACTGAACGGCGTTGTTGCGCAGCAGGGAAGACCGTTGTTGTTTCATGGTTTATGCCTCCTCCCTTTTCGCGCCTGCCATGTACAGGCCCAATTCTTCCACGGTGGTGGTCTTGGGGTCCAGCTGGCCCACGATCTCACCCTCGTACATGACCAGGATGCGGTCGGACAGGGCCATGACCTCGTCCAGCTCCAGGCTCACCAGCAGCACGCCCTTGCCGGCGTCCCGCTGGGCAACGATCTGCTTGTGGATATACTCAATGGCGCCCACGTCCAGGCCGCGGGTGGGCTGGACGGCAATGAGCAGCTCCGGGTCCTTGTCAATCTCCCGGGCCACGATGGCCTTTTGCTGGTTGCCGCCGGACATGCTGCGGGCCACGGTGACAGGCCCCTGGCCGGAGCGGACATCGTACTGGTCGATGAGGCGGTTGGCGTAGTCCCGGATGGCTTTGCGCTTCAAAAAGCCCGCCTTGCTGACGAACTCCGGCTCAAAATACCGCTGGAGCACCATGTTGTCCTCCAGGGTGTAGTCCAGCACCAGACCGTGCTTGTGCCGGTCCTCGGGGATGTGGCTCATGCCCAGGGTGGACCGCTTTCGGATGGAGGCGCCGGTGATGTCCTGTCCCTCCAGCATGATCCTGCCGCCTTTCAGGGGCTCCAGGCCGGTGAGGCCGTAGACCAGCTCCGTCTGGCCGTTGCCGTCGATGCCGGCGATGCAGACGATCTCGCCCGCCCGGACGGTAAAGCTGACGTCCTTGACGGCGTTGTTGTTGTGGGACTTGGAGGCCACCGTCATGTTCTCCACCTCCAGGATGGTCTTGCCGGGCTTGGCGGGCTCCTTGTGGACCACAAACTCCACGTCCCGGCCCACCATCATCCGGGACAGCTCCTTCTGGTTGGTGTCCTTGATGTTCACGGTGCCGATGTATCTGCCCTTGCGCAGGACGGTGCAGCGGTCCGCCACCGCCATGATCTCATTGAGCTTGTGAGAGATGAAGAGGATGGACTTGCCCTCCGCCGCCAGGTTCCGCATGATCTGCATGAGCTCCTCGATCTCCTGGGGTGTCAGAACGGCGGTGGGCTCATCGAAAATGAGGATCTCATTTTCCCGGTACAGCATCTTCAAGATCTCGGTGCGCTGCTGCATGCCCACGGTGATGTCCTCCACCAGGGCGTCCGGGTCCACGTGCAGGCCGTATTTCTCGCTGAGGGAGAGCACCTTCTCCCGAGCCTCTCCCTTCTGCAGGAAGCCGTGTTTGCAGGGTTCCACGCCCATGATGATGTTGTCCAGCACAGAGAAGCACTCCACCAGCTTGAAGTGCTGGTGGACCATGCCGATGCCCAGGGCGTTGGCGTCGTTGGGGTCCCGGATCTCCACCGCCTGTCCGTCCTTCTTGATGACGCCCTCCTCCGGCTGGTACAGGCCGAACAGCACGCTCATCAGCGTGGACTTGCCGGCGCCGTTTTCGCCCAGCAGGGCGTGGATCTCGCCCTTTTTCAGCTGCAGCGTGATATTGTCGTTGGCCACGATGCCGGGGAAACGCTTGGTGATGTTCAGCATCTCAATGGCATAGGTCTGTTCCAAATTTCACGACCTCCCCCTATTGCCTGGCGGCAAATATTGTTGATACTCTATTGTACTATATCCGGCGGCGTATTTCAAAGCAAAAATACAGAAAACGGAAGCTATTAAAAAAAGAGGACGGGAATATGTTCCCGTCCTCTTTTTGCGGATGTAAAACTCTTACTTCACGTTGCCCAGATAGTTGACAGTGATGTTGCTGACAGCGGGCTCAACGGTGATGTCGTCGGACACGGTGATCTTGCCGTCAAACATGTCCTTCACCAGGGCCTTGTAATCGTCCTGGGTGAAGCCATCGCCGAACAGGGTGGTGTCCATGGGGATCTGGACATAGTTGACCTCGGGGTCGTCACCGGACACCAGGCCCAGGGTCTCCACCTTGCCGCCGTAGTTGTCCCAGTTGCCGGCAGCGATCTCAGAGAGCATGTGCTGGACAGTGGGAGCCAGGCCCTTCATAGCGGAGGTCAGCGTGATGCCCTCGCCGTAAGCGGCGTCCAGGTTGCCGGACTGGTCCACGTCAACGCCGATGACCTTGGCGCCGTCGACCTTGGCAGCAGCCTCGCCCACAGAGGTGCAGATGCCGCCGCCGCAGGCGAACACGACTTCCACGCCCAGGGTCTGATACCAGTTGTCCGCGTAAGCGGTGATGTCGGGGTCGCCGAAGAACTGGTTGCCGTAAGCATATTCCACAGTGGCATCCACGCCCAGCTCACCGGCGGCGGCGTCAACGCCCTGCACGTAGCCATAGCCGAAGCGGACCACGGCGGGGACGGCCATGCCGCCCAGGAAGCCCAGGTGGGTGTAGCCCAGCTTCACAGCGGCGTAGCCGGCCATGTAGCCGCACAGCTCTTCCTGGTACACAGCGCAGTAGACGTTGCTGGGCAGAGTGTAATCGCCCAGGTCGCCCTCGCTGACGTCCAGAGCGACGAAGGTGACGTCGGAATACTCGTCGGCCACCTCGGTGATGGTCTCAGCGAACGCGAAGCCGGGCATGACGATGACGGTATAGCCCTCGTCCACGGCCTTTTCCACCATGGCCACACGCTCGGCGGTGGAGTCACCGGCGGGCTTGTAGTAGTTGAAGTCCACGCCGTTGGCGTCGCAGTAGGCCTTGCAGGCCTCATAGGTGGTCTGGTTGAAAGACTGGTCGGTGATGTCACCGTAGTCGGTGATCATGGCCACGCTGAAATCAGCGCCCTCAGCCTCGGCGGGCTGCTCCTGGGCGGGCTGCTCGGCAGGCTTCTCTTCAGCCTTGGAACCGCCGCAGGCGACCAGGGACAAAGACATGACCAATGCAAGAATCAGAGCAAGAAACTTCTTCATCGGAATCTACCTTCCTTCAAAAATATTTCCCCCGAAAGCACGGGAGGAGACCTTAAAAGGTCGGCTCTCATTATATCAACCCTTTACCTGGATTGCAATAAAATTTCGCAATGTTTTCCATTTCGTCATAATTTGGCGGCAAAAGAGGTCCGGTTTTCACTATTTTGTGAAAGCCGGACCTCTTTTGCTTTTGACAAGTCAAACGCCCCGCTGTGCGGGCTTGATACAACATGAAAGCGGGGGCCGCCCGGCCCCCCTTTCCTACTATCCCCCCGCATCGCGGAAGGCCGTCCATTTTTCTGTTCAGCTCTTTTTCGCCATCTCCACGGCCGTCTCCAACGCAATTTCACCGTCCGGCGATCGCCGGACGGTCTTTGCTTTTGGCCTGCCAAAAGCACCCGCTGCGCGGGCCTGATTCAACATGAAAGCGGGGGCCGCCCGGCCCCCCTTTCATACTATCCCCCCGCATTGCGGGAGGCTGTTCGCTTTTTTATCCCTTTTTCGCCATCTCCACGGCCGTCTCCAACGCAATTTCCATCATCTGGGTGAAGGAGATCTGGCGGTCCGCGGGGGGCAGCTCCTCGCCGGTGACGAGGCTGTCGGAAATGGTGCAGATGGTCAAGGCCCGCTTGCCGGCCTCGGCGGCGTTGCAGTACAGGGCGGCTGTCTCCATCTCGACGGCCAGCACGCCCATATTCCCCCAGTCCAGGGTGTTGCCGGCCTTGTTGTAAAACACGTCGGAGGAAAACACGTTCCCCACCGGCGGCTCCACGCCCAGACGCCGGGCCACTGCCACAGCGGTCTCCAGCAGGGTGAAGTCGGCGATAGGCGCGAAGGTGCCGGGCAGGCGGAACTGGTGGGCGTAGTTGGAGTCCGTGCAGGCGCCCTGGGCCATGACCACGTCCCGCAGCTTCAGCTTGGGAGAGATGCCGCCGGCAGTGCCCACCCGGATGATGTTGTCCACATCGTAAAAGTGGAACAGCTCGTGGGAGTAGATGCCGATGGAGGGCACGCCCATGCCGGAGGCCATGACGGACACCGGCGTGCCGCGGTAGGTACCGGTATAGCCCTGGATGCCCCGGACATTGTTCACCAGCTTCGCGTCCTCCAGGAAGGTTTCCGCGATGAATTTGGCCCGCAGCGGGTCGCCGGGCATTAAGACCGTCTTGGCGAAGGCGCCGGGAGCGGCTTCATTGTGAGGTGTTCCCATATCAGCCCTCCATGGCCTTCACGGCCTTGACGATGCGGCTGGTGCCCAGGCGGGAGGCGCCCAGATTGATGAAGTCCTCCGCGTCTTGAATGTTCGCGATGCCGCCGGCGGCCTTGATCTTCACATCGGGGCCGATGTGCTTTGCGAACAGGGCCACATCCTCCCGGGTGGCGCCGCCACCGCCGAAGCCGGTGGAGGTCTTGATGTAGTCGGCACCGGAGGCGGTGACGATCTGGCACATCTTCACCTTTTCCTCGTCGGTGAGGAAGCAGGTCTCGATGATGACCTTCAAGAGCTTGCCGCGGCAGGCCTCTTTGACAGCCTTGATCTCACTGAGAAGGTCCTCCCACTTCTTATCCTTCACCCAGCCGATGTTGATGACCATGTCCACCTCCTCGGCGCCGTTTTCCACGGCGTCAGAAGCCATGAAGCACTTGGCGGCGGTGGTGTCATAGCCGTTGGGGAAGCCGATGACGGTGCAGATGGGGAGCTTTCCCTCCACGTATTGCGCCGCCTGCTTGACATAGCTGGCGGGGATGCAGACGCTGGCGCAGCCGTATTTCATGCCGTCGTCGCAGATGGTGCGGATCTCGTCCCAGGTGGCTGTTTGGGCCAGCAGGGTGTGGTCGCATTTGCTCAAAATGTCTTTCAGCTCCATTTGAGAATTCTCCTTTATGATAGATGTCGCCGGTTCCGGCGCAGTGGGTCTTTGTGTTTGCATTATACCAGCTTTCACCGCCGCTGTCCAGCGGCGGCGGGCCTTGCCATTCCGCCGGGGCGGTGCTACAATATCTACAATTTGAAAGTTGGAGGAACACCATGAAAACCAAACTCTTTGCCCTCCTCTGCGCTCTTGCCCTGCTGGTGAGCGCAGTTCCCGCCGTCTCCGCCCTGGAGGGGGAGGCCACCCGCTCCGCGGATATTTTATCCACCCTGGGCTTGATCCAGGGCAACACTGCCGGGGAGTATGACCTGGACGCCCCCGCCACCCGGGCCCAGGCGGCGGTGATGCTGGTGCGGCTGGCCGGCGCCCAGGCGGACGCCGCGGCTGACATCTGGATCGGCGGCTATCTGGACCTGCCCGCCTGGGCCGCCGATTCCATCGATTACGCCGCCCACCAGGGCTGGGTCACCGGCGTGACGCCGGTGAAATACAACCCCAACGGCCAGCTGGACGCCGGCAGCTGGTTCGCCTCCCTGCTGCGGATGCTGGGATACAGCGACCAGGACGGGGACTTCACCCTGGATTACGCCGCCATCTTCGCCCGGCGCATTGGCCTGTCCACCGTGTTGTTTGACGGGCCCATGACCCGTGGCGACCTCTTCCAGTCCATCCGGGACGCTCTGGCCTTCCCCTACAAGGACGGCAGCGGCACCGTTTTGGACCGCCTGTTGGAAAAGGGCCTGGTCTCCCGGGCCACAGCCAACGCCCTGGGCCTGCTGACGCCGGAGCTCTCCGCCCGCCAGATCGCTGACCGGCACCTGGCAGCCGTGTTTTGCCTAAACAGCTACCGCACCCAGAAGGCCGCCAATGCCGGCGACGCCGATGCCCAGGCCAGCGGCTTCTTCATCACCGCCGGCGGCATCGCCGTCACCAACTACCACTCCATCGACGGCGCCATCGCCGCCTCGGCGGAGCTTGTCACCGGCGAGTCCTACCCGGTGGAGCGGGTGCTGTATTACGACGCCGGCATCGACATCGCCGTCATCCAGGTCTCCCGCACCGCCGCGGGCCACCGCTCCACCTCCGCCTTTGCCTGCCTGGAGGTGGCTCCCTCCGGCACCGGAGACGTGCGGGTGGGCGACACGGTGTACACCATCAGCAATCCCCTGGGCCTGGGCCTGGCCGTCAGCTCCGGCGTCATCAGTGACACCGCCCGCCAGGTGGCCCGGTACGACCTGCCCTGCCTCATGGACACCGCCGACATCTCCCAGGGCAGCAGCGGCGGCGCGCTTCTGAACGCCTACGGCCAGGTGATCGGCGTCACCTCCGGCGCCTACTCCTACGGCAACAACATGTACCTGGCCGTCCCCATCGACCCGGTGCTCTCCGCCGACCTCAGCGGCGAGGGCTGGACGCTGAAGGAAGTCCGGGACATCATGGTGCAGTACAAGGATTAAACGTTAAAAAAGCACGCTGTTTATAAAACAGCGTGCTTTTTTCAATGTGTCAGAATGAACTGCTCCAGCTCCTCGGCGTTGGACACCACCGCCACGGCGCCGGCCTGGGCCAGCTCGCCGGGGGCAGCGTAGCCGAAAAACTCCACGCCCGCGCAGTCAATGCCGCACTCCTTGGCGCCCAGCACATCAAACTTCCGGTCACCCACCATGAGGATGGCGGGCTTGTCCGTCTCCGTCAAGCCCAGGCGGCGCATGGCCTCCCGGATGACGTCCGCCTTTTCCCAGTCGCCGTCGGGGGGGCTGCCGGTGGTGGCTGACAAGTAGGGGGCAAAGCCAAAGCGGTCACAGATGGACACGCACAGCTCCTCCGGCTTGGAAGAGGCCAAAGCCAGCACATATCCCTTTTCCCGCAAGCGGCGGCACATTTCCACAAGTCCCGGACCGGGGCGGTTTTCGTACTGCCCCACCGGCACATACCGCTCCCGGAACACCTGCACGGCCTCCAGGCCCTTTTCCGCGCTGAAGCCGCAGTAGCGCATGAAGGAATCCTGCAGCGGCGGGCCGATGAACTTCAGTACCGTCTCATCGTCCAGCTGGGGGCCGCCCAGCTTTTGCGCGGCGTACCGCACACAGTTGACAACGCCCTCCTTGGAATCCGTCAGCGTACCATCCAAATCGAAGAAAATATACCGATACATAGCATCTCTCCTATCTGTTCCGGAGAGATTTTATCATCATTTCGGCGGCTCCGCAAGACCATTCCTCTGTTTTTCCTTATTGCGCCGTCACCAGGCTGTTCAACGCCATGCCGGCCAAAATCAGAGCCAGGCCCGCCATACTGGCAGGGCCGGGCACACTGTCCCCCAGCACCAGGATACCGCCCAGGAGGGTGAAGATCACCTCGCCGCACTGGGTGGCCTCGATAAGCGCCAGCTGCCGTGGGTCGCCACGCACCAGGTCCGTGGCCCGGAAGAACAAAATGGTGGCGATGACGCCGGAGAACAGGGCCACCACACCGGCCTGGGCCAGCTGTCCGCCGCTGGGCGCGCCGGACCGGGCGTAGGCGGCGCAGGCCACCGCCAGCCAAAAGGGCAGGCTGCACAGCGTCATGCCGAACACCCGCTGTACCGCGTCCAGCTCCGGCGGGCAGACCTCCATCATCTTCCGGTTGCCCAGGGGGTAGGAAAAGGCCGCCACCAGGATGGGCACCAGGGCCATGCAGTTGCCCTGGACGTCATTTCCCCGGAGGTGGGGAAGCTGCAAAAGGGCGATGCCCGCCAGAATGACCAGGGACAGCAGCAGGTTTTTCACAGGGATGGGCTTGCCGAACACCGGCGTCAGCAGCACGCCGGCCACAATGGTCACCTGCCAGGAGGCGGCCACCAGCCAGGATTCCCCGAACACGGAGGCCAGGGTCAGCGGCAGGTAAAAAAAGCCGAAGCCCACGGTGCTCCACACCAGCCACGCCGCCGGCCGGGCGCGGATGGCGTCCAGGACCGGGCGAAACCGCTCCCCCGGCATCCACCGCAGCACCAGCGCCAAAATCGGCAGCATGATGAGGTAACGCAGGCACGCGCTCCACATCCAGTATCCGCCGGAGAGGTTCATGCTGTGGTTGAGCAAAAAGGTGAAGGCGAAAAACAGAGAGGCCAGGATACCGCAGAAAAGTGCTTTTTTCATGAAACGCTCCTTACTGAGAAACTTCTTCGGGCCGCTCCTCTTTTTGTAAAGAGACTCCGAAAACGCTGAGGACAATGACGACGACGCCGGCCAGCTGGACCGGAGAGAAGGTATCCTTCATGAGGAAAATACCCGCCAGCACAGAAATGACGGTGGTGAAGTTGGAAAAAATGGAGATTTTCGCCACGCTGACGTAGTTCACGGAAAAATTGATGAGCAAAAAGGCGCACACGGAGGAGACCACCGCCAGGTACAGCACGGCCCCCCAAAACCAGGGCGCTGTCAGCGGCGCCCGCAGCGCCGTCAAATCCCGCCGGTTCTGCACCAGGGCGACAAGGGTGAACACCACGCTGCCCAGGGCAAACATCACATACGTCCGCTCAAAGGCGGTGAAATATTTCGCCGTGCCCCGGCTGATGACATTGAACAGCGCGGCGGAGACAGCGGCCCCCGCCAGAAGCGCCGTGCCCAGCGGAGAAAAGCGGACCTCACCGCCCACGGTGGTCAGCACCACCCCCACGATGGACAGCACGGCGCAGGCCACCTGGAACGCCGAGCAGGACTCCTTCAGTATCAGGCGTCCCATCGCCAGGCCCGCGATGGGGATGATGCTCAGCATGATGCCGGAAAAGGAAGCGGAGGTCAAGGCAATTCCGTAATTTTCACAGATAAAATACACCACCGGCTGCACCAGCCCCAACAGCAGCAGCATTTTGACAGGCTTTCCCCGCAGGGAGAGCTTCATCCTTCCGGTGAGCACCAGCACGTTCATCACCAGAAACGCCGTCAGAAACCGGACGGACAGCAGCACGAAGGGCGTGGTCAGCCCCAGGGCGATTTTGGAAAACAGGAAGCTGAAGCCGAAAATGCTGTATCCCAGCAGTCCGGCAAGGGTGGCAAGGACAGATGTTTTCATGGCGAATCCTCAAACAGCAACGTGATCGCCCCTTACTCTATCACATCTTTCCCTTTGCCGCAAGGCAATGAAAAAACAGAAAGCGGAGCAAATCCGCTCCGCTTTCTGTGGAAACGTATCCAGCTTACCGGGCCTTGCTGCCGTCCATGACAGCAAGCTTTTCCACTCTGCGCCGGAACTCCGGCGAGGTGGAGAACTCCGCCTGTAAAAACAGGTCGATCAGCTCCTCCGCCACGGTGGGGCCGATGATCTGCGCGCCCATGGCGATGATCTGCACATCGTCATGCTCCACGCACTGGTGCGCCGTGTACAGGTCATGGCACACGGAGGCCCGGATGCCCGGGACCTTGTTGCAGGCGATGCTGGCGCCTACGCCCGTGCCGCAGAACATAATGCCCCGCTGGGCCTCTCCGCTGAGGACGGAGCCGCAGACCAGCCTTGCAATATCGGGGAAATCCACAGGCTGGGGGTCATAGCTCCCGTGGTCAATGATGGTGTGTCCCTTCTCCCGGAGCCGGTCCAGCAGCGCGGCTTTCAGCGGGTAACCGGCATGGTCGCTGCCAACTGCAAGAATCATTTGCTATCCCTCCATTTTGAGCAGGGCTCAAAGCTTGTCAATGTAATCAATGCCGAACTCGTCCTTGCGGCGGGTCAAGTCCATGTCCTTTACTTCCATGAGAGAGATCTCCATGAGATACTGCACCTCGCAGCCGGGCTCCACATGGCCGCAGAAGCTCTCGTTGCCGGGGGCGGAGCAGACCATGTGGAAGTGGGGCACGCCGTCCAGCACCAGGCCCTGCATGGCGCAAAGCTCAAAGGGCTTTTCCACCACCAGGAAGCTGTTGTTGGCGTTATCCTCCGTATCCAGGATGATATGCATGCTCAGCTTGCGCAGGGAGCCGATGGCGGAGAGCAGCACCGCGTTTTTGATGCCGTTTTCATCCAGCGCCTTCTGGATGCTCTCCAGCAGCAGGTCGCCCTTTCTCAAATGTACCACCAGCAGCCGGCCATATTCATTCGCAACAAAATTTGTCATAAAATACACTCCATTCCACTGTTTCCGGGCCAAAAGCCCGTTGCTCAGTTGTCACCGCCGCGCCGCTGCCGCACGGTACAGCAAAATGAAAACGTTTTCTTTTATAAGCATAAACGAAGTGCTTTGAAAAATCAAGAAAAATCTGTCCCAATGTTCAGAAAATCAACAAAATATCAAAATTATACCGGCGGCTGCAAGCAGTTTGACGAAATTCTTTATCCGTTCCGGGGGATGCCCAGGGAATTTCCCGGCGTGATGGTGGGGTCAAAAATGTACTCCCGGCAGGGCATTTCCGGGTTTTTGATACGGCTGAGGATGGACTGTCCCACCTGCTCGCCGATGGCAGCCATGTCAAAGGTGGCGGAGGTGGGCCGGGTAGTCATGAGGTCCATATTGTTGATGCTGTCATAGGACACCAGCGAAATATCCTCCGGGATGCGGATCATTTTGCGGCGCAGCTCCTCCAAAATACCGATGGTCATCATGTTGTTCTGGGAGAGGATGGCTGTGGGCCACTCCTCCAGGGAACACATGTGCCGGATGGCCTCCACGCCGCTTTGCAGGGTGAACTCGCCGGTGTAAGTATAGGGATACAACTTATCCACCCGGACCCCCGCTTCCCCCATGGCGTCCACAAAGCCTTGAAAGCGCTCGAAGCTGTTGCTCAAATGGGCGGGGCCCCGCACCACGAAGATCTTCCGGTGCCCCAGGGCCAGCAGCTGCTTTGTCAAGCGGTAGCAGCCCAGATAGCTGTTGGTGTCGATCAGGTCTCCCCGGAACTCCGGTGCCATGATCCGCCGGTTCAGCAGGACCATGGGCGTCTTTTTGTTCATTTCCAGCACAAAATCGTTGTTCCTTCCGGTGGTGTTCAGAATGAGGCCGTCGATGTTTTTGCTCATGAGCATCTGCAGGTAATCCAACTCCCGCTCTTTCCGGTTTCCGGTGCTGCACAGCATGAGGTTATAATTCTGGCTGCTGACAATATCCTCCACGCTGCGGGCGATGGAAATATAATAGCTGTTGGAAATATCGGACACCAGAAAGCCGATGGTATACGTGCTGTTGGTTTTCAAGCTCTTCGCAATGGTATTGGGCACATACCCCAGCCTCTTTGCCGTCTCCAGCACACGGGTCCGCATAGCGTCCGTCACGCAAGGGTCATGATTCAATGAGCGCGATACGGTCGCGAGTGAAACATTGGCCTCTCTCGCGATGTCCTTGATCGTGGCTCTTTTCATTGTCATCCCTCATTTACTTCCGTGTATTTTGTATGCCGGTCCATCGGCAAAAAGCTGCTCCGCTTTGCCGCCCGTTTTAAAAGCAAGCGGCAAAATAACGTTTACATCCCACTTTCATTATACTGTCCTCCCGTTCCCTTTTGCAAGGCAAATTTATCATTTTGGTAAAACGTATTCATCTGTAAAAGTCGGAATTTTTAGAAATTTTCAGCTGATTTTCCCAGCTGCCGGCCTCATGGTGCACATATGCGCCCGGCTTGAAAGGCCGGAACACCATGCGCACATATGTTTTCGGCTATTTTGCATATTTAATGTTGCATTTTTTCTGCTTATTCGACAAATTATACAAATTCAATTGACTTTTCTCCTGCTGATATGCTATGATTTTCACAGATAGGGTGCTTTTCGGCTTTTTTGTTTTCCCTAAATTTGTAAACGTTTTCTATTTTTCGTTTTTCAAACCCCGGAGGCAAACCGCCCTCGGCCCCTATCCGGTCCAAACCGGCCAGGATGGATCTGCCGCTTTGTCCTGGCAACCGGCGCTCCCGCGGATGTGTTTTTTTTACCCATTTTTGTAAACGTTTTCTTTTTGGGGTTTCACATCCGTCCACCCCTACCCACACACGATGAAGATTAGGAGGAACGAACATGAAAAAAGCACTGTCTCTGATCCTGGCATCCTTCATGCTGCTGTCTCTGGCCGCCTGCGGCAAAAAGGAAGCCGCCCAGGCTCCCGCTGAGTCCACGCAGCAGTCTGCTCCCGCCGCGGAAAGCACTGCTTCCGACTACCCCAGCAAGACCATTGAGATCGCTGTTCCTTACGGTGCCGGCGGCGGCCAGGATGTATGGACCCGCATTACCGCCAACTACATGATGGAATACATGGGCGACGGTGCCAACATCATTGTCAATAACGTTACCGGCGGCGGCGTGACCGGCGCCACCTATATGGCTACTTCCGAAAACAGCGGCTATTACCTGGGCTCCATCGTGCCCTGGCAGCTGACTGACCAGTTCGTCCAGCACGACATTCCCTATGACGAGACCAGCTTTGAGCCCGTGGGTGTCGGCTCCTTTGACTGCAACTTCATCATCATCTCCCCCAGCCTGGGGATCTCCACCTGGGAGGAATTCGCCGATCTGGTCAAGGCCAACGATGGCGAGATCACCATGGCCATGGGCGGCAACTGGAACGTGCATGATTTCCTGCGTCTGAAGGTTGAGGACTACCTGGGCGCCTCTTTCGCCCGCATGTCCTATGACGGCGGCGCCAGCGCGCTGGCCGCCGTGATGACCGGCGACGCCATGTGCGCCAGCGTCTCCATTTCCGAGGCCCTGTCCGCCATGGAGTCCGGCGACGTCATCGCCGTCTGCGTCACCAGCGCGGAGCGCACCGAGACCGCTCCCGACGTTCCCTCTTTGAAGGAGCTGGGTGTGGACATCGTCCACGGCCAGTGGCGTGCTCTGACCACCCCCGCCGGCACCGATCCCGAGATCAAGGCCTATCTGTCCGATATTCTGGACAAGGTCTTCAGCGATCCCGACTACATCTCCGAGTGCAAGGCCGCCGGCCTGGATCCCGTCAACTACACCGGCGCCGCTGCCGAGAAGTACGTCTCTGACGACTTTGTGAATCTGAAGGCCCTGGTGGACTCCTTCGGCATCACGCCCGATTACGAACTGTAAAAAGGGAGCTTTCCGTCTCAGCACAACCGTTCCGGGCGGCGGCGCACGCGCGGCGGCCCGCCTAAAATCAAAATCCGAATCGAGTGTCCAAAGTTGAGGTGACTGACGTGGCAAATTGGAAACGCGACTCCATCGTGTGCATTCTGCTGCTGTGCTTCTATGTGGTGATGTTTGTGGAAAGCATCGGACTGAAGCAGGTGGCCCGTATCTATCCCCAGGTACTGATCATTCTGTGTGCGATTTTTACCGTGGCTCTGCTGGCAAAATCCATCGCGGCGCGCCACAGGGAGGATACAAGTACGCAAAGTGCGGAGGAAAAGCGTGTCGCGCTGGCTGTGATACAGGATGTTGCGGTTATCTGTGCCGCTTTGATCGCCTATGCCCTCTTGATAAAGGTCCTGGGCTACATCACCAGTTCCGTGCTGTTTATCGCCGTCACACTGGTCTTTCTGCGTATCAAAAAGTGGTATGTGGTGGCGGGCATCAGCCTGGGCACCACCCTGTTTCTGTACTTTATGTTCAACAACCTGCTGGGGATCCTGCTGCCCGCGGGATTGCTGATTTGAGACGGCGGCACAAGTGAGGTATCATTATGGAATTGGAATTGATCTTATCCGGCTTTGCCACTGCGCTGCAGCCGCAGAATCTGATGTTTATCATGATCGGCCTGCTCTTTGGCGTGTTCGTCGGCTCTCTGCCCGGCATGACCGCCACCATGGGCGTGGCTGTCATGGTCCCCTTCTCCTATTATCTGGAAGCTGATACCGCCATGCTGCTGATGAGCGGCGTGTTTTGCGGCGCTATTTTCGGCGGCTCCATTTCCGCTGTCCTGCTGGGCATCCCCGGCACACCCGCCTCCGTTCCCACTGCCTGGGAGGGCTTTCCCATGGCCAAGCGGGGGCAGGCGGGGCAAGCGCTGCACTTGTGCACCGCCGCCTCCGTGTGCGGCGGTATCGTCAGTTCCGTGGCGCTGCTGCTGTTCGCTCCCGCCCTGGCGGCCTTCGCTTTAAAATTCGGCGCGCCGGAGACCATGATGTTGGCGATCTTCGGCATGACAGTGGTCTCCTCCTTGACCGCCGGCAACATGCTCAAGGGCGCCATCATCGCGTTTTTAAGCCTGCTTCTCGCCTGCATCGGCCAGGACCCCATCAACGGCTATGCCCGCTTTACCTTCGGAAACTACAATCTGATCGGCGGGTTATCCCTGGTCCCCGTGCTGATCGGCGTATTCTCCCTGCCGGAGGTCTTCAACCTGGTGGAGGAGATCGTCCGGTCCCGTGGGCATGAGCACAAGCAGGAGCGCATCAAGGTCGGCTCCATGCGGGTCCCCTTGAAGGAAATGCTCTCCCACGCCGTGACCATCATCAAGTCCTCCATCATCGGCGTGGTCATCGGCATCATTCCCGCCGCCAGCGCCGACGTGGCCGCGTTCCTGGCTTATAATGAGTCCAAGCGGTCCTCGAAGCATCCGGAGAATTACACCAAGGGCGAGGTGGACGGCCTCATGGCCTCGGAATCCGCCAACAATGCCGTTACCGGCGCCTCCTTGATCCCGCTTTTGACGTTGAGTATCCCCGGCAGCGCCCCGGCCGCTTTGTACCTGGGCGTGCTGTATGTAAACGGCCTTCGTCCCGGCACCACCCTCTTCACCAACAACGCCAAGACGGTGTACGCGCTGATGGCCGGCTTCCTGCTGGTAAACATCCTCATGTACGTGGTGGGTCTGGCCTACTGCAAGGTGGCTGGAAACGTGGTCCGCGTCCCCCGGGAGATCCTGGTCCCCATCATCCTGGTCTTGTGCGTGGTAGGCTCCTTCGCCTGCAACCACAACTGGTTCGACGTGTGGATCATGTTTGTAGTGGGCACCGTCAGCTACCTGCTCAGCAAATGCGGCTTCCCCCTGTCTCCCATCGCCCTGGGCTTGATCCTGGGTCCTATTTTCGAACCGAAGCTGGCCCAGACCAACGTGATGTTCAAAGGCAATTTCCTGCTGCTGTTCACCCGCCCCATCTGCGTGGTGTTCATGCTGCTGATCGTCATCTCTTTGGCCTGGCCCTTGATCAGTGCCCAGATCAAAAAGCTCCGTACCCGCAAGGCTTCTTGAAAAGCCGCTTTTTCAGTGAAAAAACAACAGCCGCTGCGAAATGCAGCGGCTGTTGTTTTTCATCATGTGAAACGCGCTTATTCCTTTTCAAACACGTCCTTACCCATCTCACAGACGGGGCAGACCCAATCCGCGGGGACCTGCTCCCAGGGTGTGCCGGGAGCAACGCCGTGGTCGGGATCACCGACAGCGGGATCGTAGACATAGCCGCAGGGGCAAACATACTTATCCATACAAGTATCCCCCGTCTAATCAGAAGTAACGCTTCAGCAGGCCGGCGAACGCCTTGCCGTGGCGGGCCTCGTCGCGGGCCATCTCATGGACGGTGTCGTGGATGGCGTCCAGGTTGTACTTCTTGGCCAGCTTAGCCAGCTCAAACTTGCCGGCGGTAGCACCGTTCTCGGCCTCAACGCGCATCTCCAGGTTCTTCTTGGTGGAGTCGGTGACGACGTCGCCCAGCAGCTCGGCGAACTTGGCAGCGTGCTCAGCCTCTTCCAGAGCGGCGCGGCGCCAATACTCACCGATCTCGGGATAACCCTCGCGATGGGCCACACGGGCCATGGCCAGATACATGCCCACCTCGGTGCACTCGCCCATGAAGTTGGCATTCAGACCGTCGATGATCTCCTTCTGGACTTCCTCGGGCACGTCAGCGCCAAAGGACTTGCCCACGCCCACAACGTGCTCGGCAGCCCAGCTCATCTCACCCTTCTGCTCAGTGAACTTGGAGGCGGGAACACCGCACTGAGGGCACTTCTCGGGAGGAGTCTCGCCTTCCCAAACATAGCCGCAAACCTGGCAAACCCACTTTTTCATAATAATGATCCTCCTTTTAATTTTAAAATCAACTGATTGATCGAATCAATTTCATATCCCGTTTAGGATGGTACAAGTATAACAGCAGATTCTAATATTGGCTAGTTGCTTATGCAACAATTTAAAACTTTTCACAGGCCGCGGCCCGCCGGATATATCCCAAAATACGGGGAGCCAACCGGCTCCCCGTATGGGTGGCATATCCTTTACTGCTGCTCAGCCAGGGCCTTCGCTTCGGCGATGGCCTTCTCCTGGGCCGCAGGGGGGCAATCCTCGTAGCGGACGAAGTGGAAGGTGAAGCTGCCGCGGCTCTGGGTCATGGACCGCAGGTCGATGGCGTAGCTGCCCATCTCCGCCATGGGGACCTCGGCGGAGATGACCTGGCTGCCGTCGCCGGTGGGGTCCATACCCATGACACGGCCCCGGCGCTTGTTCAGATCGCCGATGACGTCGCCCATGTAGCTGTCGGGCACGGTGACCTTCAGCTCGCCCACAGGCTCCAGCAGGACGGGGTTGGCCTCGGGCAGGGCGGCCTTATAGGCCAGCTGCGCGGCGGTCTTAAAGGCGATTTCGGAGGAGTCCACGGGGTGATAGGAGCCGTCGTACAGCACGGCCTTCAGATTCACCACGGGATAGCCGGCCAGAGGACCGTGGACACAGGCCTCACGCAGGCCCTTTTCCACAGCGGGGAAGAAGTTCTTGGGCACGGAGCCGCCGAACACTTCCTCAGCAAAGATCATGTCGTCCTGCTCGGTCTGGGGCTCGAAACGAATCCACACGTCGCCGAACTGGCCGCTGCCGCCGGTCTGCTTCTTATGACGGCCCTGCTTCTGCACGGTCTTGCGGATCTTCTCCCGGTAGGGCACCCGGACGGGCTTCAGGTCGGCCTCCACGTTGAAGCGGCTCTTCAGCTTGCTGATGAGCACATCCACCTGCATATCGCCGGCGCCGGAGAGGACCATCTGGTGGGTCTCGCCGTTGTTGACAACGGTAAAGGTGGGGTCTTCCTCATTCAGACGGCCCAGGCCCTGGGCGATCTTGTCCTCCTGGCCCCGGGTCTTGGGCACGATGGCCACGGAGTAGCAGGGCTCGGCGAAGGGGATGTTCTTCAGTGCCACGACCTTACGGGCGTCGCACAGGGTGTCGCCGGTCTTGACCTTGTCCATCTTGGCGATGGCGCCGATGTCACCGCAGGAGAGCTCCTTGACCTCGGTGGCCTTCTTGCCCCGCATGACATACAGGCGGCCCAGCTTTTCAGCGGCGCCGGTGCGGGCGTTGACCATGGGCAGGTCGGGGGTGATGGAGCCGGAGAGGACCTTCACGAAGGAGTACTTGCCGTACTGGTCGGAAACGGTCTTGAACACGAACGCGGTGGGCACGCCGCCGGGGGAGACCACGAACTCCTCGGTCTCGCCGTCGGCGCGGGTGGCCTTGTGGTAGTTGCCCTCCATGGGGTTGGGCAGCAGGTCCACGATGTTGTCCATCAGCATCAAAGAGCCCATGCAGTTGACGGCGGAGCCGCACAGCACGGGGAACAGGCTCAGCTCCCGGACGCCCTGGCGCAGGCCCTGGATCATCTCGGCGTAGGTGAAGTCCTCTCCGCCGAAGAACTTGTCCATGAACTCCTCGCTGGTCTCGGCAACGGACTCCTTCAAAGCGTCGTTGAATTCGGCAATGACGTCCTCCTTGTCGGCGGGGACCTCGATCTCCACCCGCTTGAGGTCGTGCATCTCATAGGCGCGCTTGTTCAGCACGTCGATCAGGCCGGTGACCCGCTTGTCGGCATCCCAAATGGGGACCACCAGGGGGGCGATCTTCTTGCCGAAGCGCTCACGCAGGGCCTCGAAGGTGGCGTTGTAGTCAGAGTTGTCCTCATCGGTCTTGGAGATATAGATAAAGCGGGGCATGTTCCGCTCTTCGCAGTACTTCCACGCCTTCTCCAGGCCAACGGACACGCCGTCCTTGGCGGAGCAGACGATGATGGCGGCATCCGCGGCCCGCAGGGCCTCCATGACCTCACCGGCAAAATCAAACGCGCCCGGGGTATCCAGCACGTTGATCCGGCAGCCCTTGTACTCCAGGGGCGCCACGGCGGTGGACAGGGAGATCTGGCGCTTGGTCTCCTCGGGATCGTAGTCGCAGACGGTGTTGCCGTCCGCCACACGGCCCATGCGGTCGATGGCGCCGGTCATGTAAAGCAGGCTCTCTGCCAGGGCGGTCTTACCGTTTCCGCTGTGACCCAGCAGGCAGACGTTGCGGATGTTTTGTACAGAATAGCTCATGTTCGTTCCACTCCTTAATGATAGGGCTGTTGACCGGCCCGGGGCGTACCGCCGGACCGTGATAGGTCTCATTGACAAGCGTCAGATTGCCTAATGTAGAAATTATACAACGTTTAACCAGGCAATACAACTAAAATTTTGGCAGGTTCCACATTTTAGGCAGGAGGGAGAAAAATCGCGTCAAATTTTTAGCAAAGCCGCAAAAAAGCGACGGCACAGAGGGGAAGTTTTTCCAAAAAAAGGAGCTGCCCGGACAGCTTCCGGACAGCTCCGCGCTCTTTGGTTGGTTTGATCGGTTCAGTACCGGCCCGCCCAATCGCTCATCAGCAGCACCGGCAGCACCCACAGCAGCAAAAACGCCAGCAGGGCCAGCGGCGTCATGAGACTGTACTTCCCCAAAAACGCCATATAGAAGGCCAGCAGCGTGCCCGCCGCGCTGCCCAGCAGCGACAGCCCCACGCCCCGGCGGGCCGCCCGGCACAGCCGGTGGCTGCCCACCACGGTTTCGGCATAGGGCAAAAGGCCCTCCCGGAACAGCAGGGCCCGGGGCAGTCCCCGGTCCTGCTCCGCCTCGCTGAGGGCTACCCGGGCACTTAGGTCCGGGTATTCCACCTTCACCTTTTTGTAAAACTTCCGCTTCAGCAGCGCCGGGGTGATGTTGGGGTCCCGGGCGGCCAGGATGGGAGTGATATGGCTGCGGCGCATCATCCGCAGGGCGAAGTCCACGTTTTCCGCCGCGTTGTACTTCACGGCGAAAACAGCGGCCAGCTGACGGTCCACCGCCAGAAAGATGCCGGTTTTCAAGTTGATGCCGGCCGGGAGCCGCACGTCCATCTTCCGCATGAAGGAGGCGGTGCCCAGCAGCACGGACTCCCCATGGATGGCGGCGGAATAGCCGCCCTCCTCGTAAAAGCTGAAGTCCACCGCTTCCTCGTAACGGCCTCCCTCGCTGCGGACAAGGCCGTCAAACAGCCGCTCCAGGCCGCAGCCGGCACAGCGGGCCAGGGTCGCGGCATAGGAGGCGGCCTTGGACAGTTCCTCGCCGAACACCTTCACGCCGTTGAGCTGTATGGTTCCCGGCGGGAAGAGGTCGCTGTCCGTCACGATCATGCTTTTGCGGCCGGCGATCCGCGACGCGCCCGCCCAGCCGGCCACGGCGCAGCCGGCCTTTTGCAGGTGGCGGGCCAGGCGGGACCAGGGCAGGCTCCAGCTCAGCGGCAGGGAGAAGGTGGCCCCCGCCGCCAGCAGGGCGGACCAGTTCAGCAAAAAGTCACTGCCCCGCCCCTGTCCCAGGGAGCTGAGGCCCGCGAACACGAAGGTGGCCACCAGGACCACCGGCAAAAGCGCCGTCTGCCACAAAACGCCCACATCATCGGCGGAGGCCGCCGTGTAAAAGCCGGGTACGGCGCCCCGCTGCTTGCAGGCGCCCTTCTCCGTCTCCGTCACGAGATAGGGCGGCTCATCGTCCACGGCGGCGGAACGGAAGGTGTCGTAAGCGCCCCGGCTCCGCCGGGACAGTCCCCACAGGGCAAACGCCAGTCCCATGGCGCTGACGGCGGCATACGGCGTCACCGCCGTCCGCTGCGGCAGCAGCAGCACCGCGCCGCAGTCCAGGGCGGACACCACGGCGGACAGGGAGGCCAGCAGCTCGCTGGTACACCGCTTTCTTGCCAGCATCCGCGCCCCTTCGGCAAACACCTGGTGCGTCAGCAGAACGGAAAGGGTCAGGCAGCCCAGCAGGGCCAGGGCCTGGTTTTTCAGAGAGTCGGACCACCAGGGGATCGTCACTCCATAGGCCTGGGCGCCCAGCACCAGCACCGGCGCCAGAGCCATGGCAAAGGCGGCAGGCACCATTCCCCTGCGGCTTTGGTGCTGGCTGCGGCACAGGTCCGCCGCCTCGGAGAGGTCGGTCTCCGGGCCGATGGGCTCCTCCTCTTCCATCTCCTCAGGCTCCGGCGGCGCGTACAGCTCCTCCGTATCCCGAAGGGGTTTCCGGGAGAACAGGCCCCGCCGGGGCCGCAGCAAGGGCTCCCGGTTTTCCTCCATGACGGCGTCCACGGTGCTGCCCACCACCTCCTCCAGGGAGATGGGATGGGGCGAGGGGGGCAGCTCCTGCTCCGGCGTCTCCGCTTTCCCGGCCCGGCCGCGGGGCTTCTCCGGCGGCTGCTTTGCCGGCAGGGCTTCCCGCTCTGGGGCGGGCTCCTCCTGGAACACCGGTTCCGGTCCGGGATTCACCCGGGCTTCCACGTCCCGCAGGATCTGCCGCTTGCGGCCGCCGCCGTATTCCGCCAGGATCTCCTCCAGGGAGAAATCACCGTCCGCCGGCACATCCGTGCCGGCGGTCAAGTCCTCATATTGATTTTTCGTCTCATCCTTGAGAGCCATGGCAGACCTCTTTCCGTGTTTCTTTAGGCCAGGCGCTGGCGCACCGCCTCATACAGCAAAATGGCCGCCGCCGCGGAGGCGTTCAAGGAGTCCATGCGGCCCTTCATGGGGATGCTCACCAAAAAGTCGCAGTTCTCCTCCGCCAGGCGGGTCATGCCGTCGCCCTCGCTGCCGATAACGATGGCCGCGGGGCCCTTCAAGTCCGCGTTATACAGGGTGGTGTTTCCCCGGGCGGAGGTGCCGAACACCCACACCCCCTGCTTTTTCAAGTCCTTCAGCAGGGCGGGAATGTTGGGGACCCGGGCCACGGGCATATAGGCCACGGCGCCGGCGGAGGTCTTTGCCACCACGGCGGTGAGGCCGGCGCTGCGGCGCTTGGGGATGATGACGCCGTGGGCGCCGGCGCAGGAGGCCGTCCGGATGATGGCGCCCAGGTTGTGGGGGTCGGAGATCTCGTCGCACACCACCAGAAGCGGCGCTTCGCCCTTGTCGGCGGCGCTTTGGAGCATGCTCTCCACGCTGACATATTCCCGCACCGCCGCCAGGGCAATGACGCCCTGGTGGGCGTGGGTGCGGCTCATGCCGTCCAGCTTCCGCTTGTCGGCCTCCACCACCACAATGCCGGCGGCACGGGCCTTGGAGGCGATGTGGCCCAGGGTCTTGTCCGTCTCGCCCTTCTGGAGATAGATCTTATCGATGGCGCCGCCGGCGCGCAGGGCCTCAATGACGGCGTTGCGTCCTTCGATGATGCCGTCAGCCTCGGCGGTCAGTTCATTTTTCCTCTGCTCGTCCATAAAGTCTCCCTCAAAAAAGTTTTTCGACATTCACTTTGTAGTATACCATATATGAGGGGTACAATAAAGCTAAATTTACAGAAACTTCATCAAAAAAGCCCGCCCCGTTCTTGTGGCTCAGCCGCTTCTGTGGTATACTGCGTTATAATTTTAAGTGTGGCTTTTCCCGAAAGGAGTTCCGATACATGAATCCAAATGATAACAAGAACCGCCCAAACGGCGGAAAGGGCGGCGGCAGCGGCAGCTGGCGGGGCGTGGTGTCCCTGGTGTGCTGGGCGATGCTGCTGACCATCATCATCAATTCCGCCACCGCGTATTTCGGCAGCGCCGGCCGCCAGGCCTCCTCCGTCACCATTGAAAACAGCCAGTTCGTGGACATGGTGAAGCAGGGGCAGGTGGACCGGGTGGACTTTGACACCTCCGAGGACATCCTCATCATCACCCCCAAGGACGGCTATGTCTACACCGGCAGCGACGGTGTGGAATACACCAAGGGCAAGGACGCCCAGGGCAACAGCTGCTACACCTACACCGACGCCGCCGGACAGACCCAGCAGACGAATCTGAGCCTGTTCACCGTGCAGATCCGCTCCAACGATGAAGTGGTGAAGCTGCTGGACGAATACAGCGTGGAGTATGACCAGGCCTACCAGGCCCGGATGAATCCCCTGCTGTCCGCCTTCATCGAGCTGGTGCTCCCCTTCGTGCTCATCATACTCATGTTCTCCATCGCCATGCGGTGGATGAGCAAAAAGGGCGGTATCGGCGGCATGGGCGGCATCGGCGGTGTGGGCAAGGCCAACGCCAAGGTGTATATGGAAAAGTCCACCGGCGTCACCTTCCGGGACGTGGCCGGCCAGGACGAGGCCAAGGAATCCCTGACGGAGATCATCGACTTCCTCCACAACCCCGGAAAATACACAGAGATCGGCGCCAAGCTCCCCAAGGGCGCGCTGCTGGTGGGCCCTCCGGGCACCGGCAAGACACTGCTGGCAAAGGCCGTGGCCGGCGAGGCCAACGTGCCCTTCTTCTCCATCTCCGGCTCTGACTTTGTGGAGATGTTCGTGGGTGTGGGCGCCAGCCGTGTCCGGGACCTCTTTAAGGAGGCCAGCAAGGTGGCCCCCTGCATCGTGTTCATCGACGAGATCGACACCATCGGCAAATCCCGTGACAACCGCATGGGCGGCAACGACGAGCGGGAGCAGACGCTGAACCAGCTGCTGGCGGAGATGGACGGCTTCGACCCCACCAAGGGCGTCATTTTGCTGGCCGCCACCAACCGCCCTGAGGTGCTGGACCAGGCGCTGCTGCGGCCCGGCCGCTTTGACCGCCGCATCATCATCGACCGGCCCAACCTGGCGGGACGGCTTGCCACCCTCCAGGTCCACACCCGCAACATCAAGCTGGGCGAGGACGTGAACCTCAAGAAGGTGGCCCTGGCCACCGCCGGCTGCGTGGGCGCGGACCTTGCCAACCTGGTGAACGAGGCGGCCCTCCGGGCTGTCCGCAAGGGCCGCAAGGTGGTCACCCAGGAGGACCTGCTGGCCGCCTTCGAGCTGGTCATCGCCGGCACGGAGAAAAAGGGCAGCGTGCTGACGGAGTTTGAAAAGAAGCTGGTGGCGTACCACGAGGTGGGCCACGCCATGGTGGCCTACAAGCAGAAAAACACCGAGCCGGTGCAGAAGATCACCATTGTCCCCCACACCCAGGGCTCCCTGGGCTACACGCTGCTGATGCCCGAGGAGGACAAGACAGAGCTGCGCACCAAGGACGAGCTCATGGCCAAGATCACCGTGTCCATGGGCGGCCGGGCCGCCGAGGAAGTGGTGATGCACACCATGACCAACGGCGCCTCCCAGGACATCCAGGACGCCACCAATGTAGCCCGGAACATGGTGGCCATGTTCGGCATGAGCGAGGAGTTCGGCATGATGGCCCTGGCCTCCCGCCGCAATCAGTATCTGGACGGCGGCTACGGCATGGACTGCGCCCAGGACACCGCCGCCCAGATGGACAAGGCGGTGAAGGAGATCCTGGACAAGTGCTACCAGGCCGCCGTGGAGATCCTGAAGGCCAACCGGGAGGATATGGACAAGGTGGTTGCCTACCTGCTGGAGAAGGAGACCATCACCGGCGCCGAGATGGTGGCCATCATCGAGGGCCGGGACCCGGAGCTGGTGGAGGACCCCTACGCCTCCACCCAGACCCGTCCCGAGGGCATTGAAGCCCCCGCCAAGAAGGTCCACATGGTCTCCCAGAAGATTGAGGCCCCGGCGGAGCCCGCCCAGGATGCTTCCGCCCAGGGTGCCCCCGCGGAGGATGCTCCCGCCCAGGATGCGCCGCCCTCCGGCGACGAGGAAAAGGCATAACACGCAAAACGGCGCGCCGCATCCCCGGCGCGCCGTTTTTTACGACACATACGAAAAGAGAGGAAGATTTCCATGATCCGACTTGCCACCGCCGCCGACCTGCCTGCCGTCGCCGCTGTTTACGACGCCATTTTGGACTGGGAGGCTGAGAGCGGCGTCTGCTACACCAACTGGCAAAAGGGTAAATACCCCACCATGGACACCGCGAAGGGCATTCTGGAGGCCGGCACGTTGTACGTGGGCACGGACGCCGACGGCACCGTCTGGGGCAGCATGAACCTCAACGGCCTTCAGCTGCCGGAGTACGGGAAGATCAACTGGTCCATTCCCGCTCCGGACAGTCAAGTGGCCGTCATCCACACCCTGACCATCCACCCCGACCGCAAGGGCCGGTGCCTGGCCCGGCAGATGGTCCGCTTCGCCGAGGACACCGCCCGGGCCATGGGCAAGACCGCCCTGCGGCTGGACACCTGGGAGGGCAATGTCCCCGCCAACCACCTCTATCCCGCCCTGGGCTACCGTTTCGCGGGCTCCACGGACTTCTTTTTCATGGGCTATACCCACTCCGTTTTGAACCTGTACGAAAAGCAGCTGTAATGAGAAAACCGCCGGCACAGGCATTGTGCCGGCGGTCCTTTTACAGCTGCGCCACTTCTTTTCGATAGACCCGCAGGAAGTACCAGATCTCCGCCACGGCCGTGATGGCCCAGGAGAAGGCATACAGCAGGTACAAGGACGTGATGGTCCCAAAATGGGCGAACACCGTGTAGACCCAGAGGATGCGGAACGCGCAGGAGCCCAGAAGCACGATGACCGTAGGCGCGAGGCTTTTCCCCAGCCCCCGGGAGGCGGCGATGGTACAGTCCATGAAGGCGGAGATGCCGTAGGACAGGCTCATGACCCGCAGGCGGTGCATACCCGCCTCCACCACCGCGGGCTCCGCTGTGAAGAGCGAGAGGAACTGCGGGCCGGCGGCCAGGATGCCGAGGCCCAGCAGCACACCGGCGCCGAAGGAGTACGCCAGGCTGATGAGGAAGCTCTTTTTGATGCGGTCCTTCCGGCGGGCGCCGTAGTTTTGGCCGATGAAGCTGCCGCAGGCGGTGTAGAACGCCGCCATCACGTCGTAGACGATAGGGTCCTGGTTGGTGGCGGCGGAATTGCCGGCCACCATGGTGGCGTCAAAGGAGTTGACGCCCACCTGGATGAAGAGATTGGCGATGGCGAAAATGGCGTTTTGCAGTCCGCCGGGCAGGCCGATGCGCAAAATGGCCTTGGAGCGGCTGCGGCTCAGGCGCAGCTCCCGCAGCCGCAGGCCGTAGTCCTCCCCGCCCCGGCGCAGCAGGGCCAGCAGGATCAGCGCGGCGGACACATATTGGGAGAGGATGCTGGCCAGCGCCACACCCGCCACGTCCATCCCGCAGGCAATGACAAAAACCAGATTCAGCGTCACGTTCAGCGCGCCGGCAATGGACAGGTACAAAAGCGGCCGCTTCGTGTCGCCCACGGCGGAGAACACGGCGTTGCCGTAGTTGTAAACAGCCAGGGCCGGCATGCCCAGGAAGTAGATCCGCAGGTACAAGGCGGCTCCGTCGATCAGCTCCGGCTTGGTGTTCATCAGTGCCAGGATGTTCCGGGCGAACAGCACCCCGAAGCCCAAAAAGGCCAGTCCCGCCAGGGCGCACAAAATCGCCGCCGAGTGGACCGTCTCCGCCAAAGCCTTTTTGTCCCGGGCACCGAAGTGCAGGGCCGTCAGCACGTTGACGCCGCCGGACATGCCGATGAGAAACCCGGTGAACAGCGACACCAGAATGGCTGTGGAGCCCACGGCCCCCAGGGCGATGGGACCGGCAAACCGGCCCACCACGGCGATGTCCGCCATATTGAAAAGGACCTGCAAGAGGTTGGAGAGGATCAGAGGGAAGCTGAACAGGAAGATCTGCTTTCCCAAAGGTCCCCGGGTCAAGTCCCGTAATTCCTGCTTCATGTTGTTTCGTATGCCCCTTTTCAGAGAGATTCGCCAATTGGCCGCCCATCAGTGTAGCACGGTCCAGGGCCTTTCTCAACCCTTTTTTCCCCTGCTAACCGGCGGTTGACAAAAAGAAATCCGGCGGTTGGTGGCGCCGGGGCGGAAAATCTGGTATCATGAAGGCAAAAAGGAGGTGGCCCCATGACAGTCGGACAGCGCATCGCCCAAAAACGCAAGGAACAGGGTCTTTCCCAGGAGGCGCTGGGGCAGAGCCTGGGGCTATCCCGCCAGGCCATTTACAAGTGGGAATCCGACGCCGCCCTGCCGGAGATCGACAAGCTCATCGCCCTGTCCCGCCTCTTCGGCGTATCCGTGGGATGGCTGCTGGGGGTGGAGGAGGACGCCGCCCCGGAGACGGCCCCCGCCGGGGAGCTGACAGAACGGCAGCTCAACATGGTGGAGGAGATCGTGGACCGCTATATCGCCGCCCTGCCCAAGCCAAGGCCCCGGCGCCGCTGGCCCTGGGTACTGGCGGCGGCAGTGCTGCTCTTTGCCGGGTGGAGCCTTTTTCAGCGGCTGGACCGGATGGACCGGCAGTATGACACGCTCCAAAACGCCGTCAACAATGTCACCTATTCCGTCAACAGCCAGATCGGCGGCATCTCCGACCGTGTGGAGGAGCTTTTAAAATCCCAAAACGACCTCACTGCCGATTACAGCACCCAGGTCGTCTCCACCGACTGCCGGGAAAACATGGTCACCTTCTCCTTCCGGGCCATTCCCAAGACCTTCTCCCAAGGGATGACCGCCTGGCTGGAGGTCCAGAACGAAGCGGTCAAATTCACCTTCGGTCCCTTCTCCCCCCAAGGCCAGACCTTCACCGGAGAGGCCACGGTTGCCCTGACGGACGACATCAGCCTGTATATCGTATTCGAAAGCGGCGGCGAGCGCCAGACCCAGCTGCTGGACACCTACTCCGGGCTGTACAGCGAGACACTGCCTTACGCGTATGCGGACATCTTCGACAATCTGAGCCGCTCCGCGCTGACAGAGCCGTTCCTTTTCACCATTCCCGCTCCGGACAAGACGCCTGTGGAATATGTAATGCTGGACCCGATGCCGCAAGGCACCGCCGCGGTGACAGAGCTGCGGATGGGGCTTTTCAAAAACAAGGAGCTGGTGGCCTGGGCGGAGCCCTGCGAGATCCCCGACCACTTCCTGGGCTTTGACAGCTATGACTTCTGCTACGTGCTGCCGGACCTGCAGCTTCAGCTGGCGGCAGGCGACGCCCTCTGCTTCGCCGCTGTTGCTGCCGACGAATATGGCCGGGAGAGCATCTATCCGGGAATCCCATGCTTTCTCAGCGACAGCGGCATGGAGCTGACCTGGCCGGACGGATGGAGCAGTTATCCCGATACCCCCGACAACTGGACATACTGAGCAAGTCCCCCGCGCCCATTGGGCGCGGGGGACTCTGCGTTTAATCCAATTCCGCTTGGCCTGTATAGAGCTGATAGTATCTGCCGTGCTGCTGGATCAAGTCATCGTGGTCGCCCCGCTCGATGATCCGGCCCTGCTCCAGGACCATGATGGCCTTGGCGTTGCGGACGGTGGAGAGGCGGTGGGCAATGACGAACACGGTCCTGCCCGCCATGAGCCGGTCCATGCCCTTTTCGATGAGCTTTTCCGTCCGGGTGTCGATGGAGCTGGTGGCCTCATCCAGAATGAGCACCGGCGGGTTGGCGCAGGCGGCCCGGGCGATGTTCAAAAGCTGCCGCTCTCCCTGGCTGAGGTTGCCGCCGTCGCCGGAGAGCACCGTCTGATACCCGTGGGGCAGGTGGCGGATGAAGGTGTCCGCCCCGGCCAGGCGGGCGGCGGCCTCCACCTCCTCGTCGGTGGCCTCCAGGCGGCCGTAGCGGATGTTGTCCGCCACGGTGCCGGTAAAGAGGTGGGTATCCTGGAGCACCACGCCCAGGGACCTGCGCAGGGAGTCCTTTTCAATATCCCGCACGTCGATGCCGTCATAGGTGATGGTGCCGGACTGGATCTCGTAAAAGCGGTTGATGAGGTTGGTGATGGTGGTCTTGCCGGCGCCGGTGGAACCTACGAAGGCGATCTTCTGGCCGGGCTTTGCGAAGAGGGACACATCGTGCAGCACTGTCTTGCGGGGGTCGTAGCCGAACACCACGTGGTCGAACCGCACATCGCCCCGGACGCTTACCAGCGTGCCGTCGGGCTTTTTCCAGGCCCAGGCGCCGGTGTCAAAGTCCGCCTCCGTCAAGTGTCCGGAGCGGTCCTCCGTGACCCGCACCAGCTTCACCTTGCCATTGTCCGCCTCCGGCTCCGTCTCCATGACCTCGAAGATGCGCTCAGCGCCGGCCACGGCGGAGAGGATGGTGTTCACCTGCTGGGAGATCTGGTTGAGGGGCTGGCTGACCTGCTTCGTGTACTGCAAAAAGGCCGCGAGGCCGCCCAAGTCGCCGCTGCGGATGGCCAGGATGGCGCCCACGCAGCAGGTGACGGCGTAGTTCACGTGGCTGAGGTTGCCCATGGCGGGGGGCATGATGCCAGCGAAGATCTGGGCCAGGGTGCCCGCCCTGCGGTAGGCCTCGTTCCGTCGGCGGAAGCCCTCTTTGGCGGCCTCCTCGTGATTAAAGACCTTGATGACCTTCTGGCCCTCGATCATCTCCTCGATATAGCCGTTCACCTCGCCGATGGCCTTCTGCTGGGCGGCAAAATACCGCCGGCTGCGGCTGCCCACCACCTTGACCACCAGCAGCATCACCGCCAGCATGGCGAAGGTGATGGCCGTGAGAATGGGGCTCAGCACGATCATCATGGCGATGATGCCCAGGAACGTCAAAGAGCAGGAGATCAGGCTTGCGAAGCTGTTGTTCAGCGCCTCGGACACCGTGTCGATGTCGTTTGTGTAGCGGCTCATGAGCTCACCGTGGGTGTGGGTGTCAAAGTACCTCAAAGGCAGGCGCTGCATCTTGTCGAACAGGTCCTCCCGGATCTTGGCCACGGTGTTCTGGGACACGTGGACCATGATGCGGGCGTAGGCGTAAGAGCAGACGGCACCTGTGATATAGATCAATGCCATGAGGCACAGCTCTCTGGCAAGGCCCGGGAAATCGCCGGGGAGGATATAGTCGTTAATAAGGGGCTTGAGCAGGTAGGACCCGCCCACGTTGCAGGCGGAGCTGACCACCAGCAAAACCACCACCAGCGCCAGCAACGCCTTATACCGCCCCAGGTAGCGCATGAGCCTGCCCAGCGTGCCCCGTAGGTCCTTGGGCTTCTGGAAGCCGCCCCGGGGCCCGTGGCCGGGACCGTGGCCCGGTCCCCCCGGGCCGGGGCCAAATCCGCCGGGACGCATCGATTTGTTCTCAGCCACGGATGCTCACTCCTTCCTGCTGGGATTCATAGACTTCCCGATAAATGCCGCAGCTTTCCATCAGCTGCCGGTGGGTGCCCTGGGCCACCACGCGGCCGTTGTCCATCACCAGGATCAAGTCGGCCTCGCAGATGGAGGTCACCCGCTGGGCAATGATGATCTTCGTGGTATCCTTCAGCTCGTTGGCGAAGGCAGCGCGGATCTTGGCGTCCGTGGCGGTGTCCACGGCGCTGGTGGAATCGTCCAAAATCAGCACCTTGGGCTGCTTCAAAATGGCCCGGGCGATACACAGCCGCTGCTTTTGTCCGCCGGAGACATTGACGCCCCCCTGGCCCAGGTCGGTGTCCAGGCCGTTGGGCATCCTCTCCAAAAACTCGTCGGCGCAGGCGGCGCGGCAGGCGCTCCACAACTGCTCCTCCGTGGCGTTGGAGTCACCCCACAGGAGGTTTTCCCGGATAGTGCCGGAGAACAATGTGTTCTTCTGCAGCACCACGGACACCTCCTCCCGCAGGTGCTCCAGGCAGTAGTCCTTCACCGGGCGGCCGCCCACGGACACGGTGCCCTCGTCCGCCTCATACAGCCGGGGGATGAGGGACACCAGGGTGGTCTTGGCGCTGCCGGTGCCCCCCAGAATGCCCACCGTCTGGCCCGAGGCGATGTGGAGGTCCACATCCCGCAGGACCCACTCCGGGCTCTCCGGGTTATATTTGAAAGAGACATGGTCAAAATCGATACTGCCGTCGGCCACCCGGGCGGTGGGATCGGCGGAAGCGTCGGTGATGGCGGGGACCTCGTCCAGCACCTCCACGATACGCTTGGCGCAGGCCACGGACCGGGTCATCATCATGAACATCATGGAGACCATCATCAGCGACATCATGATCTGGGTGATATAGGTGAAATACGTCATGAGCTTGCCGGGCGCCAGGGTGCCGGCGTAGACCATCTTGCCGCCAAACCACATGACGGCGATGATGGTGCCGTAAACAATGAGCATCATGATGGGCATGTTGATGACCACCATGCCGAAGGCCTTCTGGGAGGTCCCCTTCAAATCCTGGTTGCGCTTTGCGAACTTCTCCCGTTCGTGGTCCTCCCGGGCGAAGGATTTCACCACCCGGATGCCGGTCAGATTCTCCTGGACCACCAGGTTCAGCGCGTCGGTCCGCTCCTGGAGGGCGCGGAACAGGGGGCCGGCCTTGGAAAGGATCAGCGCCACTGCCGCCGCCAGCAGGGGCAGCGCCACCAGGAACACATTGCTCAGCTGCAGGCTGATTCGAATGGACAAAATGAGGGCCGAGACCAGCATCACCGGCGCCCGCACCAAAAGCCGCATGCCCATCATCAGCGTCATCTGCATGCTGTTGACATCGTTGGTCAAGCGGGTCACCAGTGAGGCGGTGGAAAACTTCTCAATATTGGAAAAGGCGTAATTTTGAATGTGGTCGTACTCCGCCGTGCGCAAATTGGCGCCGAAGCCCTGGCCCGCCACGGCGGAAAGGGCCGCGGAGCCCAGGCCGAAGGACAAAGAGACCAGCGCCATCACCACCATGAGGACGCCCTTTTTCAAAATATAGTTCTGGTCCCCGGCGGCGATGCCCACATCCACGATGTCGCTCATCACCAGCGGGATCAGCAGCTCAAAGACCGCCTCTGACGCGCTGCAAACGATGCCTGCCAGGATGCAGGCGCGGTACTGCCTTGCGTAAGGCCATAGTTTTTTCAACATGCGGTTTGATCCTCCTCCAGATTTCGCGTGATACGGTCCAGAAGGGACCGGAAGGTGTCCACCTCTTCCGCCGTCAAGCCCCGGACGATGACCTCCTCCACCTCCTGGAAGCTCCGCCGGGACTGCTCCTGCAGGGCCAGTCCCTTCTCCGTGATGGTGATGAGGCGGCGGCGGGCGTCGCTGCCGCTGACGCTGCGCTCCACCAGCCCCTTATCCACCATGCGGTCCAAAACGCCGTTGGCGGTGGAGGGCTTCACCCGCAGGTGGGCGGTCACCTCACACTGGGGCGCCTGCTTACCGTGAAGGCACAGGTACATCAGCACATGGCTCTGGGCCGGTGTCATCTCATACCGGGACATGCGGGCGTCCATGCTGGCCCGGGCCAAATGGGCCGCCCGGCCCAGGGAGGGCCCCAGCACACTGCTCCAACTCATAAAAACGCCTCCCTCATTATTTAGCACACTAATTTTTAGCACGCTAAATAATACCATGGGCACCACGCGGTGTCAATGTGCGATTCGCGATATTTTTTTGAACGTTTTATGAACAAAACCTTGAATTTTCAGCCTGTTGTAAACAAATTGTGAAGCTTGCGCCTAGGTCGTTGACTTTCGCCCTCCCGGCCTGTATGATGAATTCAACAAGCAGGAACGCTTGTGATCCAAACCATTTTCCCTCTCCTTTCTCTATATCATACAGGAAAGCGGGTGGCCGTCGGCCACCCGCTTTCCTGTTTTCATGCCGCTTAATAGTTTGTGTCGTACTCCCAGGGCGCGCCGCCGCACAGGCAGCCGCCGTCGATGTGGTAGGCCTGGCCGGTCATATAGGAGGATGCGTCGGACGCCAGCAGGATCGCCATGCCCACCAGTTCCTCCGGCAGGCCGGGACGCTTCATGGCGATGCGCTCCCGCAGCCAGGGCGCCCGGGTGGGATGGTCCCAGGTCACCTGGGTCAGCTCCGTCAGGATGTGGCCGGGGCTGATGGCGTTTGCCCGGATGCCGTACTGGGCAAATTCCACCGCCATGGCCCGGGTCAGTGCTACCACGCCGCTCTTGGCGGCGCCATAGACGGAGCAGCCGCCCAGCATCCCCTCGTCGTTATGAGAGCCGATGTTGACGATGCTGCCGCTCTTGCGCTTGTACATCTCTTTGGCCACCGCCTGGCTCATAAAGAACAGGCCCTTGAGATTGGTGTCCATGATGCGGTCATAGGTGGTCTCCTCAACGTCCAGCAGGCCCTCCCGCTTGTTGATGCCCGCCACGTTGAACAGCACGTCGATCTTGCCGTAGGTCTTTACCACCTCGTCCACACAGGCGCGGATGCTGTCCAGGCTGGTAATGTCCAGGTGGTGGACGGTGGCCCGGCCGCCGGCGGCGTTGATGCGGTCCGCCAAAGGCTGGCACTTGGACACGGTGCGGTTGCACAGCGCCACCTCCGCACCGGCGTTGGCCAGGCCCTCGCTGATGGCCAGGCCGATGCCGCCGCCGGCGCCGGTGACCAGGATCGTCTTCCCCGTCAATCCAAAGACGGAGTTCAAGTATGTGCTTTGTTCCATGTGTCTCTCCTTAGATCATTTTTAAATTCTCAACCGCCGGGGCAGGCTGTCTCAGCCCCGGAAGCCCAGCAGGCGGGAGATATTTTCCGCCGTCTGCCGGACTTCCCGGATCATGAATTCCTCGTCTTCCTTCATCCGGTAATCGGGGCCGGAGATGCTCACTGCCGCCAGGATCTTGCGGTTCATATCATAAATCGGCGCCGCCACGCAGATGAGACCCTCTTCGATCTCACCGTTGTCCATGGCGTAACCCCGCAGGCGGGCCTGGACCAGCTCGCCCCGCAGCTTCTCGGGATCGGTGATGGTGTTTTCCGTCAGCGGCTTGGCCTTGCGGCCCATCCACTGGCAGTACTCCTCAATGTACTCCGCCTTCTGCCCCGCCAGCATGACCTTGCCGCTGCTGGTGGCGTAGGCCGGCGCCCGGCCGCCGATCTGGGTGTTGCAGACGATGGAGCGGTGGGTCTCCACCTTATCCAAATAGAAGATGTCGTGCTCCAGCAGTACGCTGAGGTTGATGGTCTCGTGCACCGTGTCGCTGAGATGCTCCAGCTCCGGCCGGGCCACCCGGCGCAGATCGGACTGGCCCAGGATCGCGCTGGCCAGCAGCATCAGCCGGGGCCCCACCTGGTAGCTCTTGCGGACAGGGTCCTGCACCAGATACTGCCGGTCCGCCAAGGTGGATACCTGGCGGAACACCGTTGTGGTGGGCAGATCCAGATGATCCACCAGCTCCTTCAGTGTCCATTCGGTCTCTCTATCCATGAAACACTCCAGGATCTGCAGGGCGCGAAGAATGCTGGATACCTGCTCTTTCGCCATAATTTCCTCTTCCTTTCGTGCAAAATGCTCATTTTTCAAAGTTGCTTGACAAATGCTTGACAAGAAACGCGGAAAAGCCTATGATGAGTATACCACAAGACTGGCAGCTTGTGAATATTTTTATCGCATTTTTATGGAATTTTATTCCGTATAATGGAAACTACCAGTCCCTATGCCTTCCCGCTCCCCTGGCGCAGCCGTCACGCCGGCTGGATTTATGATGTCAGAAAGGAAATGAAACATGAGCAAAAAAATCGTTGTCATGGATGGTAACACGGCAGCGGCGCATGTGGCTTACGCCTTCACCGAAGTCGCGGCCATCTACCCCATCACGCCGTCTTCCCCCATGGCGGAAAAGGTGGACGAGTGGTCCGCCAAGGGCCGGAAGAACCTGTTCGGCTCCACCGTGGACGTCATCCAGATGCAGTCCGAGGCCGGCGCCGCCGGCACCTGCCACGGCTCCCTG
>NZ_JBQKKR010000007.1:0-99385 GCF_052116665.1 Dysosmobacter sp. Sow4_B12 | reverse complement strand
TGTGGCCCAGGTGGCCATGGGCTGGGATCAGGCCCAGACGCTGAAGGCACTGCGGGAGGCCGAGGAGTACGATGGTCCCGCCATCGTCATCTGCTACTGCCCCTGCCTGGAGCAGCACATCAAGGCCGGCATGGGCTGCTCTCAGGACGAGATGAAGAAGGCGGTGGAGTGCGGCTACTGGCACTGCTACCGCTATGACCCCCGGCTGGCGGAGCAGGGCAAGAACCCCTTCCAGCTGGATTCTCCCGAGCCCGACACCGGCAAGCTCATGGACTTCCTGATGGGCGAGAACCGCTTTGCCTCTTTGAAGAACAACTTCCCCGAGAAGGCCGACGCCCTCTACCAGAAGGAGATCACCGACGTCAAGGCCCGCTACGCCAAGTACCGCAAGATGGCTGAGTAAGACCGATTCGTTTTTCATTTCTCCGTTCATATCATGTACACCCCCCGTTAGAGCACATTCTGGCGGGGGGTGTTCCAAAATTTCTTTAAATGGTTCTTTCCGGAGCCGGAAAACAATCCGACATTTTCCCATCAAGGGAGGCAACATGTATGAATTTTCATCCCGGGCTTTATGCAACTGTGTTTTTCGCAGGAATGCTCTCCTTTTTTTCGCCGTGTATTCTGCCGCTGCTGCCGGTATATATCGGGTATTTTTCTTCTGACGCATCTTCTTCGCAATCTCCGCTTGCAGGCAGAATGAAAAAAACGCTTGCTTTTACAGCAGGTGTTTCCACGGTTTTCTTTTTGATGGGTGTCGGCGCAGGACTTGTAGGCTCCTTTCTTCAAAGCAGCCTCTTTGTCTTGTTTTGCGGCGTGGTGATCGTATTCATGGGAGTCCACCAGATCGGTTTGATCCAAATTCCGATCTTAGACCGGACGAAGACGCTGTCTTCCAAAGCAGTCCCCGGAAAGGGCCTTCTGGGCGCATTTGGACTGGGATTTTTCTTCTCATTTGGCTGGACGCCGTGTGTTGGTCCGATTCTGGCCATGGTGCTTGGCATTTCACTGGAACAGGGTAGCGCCCTGACAGGCGGCATGCTTCTTCTTTTCTATGCTGCCGGATTTGCCATTCCGTTTCTGGTGCTGGCAGCGGGTTCACAGCTGCTTTTGGAAAAAATCCGATGCCTGCATCCGCACCTTGGAAAAATCAAAATCGTTGGCGGAATCCTTGTAGTAGCCATGGGCCTCTGGATGATCGCAGGCCAGATCCCGGTGCTGATGCAGCGGCAAAGCGAAAGCGTACATCCTGAAGGCAATACGCTGAGCGGTGAAATGGTTTCTCTGTCAGATTGGGAGGGGAAAACCGTATATCTGAAATTCTGGGCCACATGGTGCCCGTCGTGTCTGAGCGGCATGAGGGAGTTCCGTGAGCTTGCGGAGGAATATGCCGATTCGGAGAATGTGGTGATCTATTCTGTTGTTGCGCCCGGTTATCAAAACGAGATGGACTTGGAAACATTTACCGACTGGGCGACCGGACAGGGGTTGTCATTCCCAATTCTGTTTGATGAGGGCGGCCACCTGAATCGGCAGTATGGGATTCAGGGATATCCCACCTCAGTATTTCTGGATAGAAACCAGGATGTCATGACAATACACATCGGACATATGAATAACGATGAAATACGAAAACAGATTACCGAACTCACACAGGAAACGGAGGCGCTGGAATGAAACACACGTTGCTGCTGATGGGACTGGCTGGATGCTTGCTGATTTCCGCTTCCGGCTGTGTTTCGGCAAAAACGGAAGATGTCCCGTTGAAAAACGGAGCCGTGAATACTGCCGCAGCGATCGAAGATCAGGAGTGGAGGACCGGCGAGCATGCAGAGCGCCTGAAGGAAATCTTTTATGCGGGCGGCTGCTTCTGGGGAGTGGAGTCCTATTTTTCCCAGATACCGGGTGTTTATGATGTGACGGTTGGCTACGCAAATGGCAGGACTGAGCATCCGACCTATGAAGAGGTATGCAGCACCACCACGGGCCACGCGGAAACAGTCCATGTGCTGTATGATCCGGCTTTTGTCAGTCTGCAGAAATTGACCGAACATTTTTTTATGATCATCAATCCGCTGTCTCTGGATCAGCAGGGAAACGATGTAGGCAGTCAGTATCGAAGCGGTATTTATTATACCGATGATTCTGACAGGAAGGTCTTGCAAGCTGTCATAGACGCAGAGCAGAAGAAGTACAAATCTCCCATCGTGACAGAACTGGTCCCGCTAAGCTGCTATTATCTGGCTGAGGATTATCATCAGGACTATCTGGTGAAAAATCCGGACGGGTATTGCCATGTTGATTTTTCAAGCCTGTCCGATTTGGCCCAGCTGATCGACCCAACTGCGTATGCAAAGCCTTCGGATGCAGAGATCCGGGCAATGCTGACTGAGGAGCAATATAAAATTACGCAGCAGGGGAATACCGAATATGCTTACTCTGGAGAGTATGACAACTTTTTTGAGCCCGGTCTTTACGTCGATATTGTGACAGGCGAACCGTTGTTCCTATCTGCAGACAAGTATGATTCCAGATGCGGATGGCCCAGTTTTTCCAAGCCCATTGCCCCGGAGGTCCTTGTGGAATACTCGGATACCAGCTACGGCCTGACAAGGACGGAGGTGCGCAGCCGTGTCGGCGATACCCATTTGGGGCATGTTTTTAAGGATGGCCCGGCTGAGTTGGGCGGGCTGCGGTATTGTATCAATAGCGCTTCCCTGAGATTCATTCCGTATGAGAATATGGCGGAAGAAGGATATGAGGGACTTATGAATCTGGTGACCGATGCATCGGATGATGTCTTCTCCCTTAATCCAAAGGGAACGGAGCCCATTGCCAGTATTGGAGATTACGAGATCACATACGGAATGCTCTATGCGGAGGTGCTTGCGCAAAAGAACGACTTGGAATACCGCTCACGCAGTGAGTATCAAACGGAATGGCTGCCGGAGACCTGGCTAGATCCTTTCGACGAGAACGAGACCATTGCGGATCATTTCTTTGAAAAGATCAAAAATGAAATCCTGGAGATTTTGGCGGTTGCGGCACATATGGATTCTACGGACGGCCCCACCGAAGACGAAATGAACGTGCTCCGAAATACTGCGCGGAGAGAGTATGCCGCTATGACGCGGGAGGAATTGCGATCATCCGGTCTGACATTGGATGATTATATCCAATACTCACACTATGCAACGCTGTATGAGGAAACGAAAAAGCAGGGGTTGCTAGACTCAAATCAACTGGAAATTTGGATCAATCTCATTACTGTGGACGACGAAACGTTGGCAATCATTCGAGAAACCATTTTTGATGGAACCCCGTGAAATACAAAGAGTGTTGCGGTACGTCTTGCCTCTGGGGCAGATATTAAGAGTGTACAGGATTTGTTGGGCCACGCGACGGCCATTTTACGTTGAATGTCTATGCGCACAGCAGCGATCAGATGAAGAATGACACTGCCGCCCGGATGCAGAGTTAGATAACCTGACATCAAAAAAGGCATAAAGCAGCCCCGCCGGATTTGACCGTCTGGCGGGGTATTTTTCGTTGCTTGGGATAAAGCTGGGGGGTATAGCGAAAATGAGCTGTTATCGATGTGAACATTATTCGCTGGAAAACCGCTGAAATGGCCCATTTTTGCTTAGGCGGTAACTGTCAAAGCTAACGGTGTATAGACTCCTATGGGATAATAGTGGTGGAGCGTTCCACCACTATTAACGTCAGGAGGGATACGCCATGACATCCACAGAGTTGAAGCATCAGGCACGTTTGCAGGAATGGGCAGGAGCAATTCAAGATTGCAGAAGCAGCGGATTGTCAGTCAGGCAGTGGTGCAGGGAGAGAGGAACCACACCAACTACATACTATCGCTGGGAACGAGAACTATTGTCTGTTGCCAGTACAACGAAGGCACTGCCTGAAACACCTGCAGTTGCGTTTGCGGAATTACCAGTACCAAAACAGGTGCCCTGCAATGTTGCGGAACGTTCCGCTACATTGCGTATGGACAATGTCAGCATAGACATTTATCCGCAATGCGGCCCCGAGCAGCTGAAAACACTGGTTGAGATCCTCCGCACATGCTGAACGACTTTGCCGGGGCTGACAAGGTCTACATCGCCTGCGGCTACACCGATCTGCGCAAAGGCATAGACGGTCTGGCCAGGATGGTCCAACAGCAGTTTGAACTGGATGCTTTTACCAACACACTGTTCTTGTTCTGTGGAAGGCGGAGAGACCGCATCAAGGGCCTGTACTGGGAAAAGGACGGCTTCATTCTTCTGTACAAACGTCTGGAACAGGGCACGTACCAGTGGCCACGGAGCGAATCCGAAGTGCGTTCACTGACGCCGCAGCAATACCGCTGGCTCATGGAAGGACTGAAGATCGAGCAGCCAAAGGCGCACCGTCCGGTAACGGGATTGACTGTGCTCTGAATCAAAGAAAATTGCCTGAAAGCATTGAAAACACTGGATTTTTAGTGCGTTTTGTGCTATCATAATCTCATGAAAAACGAGAAGAAAACTGCCGAAAAACAGGCTGAAACCGTGACTATTTCGCGGGCTGAATATGAAGAATTAAAGCTCCAGAACCAATGGCTTCTGGAGCAGCTTGGGCTTGCAAAAAAGCGGCAGTTTGGATCTTCTTCCGAACGGATTCAGGAATGCCTCATGGATCAATTGGGGCTTACGATCAACGAAGTCGAGGCCTATGCGTATGGAACGAAATCCGCCACTCCGGAGCAGATCGCCGTGAAAGCCCATGAACGCAAGCGGCAGTCCGGCAATGTCCTGGAAGTCGTCCCGGAAGGGACACCCACCGAGGTGGTGGAACACCGCCTGCCGGAGAAAGACCTTGTCTGCAAGGTTTGCGGCAGCCAGATGGAGGAGATTGGTAAGGAAGTACATCGAACGCTAAAGATGGAACCGCCAAAGTTCTGGATTCGTGAGGACGTATACTACACCTATAAGTGCAAGAACTGCGAACAGGAGACTGGCGAAGCCAACATTCTGAAAACGCCGAAGGAGCCCGCGCTGCTGCCCGGCAGCTTTGCTTCCGCGGAGGCTGTGGCGCATATTGCGGCACAAAAGTTCGTGATGTACGCGCCTCTGTACCGTCTGGAGCAGGAGTTTAACCGCCAGGGCCTGAAGCTCTCCCGGCAGACCATGTCCAACTGGCTGCTGAATGTCTCGGAAATGTGGCTGCAGCCCATCTACAACGTTCTGCATGAGAAACTCTGTAAAGAGCCGGTGCTGCACGCGGATGAGACCACCCTGCAGGTGCTGAAAGAAGCGGGGCGGCCCTCAACCAGCAAATCCTACATGTGGCTGTACCGGACCAGCGGCTGTGCAGAGCAGGCCGTTGTCCTGTATGAGTACCAGTCCACACGGAAGGCGGAACATGCGGAAACCTTCCTGAAGGACTTTTCCGGCTGGCTCCATGCGGACGGCTACCAGGGCTACCACAGGCTGCCAGAGAATATCCGGGTGGTTGGGTGCTGGGCACATGCACGGCGAAAATTCGATGAGGCGCTGCAAACGCTGCCCAAAGAAAAGCAGAAGGACTCTCCGGCAGCGATTGGAGAATGCTATTGCTCCTGGCTTTTCAAGCTGGAGGAGGCTTTTGCAGAGCTGACGCCGGAAGAACGGTATGAAAAGCGGCTGGAACAGGAAAAACCTGTTTTAGACGCGTTATTGTCATGGGCAAATGAGATGCAGGCGAAAACGGCGCCAAAATCCGCGATGGGCAGGGCCATCCATTACCTGCTGGAGCAGTGGCCGTATCTGATCCGTTATCTGGAGGATGGCCGTCTGGAACTGAGCAACAACCGTGCTGAACGCAGCATTAAGCCCTTCGTGATGGGACGGAAAAACTGGCTCTTCGCCAACACGCCTGGCGGTGCGCAGGCCAGCAGTGTGATCTACAGTCTCATTGAAACGGCGAAAGAAAATGGATTGGATCCGTACCGATATCTGCTCTGGGTCCTGCGGAGTGCTCCTGTCCTGAGCCAGACGGATATGGAGTGGGCAGAACAGCTTACACCCGCCAATGCGCCGCAGGAGTGCAAAATACCACAGAAATGAAATCGTGCCATCCCGACTTGTGTCCCGGGATGGCACGATTTTTATACGCTACCAGATTTGACGGTTACCTTAGGCGGGAGAATTGCCCGCAAAAACGCGAGTAGTTGCAAAATGGCGCACTGAATCTTGCGGAGATTCAGCACCAGCACGGACATGGCAATCACATGGGCAGAGGTCTCCCGCAGTTTTGCGGTCACCAGTCCCATGCCGCATTTGCGCTTCGCCAGGCTGAATCTGCGCTCCACTTCCACACGCTCGCACTCATCACGGTAGTCCTGAGACTTGTCTCTGGGCTCACCCTTCCTGGGACGCCCCAGTGCCGGACCGGATAGCCGGATTCCGTGTTCCTTGCAATAGTTGAGATTCTCACGGTTTCGGTAGATCTTGTCTGCCAGAATGCGGCAGGGATAATGCCCTTCCCGGTCCCGGAACCGTTCTGCCATCTCCTGCAGATTCCCTGCTTCATTGTAGGCATCAAAGGAGCAGCATTCCAGCCGTGTCCACCCATCCACAACACTGATGTCCAGTTTGGCACCAAACTCCACCGGTTTGCCGGCTTTTCCCCGTACAATGGGCCGGATGAAGGGCTGGCTCACACTGACGATTCGGTCATTCACACGGCGGGTTTGGTTATCGTACATGTACTTCTGTTGCTCATAGATGGTGCGAATCGTATCCAGACGTTCCATCTGGCGTGTGGTCAGAGATTTTCCAAGGGACAATTTTCCATCAACGGCATCCAGGTTACGCCGGAGGTAAGTCAGCTGCTTTCCAATTGCTTTGCGGGTCATCTTGGCGGTATGCTTGCGGCATCTTGTGTATTTCAGGTAATCTTTCCGAGCACGCTCACGATAAGTACGGGGCTTCTTTCCATCTGCGGGATCATGGAGAACATCCAGAAGCTTCTCCGCGTTTTCTCTGGCCTCATTGAGCAAAGAAACGTCCTGGGGATGGGGCTTCCACATAAATGCCACATAGATTCTGGTATGATAGCCAACCCGTTGAAATCATGGTAAACTGATACCGTATTTATTCAATGAGCTTCCCCGGAACGGGCCTTGTTATGCAGTGAGCTGAGGATGCGGAGCATCCCGGCAGGTTGAATGGCTTTTGTCAGGAAAGCGCTTGCGTTCTCGAACGGCAACGTTGTGCGTTATTTTCTTTCTGTAAAATGCCAAAAATAATTTCAAATTAGGCACGGATTAACACGAAATAAAACCAGATAAACTCTCAGAAATTTGACATATGCGACATCTTGTGCTAATATAATCTTGTTTTTATTAGATGTGCCCACTCCCGGCCAGTGGAGATTGCTAAGTTGTGAAGTGACCCTGAATGTGGTCGCCATGGCTCTGCACGATTGTGCAGCTTTGATTGCCCCTCAGGGGTATTGGGATCTGTTTCCGTCCGTCTGATGGTTTCTGCGGCTTTGTACCCATAGGACTTCAGCATCTGCTTACATGATCGTGTGCAGGAGTACTGCGTGAATCGGATCGATTTGGGATTTACCTGCTTTTGCAGGGATTGTAGGTATTGGGGAAAGCACTGCTTCGTTTGATTGTGCAATCCCATTTTTAGGATGAATATTGCTTACTAGAGGTCTGAAAAAGGCGAAAGCCGTTTTCAGGCCTTTTTGTATCCATTTTTAGATGAAGAAAGCCCGGTTCCGGTTCAGGATTTGTCTCCCTGAACTGCTGCGGGCGAGGAGGTTTTGTATGTTGATGCTTTTAATTACCAGAGGAAATGATTTCAGGCCGGCCTGGACTACCGGTCACTCCCGCTTCTGGCAAAGCGGGAGGCCCTTTCATTGTGTCATCCAGTTGTGCCAGCAGCTGGGCTTTGTATCCGGGCAGTCAGAGTGTCCGGCCGGTTATGCAAAGCTCTCTCGGCAAATCAGACCTGCACCGGAAGGTCGAAGAACACCAGCGGCATGTATGCTGCAGCCGTTCCCAACGGTCGTGTTCGCCGCAGTCTTACCAGGCAGGGAGTTTCCATCCCTATGCGGCGTTGATACTAAACAGCCAATTTCATAAACAGAGACAGAGAACGGAACAGAGTTCCTAAGTGCTGATACAGCAAGGCTTCCTCAAGTGATCGCTTCCTGTTTCTGCGGAGATCATCCGGAAACGGGATGTTTGTGCCAACGGGTGTACTGCGTCCATTGGGCATTTCAGAACATAGGAGGAACCTTTTCATATGAGGATCAAGATTCAACAAGTCGGCATTTACGAGACACTGGTTGCACAGTTGGATCGTATTTTCCGGCACAATCGGCAAGGCAGCTTTCATACGAAGCGGCGTTATTATGAGGCTATGAAGCGATTCTGTGCCTACTTGGCCGATGTGTACCATCTGCAGAAGCTATCCAACATCAGCGGCAAGCATCTGGTCAGTTATGTGATCTATCTGCAGGACACCGGTAAATCGGCCAGTACCATCAAAACAGATCTGGCGGCCATTCGGTTTTTCCACGACAAGATGGATCACAAGTACACTTTGCCTTCCAATGACGAGTTGGGTATCACATTGGAGCGCCGCAGGTTCGGACAGGATGACCGCACCTGGAGCATGACGGAGTTCAACAAGATGCTGGGTAAGGCTCTGGCGATTGACCGTTATGACTTCATCCTTGCTCTGTACCTGGCCCGCTATGCTGGCCTCCGTATCCATGAGTGTTTTCGCATCGACACCGCCACGGCGGAGCGTGCGCTTCGGGAGAACTCCATCACCATCAAGGGCAAGGGCGGCAAGGTGCGGACGGTCCCCATCAATGAGCAGATCGCCATTGCTATAAGGAAGCAGCTGGAACGCACACCACGGGGACATAAGCTGCTGGTGCCCGATGAGATACCTACGGATAGGGCCATCAACCACCTGCAATTCTTCATTATGAAGCACCGGGACGAAGTGCGGGATGCGGACTCTGACCGCCCTATGACCTTCCATGGGCTCCGTCATACCTATGCGGTGGAGAAGTACCAGGAGCTGGTCGACAGCGGCAAGAGTCCTCTGGACGCTCACTTTGAAGTTTCCCGCCTGTTGGGCCATGAGCGGCCGGATGTGACCAATATCTATCTGGCCTCTGTGAGAAAGGGTGATAAGCATGAGCAGTAATTACCAATCTTTCGATGAACTCCCTCTGACCCTTCGGGTGGAGGACCTGATGCCCATTCTCGACATCGGGAGAAATACAGCTTATGAGCTGGTCCGCTGTGGAACAATCCGCAGCATTCGGATCGGTAAGCAGCTCCGCATTCCCAAACAGGCGCTGATCGACTATCTTTCGGACGATGACTGACTGCCTCGCCAGACTTCACAATTTGTTCGATTGACCGCTTGCCGCGCGGGGAGTATCATGAAACCATGATTTTCTCTGCGCGGCGAAAGGAGGATTTTTCATGATGCCGCGCAAACCAAAAGTAACCAGACGAGGAAAAAACGAGGGCAGCGTCTACCGCTGCAAGGATGGAAAGTGGGTGGGCCAGGTGACGGTCGGATACCGGCCTGACAATGGCAAGCCCATTCGGAAATACACCTACGCCAACACCCGGGAGGAAGCCGCCCGTTGGGTGGCGCTGACGCTGACCACAGAACTGGATAAAGAGACTCATCCGATTTCAGAGGATCTGATCTTGAAGGACTTTCTCCACAAGTGGCTCACCACCTTCAAGGTCCATGAGGTATGCAGCAGGACAATGGAGCTGTATTATTCCAGTGAGCGGCTGCACATCGTTCCGGCCCTGGGCAACTGCACCCTGGATGCGGTGACACCGCTGAAGGTCCAAACGTTTCTGTATCAGCTGCAATCGGAAAAGCAACTGTCCAACCGGACGATCTCGCTGATCCGCAGCGTGCTGATCCAGATGTACGATTACGCCATGGAACTGCGACTGGTGGAGAGCAATCCTGCCCGCAATACAAAGCTCCCCAGACAGCCCCGGAAAGCGGGGGAAGAGGAGAATAAGGTCATCCCCATTGCACAGCGGGAAGCCCTGCTGAAAGCCGCCGCAGAGGATCCCATTATGAGCCCGGCCATCACAACGCTGATGCTGACAGGTATGCGGATCGGGGAACTGCTGGCCCTCCAGTGGAAGCACGTGGACTTCGAGGCCAAGACCATCACCATCCGGCAATCCCTGACCCGGGAGCTGACCTTTGACGAGGACGGCAAGACTCAGAGGATGGTGGATGCTCTGGGTGCCACAAAGACGCGGACATCGCAGCGTGTCATCCAGGCACCGGACCTGGTGCTGACGAGGCTGCGGGAGTGGATGCGCCATGTGGCAACGCTGAAAGGCGGCCTCCAGGTGCTGGTGCCGGAGGGCTTCATCTTCATCAGCACCCGTACCATGAAAATGCGGACGTACTCCGGCTTCCGGGCCAGCTATCGTCACTTCCTGGAGCGAAACGGCTTTGAGGCGGAGGGGCTGAACCTGCACCGATTCCGTCACACTTACGCTTCCATGCTGCTGGAGCAAGAGATCAACCCGAAGATCGTGCAGAAGTTGCTTGGTCACCGGGATGTCAGTACCACACTGGGCGTCTATACTCATGTGGTGCCGGAGGTGTTTTCGGGCGTGACAACAGCTGTGAACGACGCATCGGAGAAGCTGCTGGCAGGAACCTATACACCAAAGATGAACGATGCCCAGGTCCGCAATCAGCTGCGGCAGTTGGACCCGCTGCTTTACGAGGATGTGGAGATCAAGGTGCGCTACGCCTGAAAAGCCGTACAGCTTCATACAGCTACAGACCTAAAATCACCCAACATTTCGTAACACAAGCCGGGAAATTGTCCGTGTACTGAGGACAGATAAAACGGACATAAAAAGTCAGAATCCCTTGCAGTGCAACGACTACAAGGGATTCCGATTGGTGGAGACTACTGGACTCGAACCAGTGACCTCCTGCGTGTGAAGCAGGCGCTCTAACCAGCTGAGCTAAGCCTCCATAACGGATATGCGATTTTGGAAACCCACAAGACGCCGCGATGCCACAGCGTCTTATGGGATGGTGACCCGTACGGGATTCGAACCCATGTTACAGCCGTGAAAGGGCCGTGTCTTAACCACTTGACCAACGGGCCATTGGGAATTCCATGAAGCGCCTCGCGGCGCTTCATGGAATCTGGTAGCGGCACCTGGATTTGAACCGGGGACACTGCGGGTATGAACCGCATGCTCTAGCCAACTGAGCTATGCCGCCAAATCACGCCCACAACGGGCACGAATTAATATATCAGAAGTCCCCGCCTTTGTCAAGGTTCTTTCCAAAAAAAATTCCTTTTTCCCGTTTGCTCCGAAAGACTGCGGCTTTATTCGATGATTCCCCCGCCCACGACTGCCTCGCCGTCATAAAATACCACGGCCTGTCCGGCGGTGATGGCCCGCTGAGGCTCGTCAAACACCGCCCGGACTCTCCCGCCGGGCAGAGGCTCAATGACGGCGGCGGATTCCCGCTGGCTGTACCGGGTCTTGGCGGTGACCGCCATAGGCTCCTCCAGAGAGGGGATGGAGATCCAATTGACGCGGTTCGCCGTCAGCGTCCGGGTGAACAGGGCGCTGTCCGGGCCCAGCACCACGGCGCCGTGAGCCAGGTCCTTGCGCACCACATACACCGGCTCTCCGGTGCTGACGCCCAGGCCCTTCCGCTGGCCGGTGGTGTACCGCTCCAGCCCCTTGTGGCGGCCCAGCACGCGGCCGCTCTCGTCCACAAAGTCGCCGGGGACCATCTCCACTCCCTGGCTTTCCAAAAAGGCGGCGTAATCTCCGTCCGGGACGAAGCAGATGTCCTGGCTGTCGGGCTTTTGGGCGTTGCAAAGGCCGTGGGACGCCGCCAGGGCCCGGATGGCGGGTTTTTCATATGCGCCTACCGGCAGCAGCAGGCGGCTCAGCTGGAACTGGGTCAGCTGGAAGAGAAAGTAGCTCTGGTCCTTCCGCTGGTCCACGCCCCGCAGCAGCCGCCAGCGGCCGCTGGCGGCATCCCGGTCCACCCGGGCGTAGTGGCCGGTGGCCATGGCGTCGGCACCGTGGTTCAGGGCCCAGTCCAGCAGGGCGCCGAACTTGATCTCCCGGTTGCAGTCCACACAGGGGTTGGGGGTCCTGCCTGCCACATACTCGGAGACGAAACGGGCCATGACCGTGTCACGGAACAGGCCGCACAGGTCCACCACCGTGTGGGGCATCCCCAGTGACTCTGCCACGGACCGGGCCAGAGCGATGTCGTCACCGGAGCCGCAGATGCCGGGGCGGTCCGTCTCCCGGTGGAGCCGCAGAGTGACGGCGGACACGTCAAAGCCCGCCTGCCGCAGCAGCAACGCCGCGGCGGCACTGTCCACGCCGCCGCTCATAGCCAGGGTGACATGCTTCAAAGCCATGGGGATTCCTCCGTATCGAAAATGTTCTTCCTGTATTGTATCGCATTTTTCCACAAAAGAAAACAAAAACGAGGCCGCGGCTCTCGCCGCGGCCCATAAAAGCTCAGTCTTGATTGCGCAGCAGGAAGGATTTGGCCGGCAGGGCGTCCGCCAGGGCCAGCAGCGTCTTGTTGAAGCCGCCGGCATATTCCAGCGGGATGTCGGACACGTTGCCGCTGCCCAGGCGCCTGTCCGGCAGGGACACGGTAAACCGGCTCCCCACGCCCACCCGGGACTCCGCCATGACGCTGCCGCCGTGGCCCTCCGCGATGCGGCGGCACAGGGGCAGGCCCAGGCCCAGCCCATGGGGCCGGGGGTCCATGAGGTTTTCATGGAGGTAACGGTCAAACAGGGTCTCCAGCTTATCCTCGTCCATCCCGCAGCCGGTGTCCGCCACGGACAGCCGCACGAAGCCGCCGCCCTTATGCAGCTCCACCGTGACCGTGCCGCCGGCCGGGGTGAATTTAAAGGCGTTGGACAGCAGATGGTACACCAACTGCTCCAAGTGGCGGGGCGACACGGCGCAGATATGGCTCTCCACGGGGCAGATGAAGCGCAGCGTCAGACCCAGCTCCTTCGCCAGGGGCTCGGCCCGGAGGCACAGCTCCTCCAGCAGCTCTACCACGTCCGCGTCCTTCAGCGGCAGAGGCTGGTCATCGGTCAGCAGGGCGGCGTCGGTGAGGTTTGTCACCAGGCGCAGCAGGCGGTAGCAGCTCTGGTCCAGCAGGGCGGCCCTGGCGTCCAGCTCCGGGTCCCGCTCCCGTTCCGCGGCGGGGGCCAGCTGGGCCGCCGCCAGCTGCAGGGTGCTGAGGGTGTTGCGCAGCTGCGAGGCAATGCTGGGAAAGAGCTTCGCGCGGTCCTGGGACTCCTGTTCCATGACGGCCTCCTTTCTGGTGCCAGGGGCACTGGGTTTAGCATTTGCGCAGCCGGGGACGGTCAACCGTGGAAAAGCCTGGCTGCGGCACCAATACGGCACCAATAGGATAGCAAAAGCGTCTGGAAAATACAAGGCGTTTTGTCGAAAAACGTCGTTTTTTGCCGCATGCGGACGCCGGGATTTTTGTGGATTTCCCGGAGGCAGTATGGCATAGTGAAGAAGTATTCGTTTTGTCGCGGGAGGCAGTTATGAAAAAGTACCTTCAAGCAGCCGCTATCTGGCTGGCGATCATCCCTCTGGCCATTTTGAACGGCGGCTTCCGGGACTACGTCCTGGTGGGACTGGGCAGGGCGGCCCTGCCCCTCAGCGGCATGATCTTGAGCGCCTGCATTTTCGCCGTGGCCTTCTGCCTGGTTCCCAGGATCAAAGGCTGCCGGCAGCGGGACTACGCCCTCTTCGGGGTTTTGTGGTTCCTCTTGACCAACCTGTTCGATCTCGCCATGTACTGGCGGGCGGGCGGCGGTCTTTCGGACCTGCTGGCGGCGTACCGCTTCTGGACCGGAAATCTCTGGGCGCTGGTCACGGCCTCCGCGCTGCTGGCGCCCTGGGCCGCCGGAAAGCGCCGGAAAAAGCGCCAATAAAAATCGGCACGGGAAGCTCCCGTGCCGATTTTTCACGTTGTTTCCTCCGGCTTCTCCGCCGCCTTTTTCCGGCGTCCGCCCCGGCGGACCCGGGCGGGCTTCACAGGCTGCGCCTCCTCCGGCGTGGGCTCCGGCCCCTGGAAGATCTCCTTGAGGTGGTTGTACAGAGCGTTGCCCTGGGCCGCGCCGTACTCCTTCACCAGGGCGTTGCACAGCTGGCCGCGGTCAGCCGCCCTGCGCACAAAGGACAGGGGCAGGCACGCCTCGATGGAGGGCCGCAATGCCACCTCCCGGAAGGCGTCGGCATACCGGGCGCGGAGGGCGTCGATGGAGGCCTCGTATCCCTTGTCCTGGCTGATGACGTAGGCGTACTCCGCCTCCCGCTTGCCCACCAGCACCCCCAGCTCCGTGATGATCTGGAAGTCGATGGCGTTTTTGCCGCCCCGGACGCTCTCCACGTACTGCACGTCCGCCTTGGTGCCGGCGCACAGCTTCTGCAGGCGGCTGAGGGCCAGGCCGGTTTTCTGGTAAAACACCAGGACGGCGTCCTGCTCGGAGAGCATGTCAATGCCCTTCAATCCGGTTCCGATGTTGTTGTCGCCGTCCACTAAAAATATCGTTTTCATGAAAAAATAGTTCTTTCTTTTTTGAATTTTTGCCCATTCCCGTGGAAAAGACCCTTGTATTATAGCAGACATCGCCCGCCGGCGCAAGGCGAAAAAAGGGAGGACCGCTGGGCGGTCCTCCCGAAGTGTCGATTCTTTATTCCTCCTCGTCGGTGACGATGAGGCCGTAGCCGCCGTTCTTGCGCTGATAGACGATGCACAGGCTGTCATCCTCGCTGCTGCGGAACACGAAGAAGTCGTGGTCCAGCAGGTTCATCTGCAAAATGGCCTCCTCCGGGCTCATGGGCTTGACGGCGAAGCGCTTGGTGCGGACGATGTTGAACTCCTTCTCCTCGGCCACCTCGAAATCGTCGGCGGGAGCGGCGGGCGGGAAGCCCTCGCTGCGCAGGCGCTTGGCCAGGCGGGTCTTGTTCTTCAAAATCTGGCGCTCGATATATCCCACCGCGGCGTCGATGGCACCGCGCATATCCCCATCCGGCGCCTCAGTCTGGGCGCGCAGCAGCGTGCCGCCGCCGCGGATGGTGATCTCCACCGTGCACAAGTGGTCTTTCTCCACAGAGAAGGTCACAAAGGCGGTGGTGTCCTCCCGGAAATAGCGCTCCAGCTTGGAGATCTTCTTCTCGGCGTACTCCTTGATGGACTCGTTCAGGGAGACTTTCTTGCAGGCGTAGGTGTACTTCATCGAGATCGCTCCTTTCGTGTGGAAGAGAGAGGTCGTCCTCTCTTTGTTACAGTATAGCATAAACATCTGTCCTTGCAAAGAGGAAAGCGTGAGATTCACAAATTGTTTCCAACTGCCCGCTTTCGGCAAAAGAAGTGGTTCTTCGGCAAAGGCTCCCATTTACAAATGGACGAAAAAGGCGTATCATAATCCTCGGAAGCTTTCCAATATCCCACCCGTTTGGGCCGCGCGGCGCTGCGCCGTGCGGCTCCTTTTTATACAGGCGGAGGACAAATTTCCCCAATTTTCGCCGCCGTCGAAACGGCGCGAAAGTTTTTTTGAAAGTTTTTTGCCAGAAACCTTGACACCGCCGGTGTAACTGTGGTATTCTAACAATTGCCGACAAGCTGCCGGTGTGGTGGAATGGTAGACACAGGAGACTTAAAATCTCCCGGTAGCGATACTGTACCGGTTCGAGTCCGGTCACCGGCACCACTTTTTGAATATCGCGGAGTAGAGCAGTTGGTAGCTCGTCGGGCTCATAACCCGGAGGTCGCAGGTTCAAGTCCTGTCTCCGCAACCATAAAACACCTGATTTCATATGAAATCAGGTGTTTTTTTGCACTTTAGGCTCCGAATAGATTAGGTGAAAAATTAAGGTCAGCGGTCTGACCCAAGCCGTGACCCAAACGCGGATAGATTCGGAAAGCACCAGCCGGACTATTTAGCACGTCCGGCTGGTTTTTTTGCTCTTTTCTATCATTTTTTTGTAGAGCATGAGTCAAATTATTTGTCCAGTTTTCGGGGTTTCAGCTATTTGCCGCCACTCTCAGAACTCCTCCCATGGTATTGGCTGCTTCTTTCTGTGCCGCAGTGGTGACATGGGCGTAGGTGTCCAGGGTGAATCCCGCCGAGAAGTGGCCCAGCATCCCGGAGACGGTCTTGATATCTACGCCGTTCTGGAGCGCCAGCGTGGCGAAGGTGTGTCGAAGGTCGTGGAAACGGACTTTTGGCAGACCTGCCCGCTTCAGCACCCGGTGGAGCATATGGAGGACACTGTCCGGAGAGATGGGGCCACCTGTGGGGGATGGAAATACGTATTGGCTGTTGCCGCATTTTTTCTTCTGTGCTTTCAGGACGTCTGTTGCATCCGCCGACAGCGGTAGGGTGCGATAGGCGTTTTTCGTTTTCAAGGGGGCTTCCACGATCTCACCGTCGATGCGGGCGATCTGCCACTGTACCCGGAGGCTGCCATGCTCCAAATCAATGTCGCTCCATTTCAGGCCAAGCAGTTCTCCCCGGCGCAGGCCGGTGGCCAGTTCGATGTAGTACATCTCAAACACACCGCTCTCTTTTGCCTCCCTCAGGAAAGATGTCAGCTGCTCGACGGGGAGCGTTTTCATCTCCCGGTGTTCGAGTTTTGGGAGGGCGCAGGCGTCGGCCGGATTGGTCAGGATGAGTTTTTGCTCGATTGCCAGATTCAAGGCAGAGGAGATGATTTGGTTGATGTTCCGCACTGTTTTCGCACTGAGACCCTTGGGCTGCTTCTTGGATTCGATACGCTCCACTCGCCCATTTCCCAATAGCTTTTTGTAGAGTTTCTGCAGCTCCAACGAGGTCAGCTTGTTCAATGGAATGCTGCCGATGTTGGGTTTGATGTGATTCTCGATGTAACCCCGATAGGTCTGGTGAGAGGATGGCCGCACTTTGATTTTGGCGTAGTTTTCAAACCAGATGTCCATCCATTGTCCTACGGTGTACTGACCCATTTTGCTCATATCCAGCTTCGCGGAATCCTCGATAGCCCGTTTCAGTTTTTCTTTGACCTCCGCCTGAGTCCTGCCAAGGACATTTTTATAGATGGTCTTGCCTGTTGCCGGGTCATGCCCAGCCGTGTAGCGTCCCTCCCATCGACCATCCTTGCGCTTGCGGATACTGCCCTCACCGTTGGCTCGTTTCTTTGCCATCAGTTATCCCTCCTCTGCTGCTGTCCCATCCGGCGTTCCTCTTCCTCGGCGAAAGAGTAGGATGGCTCTGCACTCAGTTCCGCAATGATCCCCCAGGCCAGACGGAAGCCTGCCGCGAAGCTGGCGAGGGAGGTTTCGTCCCGCAGTTCCGCTTCCAGGTCTACCAACTTCAGAAGACTGCGGCGTTCCGGTTTGGCCTTGCCCGCAGTCAATACCTGATGGATTTCGTTGATTTCCTGCCGCAGTTCCGGGAAGTCCGGCTCTTTGAAGAATTGCTGGTGCAGTCCTCTCATGTATTCGTACATCGTATCGCCTCCTTGTCAGCGACACACAATACCATCCTCTGACCTTAATAGCCATCCCAACAAGGCAGAGTTATCAAATTGTTATCAATTGGGTTTTGAACTGAGCCACGGCTTATTCTTTGTTTTGCCACGCAATTTTTGAGGGTGTTCGCCTGCCCAAAAAGGCACCTTCCGCTCTGGCGCTCGGCAGAGCGGAAGATGCCTTTTTGCTCACGATAGCATATCTTTCGGGGCATGACCCCCATTATTTTCTTACAGGAGTAGGCTTTGGGGGATAACGACCGCAGAAGTAATATCATTCTTTCAATTTTGACCCCATTTGGGTACACCCTGAAAACCCCCATAACTGCCCGCATTGCGGGCAGAAGTGACCGAACAGAGCGTCGCACTTGACGCCTGTTCTTTATCCTGCCTCAGCTTTCGTCCTCCGTCGGCTCCCGGAAACCGGCCCAAATCCGTTCTCACAGCCCTGGCCGGTGTCTGTTCCCGATTCTCCCGGCAAAGTCGCACACAACGGCTCACAAGGCCAACCAAGGTGTGAATGGACACTCATCGTTCCCTCCTGTGCCAATAAGTTCTTCTTTGATTACAGCGGTGCATTTTTTGCACCAGCGTTCCGCTGCGTTCATGCACCTTTCTCAGCACTCCGAATCCGAGCTGTACAGATTTTTGTACAAGCCTGTGCTCTATTATGTTTTCACAAAAGCGATTTAAAATCGTAATCTCAGAAACCAACGTTGGCCCAAAAACCGCATGAATCGGAGGGAATATTTCCATGGGGGAAGAATTGATGCGCAAAGTCTGGGGCATCTGCGCAGACCGCTATGGTGCTGCTTTGCCGGATATCATTTTCAACAGACTGCAGCAGGAGCTTCAAAATATTACCGTAAATGGCTTTTCCGAAGACTACTTGTCCACAAGCGGCATCTGCCTGGAGCTCCAGCACCGCAACGCATTACAGATCTGTCTTGGCACGGTTGGCAACTCATTTGTCGCCTACTTGTTAGGTATCACAGAGATCAGTCCCCTCCCGCCACATTACCGCTGTCCTCACTGCAAGCGGGTAACCTTTGTATCGGACGTTTTGGATGGATTTGATTTACCGCCGCAGGATTGCCCTGTCTGCCGCACTCCCATGGAAGGTGACGGACATCATTTGCATACCGCATGGTTCACCGGGTGGGATGGAACTTGCCCACCAGCCTTTGGGGAGTTTAGGATGACTCCGAAGGGAATCCAAATAACAGAGCAGGCTTTGAAAAAACATTCTCCTCTGACACCGCTTGTATTCAGCAATGGCCGGTTCGCAGGCTGGTATCTTTGCAATTCAGAAAACCTGCGTCATGCGGAGTGGATACATCTCGCATATCCCGGACGTCCAAACCATATTGTACCGGGAGTGAAATACGACTGCGATCTGCCTGCGCCGCGTATTCTTGTCCATGACAGTGTTTTTTTAAGAAAGCTGGAATGGCTATCGGACGTTACCGGCGTTGAGCTATCCTCGATCCCGATGAATAACCCGGCTATATATAACGCATTTTGCAGAGCAATTGAGTATGATACCGCTGACGCAGGTAATCTGCTCTGCACAACAGGTCTTTGCGCTTCGGAGGAACTGCTCAGTGACAGATTTACTCTTTGGAGACAGGCTTCCAAGAGCGGATTATCTTTTTCCAGACTTGTCTCGCTGTATGGCGTTATGCATATAAGCGTTCGCCATTCGAGTGCATTGGATTTGTCCACAGCGTTGACATTCAGTGACCGCGATTCCGTGATGGAGTATCTGATCCGTCAGGGTCTGCCCCCAAAGGACGCTTTCCAAACAGCTGACAATATGCGGTACGGGAGATTTGCCCACATGCCAGCAGATGCATACCCCGTTTTTATACAGGGAATAAACGATGACGGCTTCTTTTTTCATGCGGCGCAAAACACGGAATATCTGTTTCCCAGAGCGCATAATTCAGCTGTCGTTATGAATGCTGTGCGACTGGCCTGGTTTTCCATTTATGAACCAAGTGCTTTTCGGGAAGTACAGGACATTGCCCACACTCCATGAGAAATCTTCCGTCCAACTTTGATGCGAAATCATCGGGGCGCTGGTAAACAGTAGCCGCCTATGCTTCTTCGCTCGCAGGCGTTGGACAAATTTACACACATATGTTAAGATACAGGCAACGATCAGAGTGGGAGTGGATGTCATGATGACAGATCGGGCCAACGCCATCTGCCTTCTTCAGATTTTGAAAGAATATTCTGATGAGAACCATATCCTGTCCATGCGGGAGATCATCGGAAAACTGTCTGCTTTGTATGATATGGAACTGGACCGCCGCACCGTATACAGCGCCATAGATCTGCTGTGCAATCTGGGGTATGACATTTCTGTTTACGATGAAAACAAGAAGGGCTATTATCTGCGCAGCCGCGAATTTGAGGCTGCGGAAGTGCGTCTCCTGATGGATGCGGTCTATTCCTTCGATTATATTCCGGCCAAGCAAACACAATATTTGATTCAAAAGCTGCAAGGCTTTCTCAGTGTTCATGAACGAAAGCAGTATAAAAATCTGACAGTTGTAAGGCAGGAGCGAAAAACGCAGAATGCGGAGGTCTTTCTGAATATTGAGCTTTTGGATGAGGCCATCTCAAAAAAGCAAAAAGTCTCATTTACATATCTGGAATATGGGCTGGACAAGCAGCTCCACCCTCGGAGGGAGAAGCCCTATATCGTCAGTCCTTATGGAATGGTATGTGAGAACGAGCATTACTATTTGATCAACATCAAAGATAGTTTTTCAACGCCCAGCCTGTACCGGATCGATTTGATGAGGGACATCTTCCTTCTGAATGAACCTGTTGCCATCGATGCCAAAAACGCCTGTTTGGACTCCGTACAAAAGGTGACCTATGCGTTTGTGGGAAAGCAGGAAGAAATCAAACTGCGCTGTGAGAATTTCACACTTCGGTATGTGCTGGACCGGTTTGGGACGGATGTTCGGATCACGAATAACCATGACGGCACCTTTACCGCCAGTTTCTCCGCTTCTCCGAATGGCGTCAAGTTTTGGGCGCTGCAGTACCTCCCTTATATAGAGGTTCTGTCCCCGCAGTCCTTGCGGGATTCCGTCATCGACAGCATCAAAAACAACAAGTATCTGGAGGTGTAGCCATGTATAGCGGCAGTCCAAGCACATCAAACGAGATCTCAGATAAAGAGGCGCTGCAGAACTTGTTGCTGGACATCCAGTGCCTGGATAAATTGTCAAAATGGAGCAATCGTTTTAATCTTTTTGACGTTCTGAAAATATCCGGCACCGAGATCCGCCACAGCAACGTGCTGGCATGGCTCCTTGATCCTAATGAGAACCACGGTCTCGGGGATGCTGTCCTGCGGAGGCTTTTGCAAACACTGGTGATCAATTCGCCCCAGGCAGATGTTTTTCATTCCCTCCTGATGGACCTGTATGGATTTACCGTTTTGCGGGAGTGGGGGCATATCGATCTGCTTGCAGTCTCTCATGAAGAAAGATTCCTGCTTTGCATAGAAAACAAGGTTTTTTCCGGGGAACACGATCATCAATTGGCCCGATATCAAGAGCTTCTGGAAAAAGAGTACCCTCAATATCACAAAATTTTTGCATTTCTCACGCCGGGCGGTACAGAGCCAGAGGAGGAAAGCGCCTGTGGCACTTGGCAGTCGATCAGCTATGAGCAGATCATAGAGGTGGTAGAGGCTGCCAAGTCCGAAAAGACGCTGTCCGCAGAAGTCTCATTTTTTATTGACCAATATTTGGATGCAGTCAGGAGGCATATTGTGGGAGACCGTGAGCTTGAAAAAATTTGCAGAGAGATCTATGCCAAACACCGTCAGGCGCTGGATCTGATTTATGAAAATCGTCCGGATACTGCTTCGCAGATTTCCTCCATCGTACAGGAATGGTGCAAGGAGAAAGCCCACACAGGCGGGATCAGTTTTGATCCCCAATATTCTGGAAAAGCGTACATTCGATTCACTACACCGTATATGACGAAACTCTTGCCTGAATTTGAAGAGGAAAAGAGCGGTTGGAACTCAAAAAGCATGTACTACTATGAGGTAGTCAACTATGGAAATTCTATCAAAGTTGTTTTGACCGTCGGTCGTGACAATCTCTCCGCACACCAGATGGACTGCTGTGAACAGCTGAGCACACTCTTAAATCAGCCGGACAAAAAAGAGGCGTGGCGTTGGAAACGGTTGTTTGCTACACGTCGGCACAGCATAAAAGCTGATCCTTTAACGGACGATTTGCATAAGGAACTCTTTCAGGCTATGGATCAATATTGGGAACAAATCGCTGATTTTGAGCATAAAACTTGTACAGCGATTGAACAATCTTCCCAAACGCTTGATGGGAACCTTCCCGTTTGATCATGGGAGATTCCTGTCTTCACCGCCACTCTATGGCCTGACCCAAGCCTTGACCCATACGGGAATAATTACAGAAAGCACCAGCCGGACAATTTAGCATGTCCAGCTGGTTTTTTGCTCTTTTCTATCATTTTTTTGTGGAGCATGGGTCAAATTTTCTGTCCAGTTTTCGGGGTTCAGCCATTTGCTGCCACTCTCAGAACTCCTCCCATGGTATTGGCTGCTTCTTTCTGTGCAGAGGTAGTGACATGGGCGTAGGTGTCCAGAGTGAATCCAGCGGAGAAGTGGCCCAGCATCCCGGAGACCGTTTTGATGTCTACGCCGTTCTGGAGGGCTAGCGTGGCGAATGTCTACTGAATAAACCGCTTTGCGGTTTATTCGCGCGGCGGCAGCCGTAGCAGTTTGTGAAAAAACGACGCGCGCACCGGGAAGGGTGCCAACAAACATGAAGGAGAGTTGCTATGAAAGAAGTAAAAGTCGGTATTGTCGGCCTGGGCCGCCTGGGCTCTGTCCATGCTGAAAACCTGGCGTTCAAGATCCCCGGCTGCAAGCTGGTCGCCGCCTGCTCACTGGTTGAAAAGGAGCTGGAGTGGGCGAAGGAGTACCTCAAGGTGGACTTCGTCACCACCGACTACAAGAAGATGGTGGATGAAGCGGACATCGAGGCCGTTGTCATCGTCTCCTCCTCCCCGGAGCACTGCTGGATGATCGAGTACGCCCTGGACGCCGGCAAGCACGTGTTCTGCGACAAGCCTCTGGGCTGCTCCCTGGAGGAGTGCAAGCGCGCCGAGGCCGCCGTGGAGCGGCATCCGGACAAGCTGTTCTTCCTGGGCTTTATGCGCCGCTATGACCCGTCCTACGCCCATGCCAAGGCGCAGATCGACGCGGGCAAGATCGGCAAGCCCTATCTGGTGAAGGCCACCGGCCTGGACCCCGAGGCTCTGGTGGAGAGCTGCATCCAGTTCTCCAAGACCTCCGGCGGCATCTTCATCGACGCGGCCTCCCACGACATTGACCTGATGCGTTGGTTCCTGGACGGCGAGATCACCGAGGTCTACGCGGCCGGCACCACCTTCAAGCACCCGGAGTTTGCCGAAAACGGCGACACGGAGACCGGCATGGCCATGCTGAAGCTGGACAACGGCACCGTCGCCTTCCTGCATGTGGGCCGCACCGCGCCCCACGGCTACCACACCGAGACGGAGATCGTGGGAACCGAGGGCCATATCCGTGTTGCCGGTGTGCCCTGGAAGGACCGCACCATGATCTATGACCAGTACGGCGCGCGGCAGGAGATCGTTGAGAACTTCCCCCAGCGCTTCGCGGAAGCCTACCTGCTGGAGATGGTGGATTTCATCGACTGCATCCAGAAGGACCGCAAGCCCGAGCTGACGGTCTACGACGGCACCAAGGCCACCATTGTCACCTACGCCATCACCGACTCCTTCCACAGCGGCAAGGCCGTCCAGGTGAAATACTGAGCGCCTTTATAAAAAATATCGCCAGCGGCGGACGGGAATACTCCCGTCCGCCGCTTAGGCTGTCGAAAAAGCCCGGCGGACTTTTTCGACAGCCTGCACAATGCCTCGCTTTTTTGTCTGCTTCGCAGTCCAAAAAGCTGCCGCTGTGCGGCGCCAACGCCTGCGGCAGGCGTTGGCAGGCATTCGATTCAACACGAGGGGTCTCCCGCCCCCTCGTACTCCCCCTGCGAAACGGAACGCTTTTTCTCCAAACAGAGGTTTTTCGACAAGCTGAGCGGCGGACGGGAATACTCCCGTCCGCCGCTGCTTTTTGCCCGCGTCGTGGAGGAACGGAGGCGGTTTACCGTGCGGACAGCGATTTGCCATTCCCCGCGGAACGGTGCCTGCAAAAACCAGCATAACACGGAGGGCAGCATCTCTGAAATTTTCGTACTCTCCAAGGGCTATCAGCAGCGGCTGGACCCTCAGAAGTCCATGGCCATGCGGCTGGCTTCGTCCTCATCCAGCTCGGTCACTTGCTTGTCTACCACGCGGTAGACCCGCTGGCACAGGCTCAGAACACTGGGGCGGTGGGTGGTGACGATGCAGGTTTTGTTGGGCTTGCGGGTCACGATGTTTTTCAGCACCCGCCGCTCCGTGGCAACGTCCAGCGCCGAGGTGGCCTCGTCCAGCAGCAGGACCGGAGCGTCCCGCAGCACGGCTCTTGCAATGGCGACCCGCTGCGCCTGGCCCTCGGAGAGGCCGTGCCCCTTTTCACCCAGCTTGAACTGGATGGTGCCCGGCAGTTTTTCAACAAACTCCCAGGCGCAGGCGGTTTTCAGCGCCTCGATGATCTCCTCGTCGGTGGCGTCCTCCCGGACCATGCGCAGGTTTTCCGCGATGGTGCCGGAAAAAACGGTGTTCCCCTGGGGAACGTAGGCAAACAGGTGGCGGGTTTCGGCGTTCATGGGGACCTCCACGCCGTCGGAGGTCTGGATGACCACATCGCCCTTCTGGGGACTGATGAGGCCCAGAAGCAGCCGGATCATGGTGGTCTTTCCTTCGCCGGAGGGACCCACCAGGGCCACGATCTCCCCCGGCTTTGCCGTGAAGCAGGACTGCGCGATCACATTGTCGCCGGGCGCGTACGCGAAATCCATGTCCCGCACGTGGATGGAAAAGCCCTTGTGAGCGTAAGCGTCCAAGGTACTGCTCTGGGGAATGTGGACCTCTTTGGGCAGCTCCACCAGCTCGCGGATGCGGTGGGCGGAAACGGAGCTGCTCAAAAACGACGGGACGATGCCCACCAGGTTGTTGAAGGCGGTGGACAGCCGTGACCGCTGGGTCAGAAACAGCGTCATGGTGCCGTAGGTGATGGAGCGGTTCCACAAAAGCCACAGGCAGTAGAGAAACGCCGCCATCTGCACCAAAAGCCCCAGAATGGACAGCAGGGCGTTGGTCTTGATGGTGAACAGGTTGTACTGCAGGGTGATGTCCTTGAATTTCCGCTGCCAGTCCCGGAGCTTTTGCCCGTACTGGTCGGAGATGCCGAAGGACTTGACGGTGTCGAAGTTATAAAAGGTCTCCACCTCAAAGGACACCATGCTGCTGTTCATTTCCCGGGCCTTCTTCCGGTAGTCCCGCTGCTTTTTGATGAGGAACTTTGACATGAGCAGCATGAACGGGGCGCTGGCCAGGGACAGCAGCGCCATCACACGGCTGTAATGGAAGATCAGGAGGAACGTGGCCAGAAAGCTGTACGCCGCGATGATGACCGTGGGGAGCCAGCTGATGGCGTTGCCGCTGACGGTGGTGACATCGCTGTTGAAGCGGTTCAAAATATCGCCGTTGGAGAACTGGCTGACGGACAGCCAGTCCGCGTCCAGGATCTTGTCGAAGATGTCCGCTTGAATGTCGTTGTTGATAAAAATGCTCAGACGGGCTGAGATCCGGCTGATGACGCTGCTGAACAAAAGGGTAAACAGCGAGCTTCCCACCATGACGCCGATGAGCAGGGAGAGCTTTTCCGTCTGGTAGCCGGTCACGATGTCGATGAGGTACTTGCTGGCCACGCTGCTGACGATCCCGAAGGAGGAGCTGGCGATGCCCAGCAGTGTGTAAAAGAGGATGGCGCCCTTGTAGCGCTTGCTGTACGAGAGGATCCAGCGCCAATCGGCCAGGATCTCGCCGAAGGTCCCGCTTTTCCACCGCTGGAGCAGGATGGCGGCGGAGTGAAACATGGATTCTTTTTTCTGCTCCTGGTCTTTCCCGCTTTCTTCCGGGTCTAACATCGTCATCCGCTCCTTTCCTTGTGGGGCAGCCACTGTCACAGGCCCCAGCGGTCGATGAGCTGTTTGCGCTCTTCGATCACGCTCCGCTTCGCGAAGGGCTCCGCCAGAAGGGCCTTGCTCTGGCTGAACTTGTGGCGGGCGGTATAAAACCACCGGTACACCCAGGCGGCAGGCAGCAGCCAGGGCCGTCCGTCCACAAAATGATACCATGGGACCAGCTGCATGTCCCTGTACGGTGGAAACAGCTTCTGCCAAGTAAGGGCCAGCGCCGTCTGCCAGTAAGGTGCCTCCGCACGGCTGAGCTCCTTGGCGGAATGGGCCGCTTCGTTTTGCCCGTTGTGCAGGCCGAAGGTGCCGTCCCGGAAGACCTTGTCCGTCACTTCTTCGAAGAAGGCCTTCTCCAGCGGGCCGGCGGGCAGCGGCATCTCCACGCCGAACCAGCGCCGGCACAGGGCGAAGCAGGTCCGGGTGAAGTCCAGCAGCTGCAGCCGCTCCAGCTCGGCCTCCAGAAAGGTCCAATCCAGGCCCCGCTCCTCCCGGGTCATGAACACCATGTCCAAAAACGCCCGGAACCCCATGCCGTTGTTGATGATGTGCTTCGCCGTGTGGCACATGAGATAGAGAAAGTGGAGGTTGGGCTCCGGCGCCCAGGCACCGTTTTCGCCTGTGGGGTGCGCAGTGTCCCAGACACGGGCGAAATAGCTCCGGTAATCCACCTGGTTGGAGAGGTATTCGTAAAACATGACATTGTGGACCTCGAACATCATGGTGGGGCTGGTGTAGGTCCAGACCGCGTGATTGTCCACATGCTTTTGGTAGCCCAGCGACAAAAAGACCCTGTCCGCGGCCTCCTTGTCCTGGTCATGGACCAGAATGTCCCGGTCCCCCATGGTCCGAAGCTCCGGGTGGGGCCAGTACCGCCGCAGCACCTCTCCCTTGAAGGGCAGGTAGGGGACCTCTGCTGCGGCCAGACGCTCCCCCGCCTGGGCCAGGGCGGCGGAGCCGTTGACGGAGCCGTACACCGCGCTGTAAAACCCCCGGTGCAGCCGCTTGAGGGCGGCGGAGTCCGGCGGCAGGAACGTCCGGCACTGGACGTAGAGGATACCGCCCAGGGATTGCTCCTCGGCGTACCGCGCCACCGCCTCCCAGTCCACCGCCTCCGCCGGTGGGGCGGAGGGCCGCCGGTGGACGCAGTCCCGCAGCAGCCCCAGAAAACAGCGCTGCTCCGCCGTCATGAGCCGGCCTCCTCTGAAAGCAGATACCCCTTTTCCCGCAGGTCCTTCAAAAACTGCTCCAGGTCCCGGCGGACGATGTCCACCGGTGCGTCGTACTCCGCCGCCACCGCGGCGGCCACGTCCTCCTCCGGGAGCTGCCGCTCCAGCAGGCGCCAGAAGCACGCCGCCGTCTCGTTGACCTGGTACACGTAGGGGCAGTGCCGGGCGGCGTCCAGGGTGGCCAGCAGCAGATATTCGCCGCAGACCTCCGCCAGCACCACGCCGGGTCTGATGGGATACCTCATTACACATTCTCCTTCCCGCACAGGGTGTCGTGGGTCAGCCGGGCGGAGGCCTCGTCCCCCACGTTCACCAGCTTCCAAACGGGGACCGCCCGCAAAAGCCGGTCCAGCATGGCGGCGGTCTGCCGCAGCTCCGCCTCCGCCGCAGGCTCGTAGAGAAACTGGGTGTACAGCGGCACCACGGCCTCCGGGACCGGCAGGGGGCGGATGGAGTTGTCGGGGCCCTGCTCCAGACAGACGATGCCCGCCAGCCTGGCTGCCCGGCCGCCGGGGAGCCGCTCCTTTCCCATCCAGGGGGAGGGATGGACCAGGATGTCTCCGTCCTCCCGGAATTCCAGGATGGGCTTGTCTCCGCAGATGAGGCGGACGCTGTCCCCGAAGAGCTGCTTCCAAAGGCGGTATTGGGTGGTCTTGCCGACGCCGCTGGGGCCGGTGAGCAGATACGCCCGGTCCCCCACGGCCAGGGCCACGCCGTGGAACAGGCAGCGGCCGTAGGGCAGCAGCAGGGAGGCAAAGCGAGCCAGCAGCAGATTGTACTCCGTGAAGGGGAGGCTGCCGAACTCCGGCTGACGGCGCCGCAGCTCTTCGGGGTCCACAGCTACCACGGCCGGGTGGCCCGCCGGACCGGCGGTCGCGGAAAAGTCTTGAAAATAAAGGGCGCAGGCGGGCACCTGGAAACGCAGGCGGAAGCTCACGCCGCCCAGGGTAATGGTCCGCACCAATGGTTCGTTCATAGCCGCCTCCTGCTGCGAGATTGGAAAACGCGGGGGGACGGTTCCCCATCCCCCCGCGGTGCGTCATGGATCAGCCGCGTCTTGCCAAACGCTTATTTCAGAAGCAGTACCCAGGTATCCGGATTCTCCATGTCAAAACCGGCACAGACGACCTTTCCGTCTACGATAACGCCCTCCTTAAGATACCCCCCTACATCCAAAAGCCATCGTGCAAACTCAGGGGAAGCATCAACGACGCCCATGGCGCCATCTTGAGAATGGGTGATCGTAATGCCGCCGGATTCTTCTTTCCATTGCGGCGCTGTATAATCTCCTCTTGCCATCGATCGTCACCCCTCTCAGTTAATGGATACCGCGGTGATATTGGAAGGAATGCCCACCTTGGTAATACCGCTGCCGGCCCACTTTCTAAAGGTGTTGTCTCCCAAGTAGACCTTCATCGTCTTGTTGCCAGTGACTTTCACGCCGTCCAACGTCACAAAGTAGCCCTCTGCCGTATAGCTCTTATCCTTTCCGATATAGCTATGGGCGGTGCTATCGGGGTCTACTCTGCTGGTGGTAACAGCCAGATAGCCCGTTTGGCTCGTAACCTCACTGAATACATCAGGGAGCGTGTAGGTTTCCTTGGCGGCATTTTTGACAGTCCAGCTTGTGGAATACGCCTTGGTGGCCTCAACCTCCGTCGGAGATTCATAATCCGCACTAAGGCCCGAGATTTTGCTGGAAGTAACGTCCAGGCCCACGCCCAGATAGTTTTTGTCGTCAGTGGCCGTCAGCAGGTACAGGTCCACGATTTCGTTGCTGTTATGCGTATCGTATACCACGTACGTAGCGGGATGCAGATAGGTGCTGGGGACTTCTTTCAGATAATAGGTCCTGCCGGCCTCGGGGGTGATGGCTGTGCCATTTGCCGTATCAGCATTGTTGCCGTTCCAGGCGTTTGCCTGGCCGGTGTAGGCAACAGAGCCGCCTACCACATGGTCGGTTTCAACCGAGGGATCCGCTCCACCATAGGCGGAGTAATAGCCGCCGTAGAGGAAGCCTTCCGTGACGCAGGCCGCCAGGTTGTAGGTCTTGCGGTCATTGTTCCAGTGACCACGGTCCTGGTCGTTTGCACTCTCATCATCGTTGGTGCCGTCAATCCGGACCTTCTGCAAAGAGACCGTATCGCTGCCGGCATTGCTGTGGAACACATAGAAATAGCCGGTATTCTTTACGGTGATGTTGACGGTGCTGTTTCTGTAGCTTAGAGTAACCTTACCATTGGTGGGGTCCGAAATCTGGTTGCCCTTTGTGTCACAGAAGTACGCCGTCAGCGCTTGACCGTCGTCGTCGTAAGCGACCTTGAAGCTGAAGGAATCCTTCAAACCTTCATAGCCCTTGGGAGCCTGGGTCTCCTGAATGGTGTAGACAGTATCCGTCTTGATATTATTCTTGCTAAAAGTACCCGCTTCAAACGACTGCGGTTTGCCTTCCGCCTCGGTGATCTGGAATCGCGCCCCACTCACAAGATTTCCGAGGGCATCCACCTTCTGCAACAACAGCGCGTTGTTATCACCCTTGGCCCACTGCGCATACAGGGTGGTATTCTCGTTCAAAGACAACGGATCGCCAGGCTGATATTGCTTACCCGTGCCGTCCTTCTTGGTATTCCATCCGAGGAAATTATATCCAGCAATTTCAGGAGTGGTTACGCTTCCTCCGACCCCGTCGGATTTGCCAACGGTGATCAGCGTACCCGCGTCGACTTCATAACCATTAGGAACGTTAGGAGGCATGTTCACGCCGCTGGGAACATTGGGGTCATAGCTGATCGTGACTTTCCCGCGCTTCAGCAAAACGCCGTCAACGTGCCAAGTGCAATCGTAACGCAAGAACCCAGGCTTCTCATCAAACTTCTGCACATACCAAAGGATATAGTCGGTTTCGGAGTTATAATCGGGATAAACCTTTTCAATATCATCATCAGTGGGCAACTTCCACAAGGCCGCCGCAACATCGTTATCTACATAATTCTGGCCTTCCTTAATCGGCTTTGTCGTATCGTTATCAATAAACCAGCTCTGGTATCTAATGGCGTTGTCAATTTTGATCCCGCCTGAATAGTCACCGGGGTCCTGCCTGGTATTAGGTTCATACGGAATGGCGCCATCAAGGCGGATAAAGAAATAGGCCGTCCTAAAATCATAATACGCATGAACATAATTCTTCCAACCAGTTCTCTTACTATTATCAGGCAAATTCTTCGACCACGCGGCATACAGTGTCGTATCCTGATCCGGCATATCATAAGAGGAGCCGGGGGTATAGACCTTCCGGTAATTCTCGGTTCCCTCATCAAACAAGCCAGATGTTTCCGTCCAGCCCATGAAGGAATAACCGTCCCTTGTGCCCGTGTAACCCGGCAGCGTCACTTTGGAGCCGGCAGCCGCGCGGATCTGCTCGGGTTCATCCGCGCCGGTACCGCCGTTTACGCCTAAGGTCAGGCCCACAAGGCCGTCCGTATAGTCGTAAACGAAGTAGATGGCGGTCAAAATCTTCGGATTAGTACCGTCAGCGGCAGAAGAATACCAGAAACTGCTATTTTGATAGCGGATATACTGAATTGAGCCTCCGGTCTCACTGTTGGCGTAAACATCCACGTATTTGTAACGACCGTCATCGATTGTCGGGCGATATTTATCGATGCTCACCCAGCTATTCTCGATCGTTGTCGAAACAGGATTCGTCACAAGTGCCTCGGGGATCTCTTCGTATTTGTTGCTGACAATGTTCTTGCTGACCACGTGAACAGTCAGAGAGGCAACATTGCTATACGTAATGGTGAAGGTAGAGAAGCTGCTCACGGTGAACTTCGCCACGATAGGCGGATTCTCCTTGAATTCCTTCTGAAGTTCCTTGGCATCTTCGCTGTTCAGCCAGTCTTTCAGGCCTTCCAGCCAGCTCTCGGCTTCCTTCAGCCAGGTTTTGGCCTCCTCCAGCCACTCTTGCACGGCGTCCTCGTCCACGGTGACCATGCCGCTGCTGCCGCCGTTGCGGTTGGTGACGAACTCCAGCACCGGCTCCTCACCGAAGCTCTTGTTCACATGCTGGATGGTGATGCTGCTGTCGGGATTCATGTCCGCAAAGGGCTGGGTCAGCTCGATCTGCACATCCACGGAAGCTTTCGGCTCGATCTTCTCGCCGGCGGCGTCCAGGATGGAGATGTCCAGAGCGACAAAGCCCTTGCCCTCGCCGGGATTCACCAGCTGGTAGGCCTCCTGCCAGGCGTCGTCCGCCTCCGTCAGCGCGGTGACGCTGAGGGTGGAACCTTCGGGGATCTCGGCGTCCTCGTCCAGGGTGACGGTCACATTATAAATGCCGTTGCTGGCGGTGAGCTTGCCGGACATGTAGGAAACGGGCTCTTCGGGCTGCTCCACGGGAACCTCGGGGGTCTCGGCGGGGGTCTCGGGAGTCTCAGTGGGGGTCTCGGGAGTCTCGGCGGGAGTCTCGGGAGTCTCGGCGGGAGTCTCGGGAGTCTCGGGAGTCTCGGCGGGAGTCTCGGGAGTCTCGGCGGGAGTTTCGGGAGTCTCAGCGGGGGTCTCGGGAGTCTCGGCGGGGGTCTCGGGAGTCTCGGCGGGGGTCTCGGGAGTCTCGGCGGGGGTCTCGGGAGTCTCGGCGGGGGTCTCGGGAGTCTCAGCGGGAGTCTCGGGAGTCTCAGCGGGGGTCTCGGCGGGGGTCTCGGCGGGGGCCGCGGGAGTCTCGGCGGGGACCTCGGGAGTCTCCTCAGAGCCAACCGTACCGAAAGAGCCGCCCAGGCCCGCGCCAGGTTCGGTCGTACCCGCGCCGGGCTCGGTCGTGCTCACACCGGGTTCAGTCGTACCCGCACCGGGCTCGGTCGTACCCGCACTGGGCTCGGTCGTACCCGCACTGGGCTCGGTCGTGCTCACACCGGGTTTAGTCGTACCCGCACTGGGCTCGGTCGTACCCGCACCGGGCTCGGCCGTACTCGCATCGGGTTCAGTCGTACCCGCACCGGGCTCAGATGTACCAGCAGAGGGTTCCGCCACAGTCTTCTGGACTGCGGGGCCCTCTTCCACTTCTGCTGCGATCGCCGCCATGGGCAGGCATTGCACGCAAAGTGCCAGTGTCAGCAGCAACACCAGCACCCGTTTCAGTTTCTTCATGTGCTACCTCCTAAAATTGTACTGAACCGCTATTGACCGTGGGATTTGCGGCGGGTCCCCTCCGCGGAGCCTCCTTCACGAAGGGCACTCCGGCGGCCCGGCATACAGCCTCCCCACCGGGAGGCCGCATCCAAAATCCGCCAGCTGCCGCAAACGGCCATTGTAAAAATAAGGATACTGATACTTAGGGTAATTGTATCACAGCTTTTTCAATTAGGCAATCATAAAGACATATAAAAAGTTGATATAAAATTAATTTGTTATGTAGAATTTCTGAGATTTGTGTACATATTAGTCGAAGCACTCGGCCAGGGCCTGCCTCTGCCGGATTAAGGCGGCTGCCGCGGCGGCAAAAAAGGGACACGGTATCGGGAGATACCGTGTCCCTTTCATATTTATCCCTTGTACTCCACGTACAGCTCCCGGACCGCGTTGGGGCCGGCGGGGGCCGCCTGGGGGGCCTCCGGAGCCTTGGCGGGCTCGTCGTGGGGGCCGTCCCGCTGGGCCAGGAATTTGGGCGCCACCTGGGGGAACAGGGCCAGGGAGAGGACGTCCTCGTCGCTCTTGGCAACGTCCTTGTACTCCTCCCGGTACTTCTCCACCTCCGGCTCCAAAAGGTCCGCCGGGCGGCAGGTGATGACATCCTCGGGCTGGATGCCGGCCTTGGCCCGGACCTCCTCGTTGACGGTGCCGGGCAGCCGGCCGTACTCGCCCCGGAGCATGGCCTTGGACTCCTTGGTGAAGGTCTTGTACCGCTCCCCCATGATGACGTTCATCACCGACTGGGTGCCCACGATCTGGCTGGAGGGCGTCACCAGCGGGGGATAGCCGTAATCCGCCCGGACCCGGGGGATCTCCGCCAGCACGTCGTAGTACTTGTCCTCCTTCCCGGCCTGCTTGAGCTGGGAGATGAGGTTCGAGAGCATGCCGCCGGGCACCTGGTACAATAGGGTGTTGGTGTCCACGTTCAAGACCTTGGGGTCCAGAGAGCCCTGGTCCTTCAGCTTCTGGGCCACCTTGCGGAAGTGGGCGGCGGCCTCGCTCATCTTGGTCAGGTCCAGTCCGGTATCCCGGGCGGAGCCCTGGAGGGTGGCTACCAGGGATTCCGTGGCGGGCTGGGAGGTGCCGTTGGCCAGGGGGCTGAGGGCGGTGTCCACAATGTCCACGCCGGCCATGGCGGCCATGAGGTACACCATGTCGCCGGTGCCGGTGGTGTTGTGGGTGTGGAGGTGGATGGGGACGCTGACCGTCTCCTTCAGCCGCTTTACCAGGGAGTAGGCGTCCATGGGCAGGAGCAGGTTCGCCATGTCCTTGACGCAGATGACGTCGGCGCCCATCTGCTCCAGCTCCTTGGCCAGCTTCACGAAGTACGCCTCGTTGTGGATGGGGGAGATGGTGTAGCTCATGGCCGCCTCCACCATGCCGCCGTACTTCTTGGTGGACTTGATGGCCTGCTCCAGGTTGCGCACGTCGTTCAGAGCGTCGAAAATGCGGATGATGTCGATGCCGTTTTCGATGGACTTGCGGCAGAAGGCGTCCACCACGTCGTCGGCGTAGTGCTTGTAGCCCAGAATGTTCTGGCCCCGGAACAGCATCTGCAGCTTCGTGTGGGGCAGGGCCTTGCGGAGCTTGCGCAGGCGCTCCCAGGGGTCCTCGTTCAGAAAGCGCATGCAGGCGTCGAAGGTGGCGCCGCCCCAGCACTCCAGGGACCAGTAGCCGATGGAGTCCAGCACCTCGCAGGCGGGGAGCATATCCTCCAGGCGCATGCGGGTGGCCGCCTGGGACTGGTGGGCGTCACGGAGAATGGTGTCCGTAATGTACAGGGGCTTGTTGGATAAAAATTCCATAGAAAACCTCCAGCTTGCCGCCAGGGTGTCGTTGTCGGGCGCAAAGCCTGCGCAATTTCAAGCCTGGTGGCGCGTTAAAGTTCTTTTTGGTCCTTTTTCTTTCAAGAAAAAGGATCAGCCGAACAGGGAAATGAGGACGCCCGCCGCGATGGCGGAGCCGATGACGCCGGCCACGTTGGGGCCCATGGCGTGCATCAGCAGGAAGTTACCGGGGTTGGCCTCCTGGCCCACTTTCTGGGACACACGGGCGGCCATGGGAACGGCGGAGACGCCGGCGGAGCCGATGAGGGGATTGATCTTTTCCTTGAGGAACAGGTTCATGAACTTGGCAAGCAGCACGCCGCCGGCGGTGCCGCAGCCGAAGGCCACGATGCCCATGACCATGATCTTGATGGTCTGGAGGGACAGGAAGGTGGCGCCGGTGGCGGTGGCGCCCACAGATACACCCAGGAAGATGGTGACGATGTTGATGAGCTCATTTTGCACGGTCTTGCTGAGGCGCTCGGTGACGCCGCACTCCCGGAAGAGATTGCCCAGCATCAAGCAGGCGATGAGGGGACCGGCGGAGGGCACCAGCAGCGCCACGAAGATGGTCACCACGATGGGGAAGATGATCTTTTCCTTCTTGGACACCTGCCGCAGGGGCTTCATGACGATCTGCCGCTCCTTTTCCGTGGTCAGCAGCTTCATGATGGGGGGCTGGATGACAGGCACCAGGGCCATGTAGGAGTAGGCCGCCACGGCAATGGGGCCCAACAGGGCCGGAGCCAGCATGGCGGTGACGAAGATGGCTGTGGGGCCGTCGGCGCCGCCGATGATGCCGATGGAGCCGGCCTCCGCGCCGGTGAAGCCCATGAGGCGGCAGCCGGCGTAGGTCAAGAAGATGCCCACCTGGGCGGCGGCGCCCAGCAGCAGGCTCTTGGGGTTGGCGATGAGGGGACCGAAGTCCGTCATGGCACCCACGCCCATGAAGATGAGGCAGGGATAGATGCCCAGCTTCACGCCTAAGTACAAAATGTCGATGAGGCCGGTGGAGACGGTGACATTGGACAGCTGCGCACCGTAGTAGGCGGCAGCCTGCTCCGCCTGGACCAGGGCCTGGAGCTGCACCTCAAAGGCGCTCAAGGCGCCGTTGGCGGAGGCGGAGATCTCCGCCATCACGCTTTCGATCACTTCCGGCGAGAAGGCGGACTGTGCCGCGGCCATCAGCTGCTCCACATATGGGGCAAGAACGTTTTGTGACACGCCCAGCTCCTGCATCTCCGCCAGGAACTCCGCGGTGACGGGAGCGCCGCCCATGAGGTCCCAGTGGATGTGGCCGCCGGCGAAGAAGATCTCGTGGAACATGCCGGCGCCGGGCAGGTTGGTCATCAGCATGCCGAAGGCGATGGTGCACATCAGCAGGGGCTCAAATTTTTTGCCGATGCCCAGGTACAGCAGGAAGCAGGCAATGACCAGCATCACCAGGCTTTTCCAGCCGCCGTCCTGGAAGAACAGGACGAAGCCGGTGTCGTTGATAAAATTCAGGATAGCTTCCATATGCGCCTCCAGTCTGTCACTGGATGACGCACAGCAGCGTGCCGGACTCCACGGAGGCGCCCTTGGAGGTGTTGACGGAGGCGACCTTGCCGTCGCAGGGGCACATGATCTCGTTTTCCATCTTCATGGCCTCCAGGACCATCAGCACCTGGCCCCGCTTGACGGTGTCGCCGGCGGCCACGTTGACGGACAGGATGGTGCCGGGCATGGGGGAGGTCACCTGCTCGCCGCCGGCGGGAGCAGCGGCGGGGGCAGCGGCGGGGGCGGGGGCAGCGGCGGGGGCGGGAGCAGCGGCGGGAGCGGGAGCAGCGGCGGGAGCGGGAGCAGCGGCGGGAGCGGCATCGGTCAGCTCCTCCAGCTCGATTTCGTAAACGGTGCCGTTGACGGTCACTCTGTATTTTTTCATGGGGAAATCCTCCTTCTCCTTTTTACACTTCTCGAATGGACAAAATGCGGATGCCGGTAATGTCGGTGCCAAGGTCCTCCGCGATGGCGGCGGAGACGGCGGCGATAAGCTCCTGCTGGTCTGCGGCCGGGGCGGGAGCGGGGACAGCTGCCGCCGGCGCGGCATCCTGCCGGCGGTGTCCGCAGACGCGGCCCAGGAGCGTTGTTAAAACGATGAGACAGATCAGACCGAAAAACACCGTCCCCATCCCCATCAGACAGACAAAAATGATGGAATAGTCCATAATACCTCCTGCTCTCTTCTTTTTCATTTTAAAACGCAAGCATCCTTTGCGCCGGCTCCGCCGCCGCCCGGGCGCCTCCGTTTGTGCACGTTGTGCCATGGTCAAATGTGCTGGCCTTTCCCCCGCGCATCGCTCAGCAAGCGGGTTTGCCTGGAAGTATCTTATAAAATACCACGATTTTCCCGATTTCACAAGCCCCCGGTACAGCCGGGAGGGGTGCGCCTGCCGCGAGGACAGCGTCCCCGCCGGCTCAGTCGCCGCCGGCGTCAAAATCCTCGGCTTGCAGAAACAGCGCCTCCGTGACCTCAAAGCGGTTGTTTTGGAACTCCCGCAGCCGCTTTAGAGAGGCGTTGACCGGCTCCATGAGCTGGTCTGAGCCGTCGCCTGAGACCAGCAGCTTCAAAAGGTCGTTGTAGATCCCGGGGACCTGCCGCCGCAGGGCCTCGCCGTGGCGGATGAGCCAGCGGGAAAAACGGTGGTCCCTGTTGTAACAGTTGATGCCGCCGATGTTGTCCCAAAAGTGCTGCGGACCATAGCCGCACAAAGGCGCCTCCGGACGCGGGGACGCGAAGAACAGGGACACGGGAAAATCGAGGGCGCTGCTGTCCCCGGGAGCTCCGGTGATATAGGGGGAGTCCCAGTATTTCGAGCTGTCCTTATAGACGGTAAAGTGTTTTTTCAAAGCAGTTAAGCGGAGGGCGTCATACAAAAAGCCCTTGCGGAAGCTGCCGACATCCACGCTGCTTTCTTCCTGCAGCTGCCGGCGCAGCTCCGCCAGCGAGCGGTCTTGAAACCGGAAGCCCGCTTCCCAGCCGGGGTGCTTTTCCAGCACCAGCCGCAGTTCCCTCTCGGACAGCAGGGCGAACGTTTTTTTGTGGGCGGGCTCCGCTGCGTCCGCGACAAAATGAACGCGCTCTTGAAAGGCGTGCCGCACCAGGGCCAGGGTACAGGCGGCCTCCAGAGGCAGGCTGTCGATGGTGTCCCGGGCAAGATTCACCTCCGGACAAAACGCCCCCCGAAGCAGCAGCAACAGGCCGATACACTGCTCACTTTTTCCCAACAGATCGGATGTGTCCGCCAAGACGCCGTTGTAGGCGGTGCGGGTGAAGCTGCCGGGGGGAGGCGGCTGCGGCCGGGCAGCGTCGAGCGCCGCTATGACGTGCCGGAACACAGCACTCTCTTCCCCGCACAGCTGCGCCAGCAGTTCCTCGTGGGTGATCTCGATGCTGCGCATGCCTTCCAGCCGGTAAAAGTTCTCCACGGCATCGCGGTCCCGCTCAAGCTGCTCCAATTCCCGGATCTTGTCCCAGAGCTGTTTTTGACTGACCTGGTAGTGCTTCAAAATGTAGGTCCGCCAGCCGGGGTCATGCTGAAATTGCGGATATTCGCGGCGGACCTGGTCGTCGAAAGCGCTGGACTTTTGATGAGGGGCCTCCATATGCTGTTCCAGGTACTGGAGCTCTTCCCTTACATCGTATGGAAAATTGTGGGTAAATTTCAGCAGAAAGCTGCGGTAGGAAGCGCTGTTTTCAAGATGACATTCAAATTCCGGCAGGACGTCCTTTCCCTGATACCGGAGGGGGACGGCGGAGACCGACGCCCGAAGGCCTGCGAAAACAGCGACGCCCTTTAGGCTTTCACTGCCCGACAGCCAATCCAGAGGGGCGTATTGCAGCGTGACCGCGGGCCTCTCCTGCCAAACGATGTGGGGCAGCTCCCGCTGCAGCCGGGCAAACGCCGCATCGGATATGGGGTGGACATACGTTTTTATCTCGCCGCCCGGTCCGCCGGGGTTCAAGGCGTGAACAGCGTCCATCAATTGGTCCTGCGTGGCATAGACCGCATGCCCCTCCGGCCCGAAGTACTCCACGGGGACCTCCGGGAACTGGACGTACTTGTCCACGATCTCCTTGAAGGAGCGGTAGCCGCCCAGCTGATACAGGTTCACCCGCACGCAGAGGGTGGTGCCGGTCTCGGAGCGGTAGCCCTCGTTTTCCCCCTGGGGATTGTGCATGGGCTGGAAAAATTCGTCGTCCTCCGCCTGCGCCTGCTCCGCGGCCAGATAGTAATAGCCGTGGAGGCCTGTCACGTTCAGACGGATGGCGGGCGATGGGGAGAGCACATCCTGGGTATAGCGCTTTGTGGACACCTCCAGCAGATTGTGCTCCGGGTCGCTCATAAAGCAGGAGAGGATGCCGATGCCAAAACGGCTGATGGGGTTGTAGTCCGCGCCCCGGCCGTAGTGGCGCTTATCCGCCCGGAACTCGTCGGAGGTATAGTAGGAGCGGCCCACCTTCAAAAAATAGTCGGTGATGATGTGCTCGTCCATGCCGATGCCGTTGTCCTCGATGCGAAACCAGCTGTACCCCTCGCGATCCACCCAGCTGCGGATCACGATCCGGCCGTCCTGTTCCGCGAAGTGGGGGTCCAGGCTGCTTCGGGTCAGCACGGCGTCGATGGCGTTTTGCAGCAGCTCCCGGACAAAGACCCCCGGGTCGCTGTACAGGTTCCGCCCAGTCAGCAGCTTTAGGATGCGGTCCTGGTCCATGGTGAGGCAGAATTTCCCAAATTGATAGCCGTTGCGCTCCACGCAGTCCGTCGAGATCCTCCGGGGCAGTGCCAGCGTCTGCCAGGGTCCCGCGTAGCCGGACAGGTACTCTCCCGCCTCCTCCAGTTCCCGTTGGGTCCAATCCAGGTATGCCTGGACCTCACATTCCAGCTGCAGGCTCGAGAAGCTGGCCGTGAAGGGGATGATGCCGCCCCGAATCTGGCCGAAGCAGCCGGCCCGGTTTTTGGCCCACTCCGCCTGACTGACGGCCTGCTCAAAGTTTTCCGGGTGCTCCAGCCCCAGATGCCGGAACAGGTCGGCGGGGGCCCGGCCGGAATCAAAATCCAGGCTGTCCGCCAGCCGCAGCAGCACGGCGCAAAGGCGCAGGTCGTATGGCTTCCCCCTGGGGACCTGGAGGCTGTCCAGGGCCTCTCCGTGGCTTTGGCACAGGCGCAGCAACACGCCGCGGGAGATCCCCTGCCTTGTCAGCGCGTCGGGCCAGGCCCCGGGCGGGAGCTGCGCCGCGATGCGCTTGTGGTGGTTGACGCGGACAAAGCTCCGCAGCGTCTGGGCGGAAACCGTCCCGGTCCTGCTGAATTCCTCTTCCTCCCGGAGATGCCGCTTGAAGTATTCCTTCCAATCGGCGGACTGGGGATTGCCCCGCAGGGCCTTTTCCTGGTCGGCGGAGACACTCATGCCAATGTCGTGGCAGCAGGCCGCCATGACCAGCAGGGCGGCCTCGTGGGCGGAAAGCTCCCCCTTCCGGTCTCCCAGCAGCCGGACCATCCAGCTGCAGACGTTGGCGATATGGGTCTCATCGTGCAGGGTAAAGGCGGGGAAAAAGCGGATAATATCCTTGGCCAGCGTCACGCCGCGGCCGCAGACGGCGCCTACCGCCTCCAAAAAAGCGGCATCCAGGCCCTCCGCCTCCGATTTTTCTTTCAAAATGCTCCACAGCTCCGTTGTTCCCACAGCCGCGCATTGCCGCTCGAATGATACCTGAACTGACATGTTACGACCTCCCTCGCCCGATCAAGCGGATCTTTGGCCCCATTATAGCAAACAGGCACCATGGCGGCAACAAGCGGACCGCCGCGGCGGAAAACGCCGGGAAAAAGGAGCTGCCGCGGAGAGACTTGCTCTCCGCGGCAGTCGATTTTTTTATTCCGGGGTCAGATGGCCGCCGCCAGCTCCAGCAGCGTTTTTTCATCCACATATTTGGTCAGACACCCGATGCCCTGCACGCAGGTGCCGCCGGTCACGTTGCCGAAGCGGATGCACTGCTCAATGGGATGGCCGTGGAAAAGACCGTACATGAAGCCGCTCATGAAGGCGTCGCCGGCGCCGGTGGAATCCACCGCCGTCACGCCCTTCATGGAGGGAATGAACTGGGTCCCGGCGCTGTTTCTCAGCAGGCAGCCGTCCTTGTCCAGTTTGATGATGGCCTGGGGGAAGTAGGCGGACAGCTTTTCGGCCGCCGCCTCCACCGTATTCGTTCCGGTGATCTTCAAGGCCTCTTTCTGGTTGGGCAGGTAGTAATCCGCCAAACGCAGGTAGTCCTCGTACTTTTCGATGGAGAGGTCGTCCTCCCAGCCGGTATCGAAGATGAGGACCGTGCCCTCCTCCTTCAGCCGCTTGTAAACGTCCAGAAAGCCCACGTGCATGCTGACCAGCTTTGCTCCGGACAGGTGGCGGTAAATGTCCTCCGCCGTGCAGCAGGATGCCGTGGCCTCCTCCCGGTAGGAGGTGAAGCTCCGGTCCTGGTTGCACACCATGACGGAGGTGAGGATCACCGGCATGCCGCTGCCTTGATAGAGGTTGATGATCTCCGCGCCGTACTCCGCGTAGGACTTTTTGGCAAATTCGGAAAAAAAGTCGTTTCCCACAAAGGTCAAGATCTTGGAGGGAACACCCAGTCTGGATGTGTTGATCAGTGTGGCGGGGACGCCGCCGCCAAGATGCATCTCAAAACGCTTGGCAAAAACCTCTTCGCCTGTGTCCGGCAGCCGGTCCATGCCGGAGTAGATCAGATCGATATTGGTGTAGCCCACACCGCCCACAAACTCCATATCAGTGCCAGCCCTCCGTGTAGTCCTTGTTGGACTCCAGATACTCCTGGACCAGCTGGGAGGCCAGGGAGTAGGAGTTCACCAGGGGGTGCACCATCAGGCAGTCCACGGCCTTGGAGATGCTCTTGGTCCGCAGGGCCTCGGAGGCCAGGCGCTCGTACATCTTCACCCGGCGGATGAGCTCCATCTGCAGCTGGCCGGGATGCTCGATCTTGTGGGGGATATAGACGCCGTCCTTCAAGGTGCAGGTGATCTCCACCACGTCGGTGTCCAGCAGGCCGGGAATGGCGCCCTCGTTGGGCACGCAGAGGATCATTTCGCTCTCCTTGCCGCTGTTTTTGGCCCGCATGTACTTCAGCGCCACGCCCGCGTAGCCGCCGGCGTCCTTTTCATAGATGTCGAAGTGGTAGGGCTTCTTGGCACGGCTGACGCCGGTCTCGTTGGACATGTAGGCGTCCTCCCGCTTGCCGTACCACTTGTCGAACACCTTCAGACAGTTGTCGAAGTCGTTTTCAATGTCCATGTGGGACAGCTCTTCCGTCATGTTCTTGTTGACATCGCGGATGACCTCGCCCCGGGTGACATGGGCGTTGAGGATGTTTTCAATGGCCTGCTCCCGGTAATAGAAGTAGTACAGGTACTCGTTGAGGATGCAGCCCATGTGCTCCACCAGGTCCTTTTTGAAAAAGCGCATGTCCGTGTCGGTATAGAGCTTGTCGTTTTGCAGGAGCTCCGGCATGATCTCCCGGCCGTTGAGCTTGACGCTCTCGAAGAAGGACAGGTGGTTGAGGCCGTAGCAGTTGCCGGTGACCGCGTCCTGCTCGACGCCGTAGAGCTTGGCGAAGGAGTGGAGCAGGCTGCTGGGGGCGTCGCAGATGCCGAAGGTGAAATCGTAGCCCATGTCCCGCAGGGTCTGGGACACCACGCCGGCGGGATTGGTGAAGTTGAAGATCTTCACGTCCTTGGAGGCGTACTTCTTGGCCAGCTCACAGTAGTTCACCAGCGCGGGGACAGACCGCATGGCAAAGGAGAAGCCGGCGGCGCCGGTGGTCTCCTGGCCCAGGAGGTTCTTGGACAGGGCGATCCGCTCGTCCCGGATGCGCATGTCATCCTCGCCCACGCGGATGGTGGTGATGATGTAGTCCGCGTCCTTTACGGCCTCCACCGGGTCCAGCGTCAGCTTGAAGTTCAGCTCCGGCCGCAGCTTTTTTACCAGCTGCGCAGCCATTTTGCCGTAGATATTCAGCTTGCGCTCGTCGTTGTCCATGAATACGATCTCGTCAAAGCCCAGCTCCTCGCTGCTTTGGGCCAGGCTCTTGGCCAGGAACATGGAACGGACACCGCCGCCGCCGATTACCGCAATTTTCATAAAAATCCCTCGCTTTTCAAAGGTTAATAATCCGCTTCATTCATCCGGAAGATCTTGTTGATGGCATAGACCGTCACGATGCCCGCCACGATCAGGACAACGCCCATCATATTGGCGTAGCCGTAGTTGTTGTCCGTCATGGAGGTTTTATAGAGATACAGAGGCAGGTTCAGCGTCATGTCTCCGGGGCCTCCGTTTGTCGTCAAGTAAATAAGCTCGAATTCCCGCAGCATGCTGGTGGCTGCCAGGATAACGCTGGTGCCCAGCACGGTGCGGATCAAGGGCAGGCGGATACGGAAATTGATCTGCATTTCCGTGGCGCCGTCGATCCGGGCCGCTTCGATCACGTCCTCCGGGATGGCCAGAAGGCCCGCCAGGACCACAATGATGATCATGCCCGTGTACAAAAGCCAGCTCCAGGTGACCGTGATAAAGGCGGAGTTCTGCTCGAAAAACCAGTTTTTCTGGAAGGTGGTGCCGGTGATCTGGCTGATAAGGGAGTTGATGAGGCCGTACTTGGGGTTGAACACGTTGATGAAGATAACGCCCAGTGCCGCCGCTGAGATAACATTGGGGATCATATAGATCGTTCTGAGCGCTTTCCAGCCGCGGCATTTCTTGGCAAGCATAAAGGCAATGACCGTACCGATGCCCACGTGGACAACAGACTGAAGCAAGACCCAGATGCCCGTGTTTCGGATGGCGGTCAGCATGCGGGCATCGTGCAGAAATGCGTTGATGTAGTTGTCAAGCCCCACGAACTCAAATACGCCTCCGGCCTTCCAGTTGAAGAAAGAGCTGCCGAACACCATGACCAAGGGGATCAGGTAGATCAGAGCAAAAAGAAGAAGGCAGGGGAGCAAAAAGATCGCCAGCTTCCATTTTTTAACTTTCATGTCCCGTCGCTCCATTTCCGCAGCCCGGGACAGGCGCCGCGGCGCCCGTCCCCAGGTGTCCCGCGGCATGCTTCGGGGGAAACATGCCGCGGGAGCTGCCGCATTTTAATCAGTTGATTCTGTGATGTATCCGGGGAAAGATCAGTTCTTGGCAGCCGCGTCGGTCAGAGCCTGGGCAAACTGCTCGGGCGTGATCTGGCCCTGGGCCAGCAGGGGATACTGCACGCTGATTTCGTCGACGACGTTGGCATACCACAGGCTCTGGAAGTCGTTGATGCAGTGGGTGGCGGCGTCGCCGTTGGCGATGACCTCGTTGACCAGGGGCTTGACCTTGTCAGAGGTGACGCCCTCCATGGAGGGGATGTCGCCGGTCAGCTCCAGCATCAGGCGCTGGCTGTCCTCGCTGACCAGGAACTTGACGAAGGTCAGCGCAGCCTGCAGGTGCTCTTCATCCTTGGAGGCGATGTTGAAGCCGATCTTGCCGCTGTTGTACATGACGCCGCCGGGATACATGGCGGTGCCCACCTTGTCGGCGAAGCCCTCTTCCACCAGGGAGGTGTCATAGAAATCGCTGACCATCCAGGGGCCGTTGGCGATCATGGCAGTCTCTTCCATGAAGAAGTTGCTGGCCGCGTTCTCATAGGCGCCGCCCACGGCGTCGGGAGTGGTGTACTTCTGGAACATCTTCTGGATGTTGGCGGCGGCCTCAATGAACTCGGGGGTGTTGTAGTTCTTGGGCAGGTTGGTGTTCATGAACTTCTCGCCCTCGTCGGTCTGGCCGATCATGGCGCCCAGCATCAAGGAGGTGACCCAGCCGGAGTCGGCGGTATCCATGGACAGGGGGGTGATGCCGGCGGCCACCAGCTTGTCGCACTGGTCAAAGAACTCGTCCCAGGTCTCGGCGGGCTTTTCGATGCCGGCCTTGGCGAACAGGTCCTTGTTGTAGAAATAGCCGATCACCTGGCGGGTGTAGGGCACACCGTAAACGGCGCCGTCACGGGAGTTGACTTCCCAGCAGATGTCGCTGCCGGCGGCCTTCAGCTCGTCGTCCAGGTAGGGAGTGAGGTCCACCAGCTGGTCCTTCATGGAGTCGATCAGGTTATAGCCGCCGCAGTTGAACGCGTCGGGCAGGGAGTTGGAGCTGTACAGGACCTTCATCTTGTCCACGTAGTTCTGGTCGCCGGCGATCTCCTCCACGGTGACCTTGATCTGGTCGCCGTACTGCTCGTTGAACGCGGCCATGCGGTCTTCGAACCAGGGAGTGTTGCTGTTCACGCCCACCCACATGCTGGGGAAGGTGATCTCCACGACCTTGCTGTCGGACGCGCCGCTGTCAGTGCTGGGCTCGCTCTTCTTGCCGCCGCAGCCGCTCAGCACGCCGAGCATCATGATGCCCGCCAGTGCCAGAGCCATTAACTTCTTCATTTTCATTGCCGTTCCTCCTAGAAAATTTTATTATATGCCGGTGGGGGCCACCAGCACGTTTAACCCTTGACGGAGCCCTCCACCATACTGCTGGTGATCTGCTCCTGCAGCAGGATGTAGATGATGATGCTGGGCAGGATGACCATGGTCAGCGCGGCGAACATGGCCGTGTAGTTGAACGAGAACTGGGACGTGAAATAGTTCAGCGCCAGAGGCAGCGTCCGCACGGAGGTGCTCTTGGTCAAAATCAGCGCGAACATGAACTCGTTCCAGGATGTGAGGAACTGCAAAATGGCGCCGGTGGCCAGGCCCGGCTTTGCCAGCGGGAACACGATGACGAAGAACGTCCGGAAAAATCCCGCGCCGTCGATGCAGGCGGCTTCCTCCAGCTCCTTGGGGATGCTTTGGAAATAGCTCTTGAAGATAAACAGCGAGGTGGGCAGGCCCAGGGCCGCATAGACCAGGATGAGGCCGGTCCGGGTGTCGAACAGGCCGATGGCCGTCATGATCTTGTAAATGGGCATCAGCAGCGCCGCCGTGGGGATCAGCAGCGACACCGACAGCAGCAGCGTGACGAATGTGCTGCCCTTGAACTTGTGCCGGGCCAGCACGTAGGCCGCCATGGACACCACCACCACGTTCAAAAGGGTGCTCAGCACCGAGATGATGATGCTGTTGCCGTAGAATTTAAAGATGGGGGCCATGTCCAGGGCCGCCTTGTAGCCGGAGAGGCTGAAGGACGAGGGCAGCGCGAAGGCCGAGGACAGGATCTCCTTGTTGGACTTAAAGGAGGACATGATGATCCAGATCAGCGGCCCGATGGAGATCACCACAAAAAATCCAAGGAACAAAAACCGCAGGACCCTCCAGAATTTTGGCGTTGTCTTCATGACTCTTCCTCCCGTCTTATACAAGTCCCCCGCTCCAGCAGCTTATAGGGAAGCGTATATTCCATATTTTCCATCTGCTTTTTGTCGTCCATGTTGCAGAGGGTGTTCAGCGTCCACTCCACCATTTTGTCAATGGGCTGGTAAATGGTGGTGAGCTTTGGCACCACCTTTTCGGAAATGGTGATGCCGTCAAAGCCCAGGACGGAGATGTCCCGGGGGACCCGCAGCCCGTGCTCGTCCAGAGCCGAGATGGCGCCGATGGCCGTTTCGTCACTGAAGGCGAAAACCGCCGTGAATGTTCTGCCGCCGCGCAGGGCCTTGCACATGGAGCGGTAGCCGCCCTCGTAGGTCAGCTCCCCGAATTCCACCATCCGATCCTCATCATAGGGCAGGTTGTATTCCTTCAGCGCCTGCTGGCAGCCGATGAGCCGCTGGGCGCCGGAGCTGAAGTGGTGGGTGTAATCCGCCAGGATCAAAAAGTCCCGGTGGCCCAGCTGCAGGAGGTATTTCATCCCCTCGTAAGCCGCGGCCATGTCGTTGATATGAACGTAGTCGCACCGGCTTTCGTAGGCGGCGCCGCCCAGCATGACGATCTTGACGTTTTTGGCCCGGATGTACCGGAGCATATCCGGCTCGATGTCCTCGTCCAGGTAAATGACGCCGCGGATGTACAGGTCCTTGAAAAAGGTCTTGTAGCTGTCATCTCCCGGGGTGGTGGGCAGGATGACGACCTTGCATTTGTATTTTGGCATCTGCTGGATGATCTCCTTGAGCACCTCGCTGAAATACCCCAGCTTGAGGTGGGGCAGCAGCACGATGATGGTGCCCTGGTTGCGCTTCGTGGTCCGGACCGGGACGTATCCCAGCTGGCCCGCCGCCGCCTCGATCTTTTTGGACAGCTCGGCGCCCACCACGGTGCTCCCGGAGAAATACCGTGAAACAGTGGCCGGAGAGACCTGCGCCAGCTTTGCAACGTCACGAATGGTAGCGCTCATTTCATGTCCCTCCTCGCTCGTTCCTTTGGTTATTTCGCATGGTTTGGAGATTTCGCGGGCAGCCCGCTCTGGTCCTTTTGCTGTTTTTACAATACCCAGCTGGGAAATGTTCGTCAACTTTATTTCACGTGTTTCACAGTTGTTTCAAATGTTTCTTATGAAAAACACGTATATTTTTTTCGCAAAAAAGCCGCTAAGTTCTGAAAAATTCGGCTAAAATATCACATTTTCAGACGCTTGAAACGATTAACTTTCCACTATGCCCGTGAAAACCAACCCTCCGCGGGGCTTTCCAAAGCAGGCGGGCCGGAAACAAACGCGAAAACGCACCGGGCAGGTTTCCCTGCCCGGTGCGTTTTTTCGGTTGGATAACGGGGGCTATGGCCGGATGAGCACCACGGAAACATCGTTGACGTTGGTGCCGGTGGGGCCGGTGACGATCAGGCCGCCGACGGCCTCCAGGGCGTGATAGGCATCGTTGTCCGCCAGCACCCGGTGGATGCGGATGCCCCGGCGCTCCAGCGCCGCGGCGGTGGTGCCGTCCACAAAGCCGCCGGCGGCGTCTGTGGGACCGTCGGTGCCGTCGGAGCCCACGGAAAAGACGGCCGTGTTGGTAAGGCCTTGAATTCCGTCGGCCGCGGCCAGGGCCAGCTCCTGGTTGCGTCCGCCCTTCCCGGTCCCCCGCAGGTGGACCACCGTCTCGCCGCCCGCCAGAAAGGCCAGCGCCCGGCCGTCGCTTGCGTGGCTGCGGGCGATGGAGGCCAGGAAGCTGCCGGCCTCCCTGGCCTCGCAGCAGAGCCTGTCCGTCAAGACAAGGGGCTCGTAGCCCAGGCGTCCGCAGGCCGCGGCCGCGGCGGCGCACAGCTCCCGGACGCTGCCGGTGATCCGGGTCTCCACGTTGTCCAGCTCCTTGGGGGTCTCGGTCCGCAGCAGCTCCAGAGCCCGGTCCGACAGGCGGAGGCGGTATTTTTCCGCGATGTCCAGGGCCTGGCGGCAGGTGGAGCTGTCCGGACAGGCGGGACCGGAGGCGATCATGTCCAGCGGGTCGCCGAGGATATCGCTCAGCACCACGGAAAAGACCCGGGCCGGCGCGCACAGCCGGGCGAAGCGTCCGCCCTTCACGGCGGAGAGCCGCTTGCGGATCACATTCATCTCCACGATGTCGGCGCCGCTGGCCAGCAACTGCCCGGTGATGTCCTGCAGCTCCCCGCCGGGAAGGAGGGGCTGTTCAAACAGCGCGCTTCCACCGCCGGAGAGCAGGAACAGCACCGTGTCCTCCGCCGTCAGTGCGCGCACCAGGTCCAAAGCGGCGCCGGTGCCTCGGAAGGAATTTTCATCCGGCACCGGATGGCCGGCCTCATAGCAGGTGACGCCGGGAATGGGGGCTTTTACATGGCCGTATTTGGTGACGACAACGCCCGCGTGGAGCCGGTCCCCCAGGCAGGAAACGGCGGCATGGGCCATCTGCCACGCTGCTTTTCCCGCCGCCACCAGCACCACCCGGCCGGGGAAGCTGCGCCCCGCCAGCGCCCGCCGGACCGCCTCGTCCGGTTGGACCGCCCGGATGGCCTGGTCAATGATCTGCTGTGCGTCTTCCCGTAAACACTGTTCCATGAGAACGCCGCCTTTCTTTCATTGGGATTGCAAGGTGCGCCCCGCAGGCGCGCTTACGGATTGACCACATTCTGGGGCTCGCCCTCCAGGAAGGAGCGGACATTGGCCTCGGTGCAGTCCATGATGCGCTGGCGGCTCTCCTTGGCGCCCCAGGACATGTGGGGCGTGATGATGCAGTTTTTGGCCTTCAGCAGCGGGTTGTCGCCCCGGATGGGCTCCGTGGACACCACGTCCAGACCGGCGGCGGCCACCTTGCCGGAGTTCAGGGCGTCGGCCAGGTCCTGCTCCACCACCATCTGGCCCCGGCTGTTGTTGATGATGATAACGCCGTCCTTCATCTTGGCGATGTTCTCCTTATTGATGATGCCGGTGTTGAAGGGGAACAGGGGCATCTGGAGGCCCAGAATGTCGGACTGGGCGAACAGCTCGTCCAGCTCCACGTATTCCGCCACCTTCCGTCCGGCCTCTGTGGGGCGGGCGTCGTAGGTGATGACCCGCATGCCCAGGGCCCGGGCGATCTCGGCGGTGTGGACGCCGATGTTGCCGCAGCCCAGCAGGCCGTAGGTCTTTCCCGCCAGCTCCATCTGGGGATAGTCCCAATAGCACCAGTCCTGGCAGTTCTCCCACTTGCCCGCGTGGACGGTGTCGCTGTGGTGGCCCACGTGGTGGCAGACCTCCAGCAGCAGCGCGATGGCGAACTGGCTGACGGAGCGGGTGCCGTACACAGGCACGTTGGACACGGGGATGTTTTTCTCCCGGGCATAGGCCACGTCGATGACGTTATAGCCGGTGGCCAGCACCGAGATGTATTTCATGTTGGGGCAGGCGTCCATCACCCGCCGGCTGATGGGCGTTTTGTTGGTGAGGACCACCTGTGCGTCGCCGATGCGGGAGATGATCTCCGCCTCGTCCGTCAGGCTGGTGCGGTCATAGATCGTCACGTCGCCCAGTTGGGAAAGACCATCCCAGCTGAGATCGCCGGGGTTTTCCGTATAGCCATCCAAAATCACGATTTTCATATCTGCAGCCTCCTGTTCGTTTGTGTGGGCAGCTTACAAGCAACTCTATTATAATAGAATGGATGTTGTAATATTTAAAAAAATATCATATAATTTTTGTAAAAATAACAAGGCTGGTGAGGACTGTGTATATCAGCAGGCAGAACGCCCGGAGCATTGTGGATGAGATGAAGACCGCCATCCACCGGGACATCAACATCATGGACGAAAACGGCGTCATCCTCGCCAGCACCAACCCCGTCCGCCAGGGGCAGGTGCACCAGGGCGCGCTGCGGATCATCCGGGAGAACCTGCCCTCCCTGGTCATCCGGCGGGACGCGCCGGAGGAGGGGGTCCAGCAGGGCATCAACCTGCCGGTCACCATCGGTGGCAGGCTGGAGGGCGTGATCGGCATTACGGGGGACCCGGATGAGGTCTCCGCCTTCGGCGACGTTATCAAGCGGATGACGGAGATCCTGCTGGAAAACCTCCAGCGGCAGGAGCAGCAGGCGCTGCTGGAGCGGGCCAAGAGCCTGTTTGTGGAAAACTGGCTGTTTTCCGAGGAACCGGATTGGGGGGAGCTGGAGACCCGGGGCCGCCTGCTGGGGCTGGACATCAACGATTCCTACACCGTGGCCCTCCTGGGCCTTGCGGAGCCGGATATCGGGAAAAAGACCCGGACGGAGGAACTCAGCGAGATGCGCAGCGGCTTGATCCTGCGGATGATCCGGAGCCGCATCCAGGACCGGCCGGGCAACTTCTGCGCCGTGATCCGCAGCCGGATCATCGTGCTTTTGTGCGGCGCCGACCGGACGGAGGCGTTTGCGACGGTCAGCGGCATCTGCCGGGACATTGAGGGCTATTACGGCCTGCGGACCAACGCCGGCATCAGCGACAGCTCCATGGCGCCGGCGGACATCCGCCGCTGTTATCTGGAGGCGAAGACTGCCCAGACGGTGGCTGCCCACTCCACCGACAGGCGGGTGGTGTTTTACGACCAGGTCTCTCTGGAGTTCATCGTGCAGAGCATCCCTCCCGCCATCCGGCAGGACCTGCGCAGGCTGATCTTCTCCGCCTGCACGCCCCAGGAGGAGGCGGAGTTTGCCCAGACCATCCGGGCGTATTTTGCGTGGGACGGAGATATTCAAACCTGCGCGGAGCACCTGTTCATCCACCGGAACACGTTTCAGTACCGGATGGACCGCATCAAGCGCAAGACCGGCTATAACCTAAAGGCACCGAAAGACGCCCTACTGCTCTATCTGACGCTGTAATAGAGGGCTCTCCGCCGGGCACGAAAAAGCCGCCGGACCTTGATAGGTCCGGCACAAGGACAACGCATAAAGAGTCTGCAAATCAGCGGCATGCCGTTTACGGTTAGCCCCAAAAGAAAATCAAATAGGATAGTTCACGAGCATAACACAAGGCCGCCAGTGTAATCTGGCGGCCTTGTGTTTGATCTACCCGTTTTTAATGCTGAGCCATTTAGCCATCTGACGCAGTTCTTCCAATGCGCCCTATTGTCCGCGCAGACTGCGAAAATCATGATCGCTTGTGGTGTAGGCATCCGCGTAAATGGATGCCTACACCACTGCTTCCCCGCCAAAAATCAGCTAATTTAGGGAAAAGTCCAGCTTTTTGCCTGTATCCCTCAAAAGTTACTTCATGCAGCGATACAGGAAGGTGACGATCTGCGCGCGGGTGCAGTCGTTGTTGGGGCTGAAGGTGGCGGCGGTAGTACCGGCGGTAATACCGTTCTCCACGGCCCACAGGACTGCATTGGCGTAGTAAGCGTCAGCCGCCACATCGGTGAAGGGATTCACGCTGCCGGAGGCAGGAGACTTCTGAGAACGCCACAGGAAGGTGACGATCTGGGCGCGGGTGCATTTTGCGTTGGGCGTAAAGGTGGTGTCGCTGGTGCCCTTGGTGATGCCGTTCTCCACAGCCCACAGGACTGCATCGTGATAGTAGCTGCCCTCGGCCACGTCGGTGAAGGGCATCGCATGGCTCTTGGGAGCGGGGCTGCCGGCGGCGCGCCACAGGAAGGTGACGGCCTGGGCACGGGTGCAGGTGGCGTTGGGAGAGAAGTGGGTGGCGTCGGTGCCGCCGGTGATGCCCTCCTTGGCAGCCCACAGGACCGCGTCGTAGTAGTAAGCGTCGGCGGAGACATCCACGAAGAAGTTCAGCATGGAGTTGTCCTCCATGAAGGTGGCCTTGACCGTGACCTTGGAGTCGGGCATGGTGAAGGTGTACTTGCCGTTACCCTTGTCCTTGAGCTTCAGCTCGTTGCCGTTCTTATCCGTGACGGTTAGGGTCTCCAGCGTGTAGCCCTTGTCGGGTTCGACCGTCAGGGTAACAACATCGTCTTCTTCCGCACTGGTGTTGTTGGCGGTGACTTTGCCGTTGACGCTGTCCTTGATGATGACGGTCTCGGCCGGCGCGGCGGCTCCGCCGCCACCGCCGCCACCGCCGGAGGGCGCGGAGTACTTGCTCCAGCCGATGGCGAAGGGAGACAGGCTGGTGACAGTAAACTGGATACCGGTCTTGGTCGTCGCGGGAGTGATGCGCTCGGTATCGCCGATCCGGTGGCCGTTCATGTTGGTGGTGAACATGTGGATGACGGTAAAGGTATAGCTGCTGTCCGTGTTGCCCAGGTCAGAATACGGGATGAACACGGTGATGCCGCCTGCGGGGAAGTGGTTTTTATCAGCCTCGACCCATGTGATGCCGTCCTCAGTATACTTCAGCACAATGTCGAACAGAGCCGTCTGGCTGTTGGGGACGTTGCTGTCGATCTGCTTTACCTCTGTACGCAGAGCATTCTGCAGTTCGGCAACAGTGGTGTACTTGTCTTGCAGCTCCGTGGGAACGGTACTCAGTTCCTCCGTGAATGCCTGGAATTCCAGAGCGGTGGCAGCCAGGGCGATGTCCTGCTTCACATTGGCCACGGTGATGGTATAGCTGCCGTTGCCGTTGTTCCGGATGGTCAGCTTGTTTTCGGAGCCGCTGGTGCCGGTGGATGTCAGGCAGTCAATGCCGTTGACCTTCAGCTCTGTCAGATATTTACCGCTGTCGGGGGCCACAGTGAAGGTCACGGTGCCCCGGTCACGGATCTCATAGGCGGTGCCGTAGTCCGAAGGCGTCTTGATGATGTTGCTGATGGTGTAGCCTATGCCGTTGTCCGGGATGGCGCGCATGGTCGCAGGAGTCTCAAACTCCACGGTGACTAGGGCGTTTTCTTTCAGAGCGTCGATCGTCAGGGTATTGGACAGGTTTTCCTGTACCACACCGTTGATCTTCCACTCCTTGACCATGTTGTTCTCAGCGGGTCTGGCTGTGAAGACCAGCGCGGAATTGCCCCAGACGTCCGCGGACTGTCCGGGCGTCAAGATCAGGGGTTTGCCGTCGACCACGACATTCAAGGAGCCGCCGCTGCCGATCACCTGGTAGCTGACGCTGTATGCCGTCATCTTGGCAAAGATGGCGTTGACGGTATGGACAGAGGTCACATTGCTCAGTGTCAGCGTCGTCTTGTCGGCGCTGATGGAAACGCCGTCCGTGCCGTTGGTGACAGTCTGGCCGTCCACCTGCCATGCCTGGATGTAATAGTAAGCGCCGGTGTCGGGGACAGCGGTAAAGGTGACGCTGTCGTCGTAAGGAACCGCGGCGGGAGATGCATCGTATCCTTCCGCGCTGATCGTGCCGCCCGCACTTTCATTGACGCTGTATGCCACCTCGTATTTCTCAGGCACCACCACCGCTGTCACGGTGGTATCGCCCTTGATGGTTACAGTATGGGTGTTGGAACGGCTCATTGTCGTTTTGCCGTTCACCGTCCAGCCGACGACGATATAACCGTCCTCAGCATTTGCGGTAAAGGTGACGCTCGTGCCGCCGGTCACGCCGTCGGTCACATCGGGCTCCGCGGAAATTGTGCCGTGGGCGGGATCTGTTACGGTAACGCCGTAGGTTCCGCCCACCAGGATCGCTTCGATCTCGTATTCGGTCCCCTCAGCCGCACCGGCAGGAACTGTCCAGGTGAAGGTGCTGCCGGTTTGGCCGCTTTGGTTTTTGCCATTGACCGCCCAGCCGCCCACGACATAGCCGTCATCGGGCACGGCGGTAAAGGTGACCTTCGTGCCGCCGCGGATCGAAGCGGAGCTTCCGCTGTATCCCGCAGCTTTCACGGTGCCGTCTTCGGCGCTCCAGGAAACGCTGTATTTCACCGGCCGGAAGGTCACTGCGATCCGCGCGCCGCTGCCGTCGGCAACGTGAGTGTAGGTCGTTTCTCTCTCGCCGCTCACAGCTTTGCCGTTCACCAGCCAGCTTTCCACCTCGTAGCCCTCATCAGGCTCAGCCGTCAACTGGACGCTCACGCCGCCATTGAGCAGGATGCCGTTGCCGGTGATGCTCCGCAGGACATCGTTTTCGCCCACAAGCGCACTGACAAGTTTGCCGTTTTCACCGGCGGAAGCAATGACCTTGCTGCCAAGATAGGTAAACTGGACCGTGACATCGGCATCCGCGCTGATGTTTTCAAGCACGAGCTTATCGTCGGCGCCCATGGGATGTGTGGTCGTTCCGTCCATCTCGACCGTCCATTCCTTCACGCAGTAATCCTCGTCCGGCTCGGCGGTGAAGGAGATCGTGGAGCCTTCGTAGACCTCATCAAACTCATAGACAGAAAACGAGGCCATATCCTTGCGGCTCGCGGAGGCGCTCAAAGTACCGTTTTTGCCGCCCTCTGCATCTCCGTTGGTATCCACCACGGAGTAGACGATGGTGTACTCTTTAAGGGCCGTCCATGCGGGCGTGATGGTCTGGTCCGCCTGCACATTGGAAATGGTATAGAACTTGTCGTCGGTGGAGCTGCCGTCGCCGTCGGTATAGTCGGCGTTGATACCGCTGCTTACCTCGTAGCCCTCGCTGGGCTTGAGGGTGACAGTGACCGTGGTGTTATAGTCCACATAGCTGCCATCGGTGATCGTCGCGTTGGCTGTACCGTCCTTGGTGCCGGTGACGGTGACCGTACCGCCCGCGGCGGAGTTGATGGTCACTGTGGGCTTGGCCAGGAAGGAGGCAGTGACGCTGAGACCGTCAGCCGGAACAGCCACGGCGTTCGCTTCCACGCTGCCATTGGCCTTGCCGGTATTCACAGCAGCGTCGTTGATGTTCTCCACCACATAGTCGTGATCAGGCGTGGCGGTGACGGTGATGGTGGTATTCGGGTCTACATAGCCGCCGTTATTGACGTTGGCGTCTACCGTGCCATTCACCGTTCCCTTGACGCTGATCGTACCGCCGGTGATGGAAGAAGCATCCCACGAGACCGTGGGCTTTTTAGCCACGGTGACGGTAACTTCGGTATCCTTCGTCAAGGTCAGCGTGGCGGAAGCAGGATCAGAAGCGCTTTGCTCGGCGTTCGTCCATGCTGTCACATAGTACTTTCCGTCCACTTCCAGATGGAAGGAAACCGGCGTATTGACCGCGTAGCTGCCGCCATTTGTCAAGTCGCGCCCACCGCTGGACGCGCTGAGGGTAGCCTGGTCGTCCGCGGCCAGCCCGGTCACCTTCCACGTCAGCGCATAAGTCTGCGCCACAGAGACCACGGCACGGACATAGAGCGTGCCGGTGCTGCCCTTGCAGCAGGTGTAGGTGGTGCCGGTGCTGCCGGAGGCGGAGGACCAGTTTGTGCCATCGGTGGAATACTCCCAGGAATTTACGGTATTGAAGCTGGAATCGTTGAAGCTTACGGTATAGGTGATGGCCTTGCCCTGCTCCAGCGCAGAACCGGAGGAGATCTGCTTGCCGTCAGCGTCCGTCATGGTGATGGTGCCGGCATTGACAGGATTCCCGCTGCCGTCCACAAAGACGGGCGAAGCCACCGTAAAGGTCTGCTTCGGCGTAAATTCCACATAGACCGTGTAGCTGTTTTCCGCAAGGTCGCTCAATGTCAGCACGTTTTCGCGGTAGGCCTCGCCGCTTTCAGGCCAGGTGTAGGTTTTGGCGGTCTCACCGTTGACTGCGACCTTCCATTCCTTGACCATCCGACCCTCGCCCGGCTCAGCGGTAAAGATGACACTGGCGCCGTAAGCAAGGCTGGCACCGGTCTGCACCGCAGTCCCCTGGCTGGTCTTTGCCGTCAGGCTTCCGTCACCGCCCGCGCTGTAAGTCACGGTGCTGACCTGATTGGTGAACTCCACTTCCACCAAAAGTGCGCCGTTGGAAACGTGTTTGGTGGTGTGGAAAGAGCTGATGGCCAGCACCTGGGTATTGTCACGCATACGCCAAGCAGAAAGGCCATAAATCCCATGAGGATATAGCCCAATGCCGCGTGGCTTCCAACAAGGCTTGCCGCGCCGGAGGCGTGGTGCACTTCACCTCCGGGGATGCTCGCCGTCAATCCAGGCATAAACGAGCCGATTCCAACGACCAGGATCAGACAGGCCGCCATGCAGATCATATCCAATGCGCACTGTTTCCTCCTTTGCCGTTCCCGTTTGATTTCCGTCGTCCGCTTATGAATCAATCCAGCGCGTTCTTCATTCGTCCGCATAGGTAAATCCCTCCTGTTCCAGGATCGCTTTCAGACTTTGCTTTCCACGGTAGACCAGCTTTGTGATCTGCCCCTCGCTTTGATTCATAACCGTTGCCGCATGGCGGTAGCTCATACCCTCAAGGTAGACCAGATAAAGAGCTTCCCGGTATTCCACCTTCAATTTTTCAAGGGCGTCATAGAGCTGGCGGCTGCGCTCGCTGCGGGAAAGCTCCGTGTCAGCCGGCACGCCGCTCTGCGGCTCAAAGTCCAATTCGTCAAAGCGCAGAAAGCTGAGCCTGTGCTTTTTCCTGTGGCGCAAGGCGAGATTTCGCGCCGTTTTATACAGATACGCCTTAAACGCTCCCGCACCCGTGATCGGGCGCTCTTTTGCAAAAATCTGTGAAAACGCTTCGATCATCAAGTCCTCGGCTTCGTGCATATCTTTGAGATAGCCATTGATGTACAGCGTCAATGCATCGCCGTATTTTTCAACCAGCAGATCGGCGGCTTTTTGCTCTCCGTCAAGATACCGCCGGTATGCGGTTTCATCTGAGATCATGTTTGCCGTCTCCCTTCGTGTTTTTTATGCGGGGGATCAGAGGGCTTTTCCGTGTCCGCCGGGAACGCCCGAAGCGGGACGCGCCGGGAATGCGTCCCTCGGCACAGGATCGGCTGACACGCCGTTCCGCCACGCCCCAGCGAAATATAATTCGACATAATATATTATATACGAATATCCGAAGCTTCGCAAGCGCAGACGCGAAGGCGGGAAACGTCGGTGAAGAAACGGGAGCCAGAACGCGGCAAGCAAAGCTTGCTTTGGGAAAGACCTTCATGGAAGGCAGTCCGCGGAGATCCACTATACCGACATCGGTTATGTGGGCAACGCCGATGGCTCACAGCTCCGGCAGGAAAGCACAGCAGATGCCCCGGAAACAAAAAGGCCCCGGCAGGCATCGTAAATACGATGTTCTGCCGGGGTATCCCCAAAACGATTTGTTGCCCTTGTCAGCTGGGACCTTGATAGGTCCGGCGGCTTTTGCCGCTTGAGATGTGTCCGGTGTCACTGGTCCACGCTGAGAAGCTTCAGGTTTTCCACGAACTTTGCCGCCAGGGGGCTGGGCGTATAGGATTTCTGGCAGATCCAGCCGATGGAAATGGGCTGGTCAAAGCCCTCGATGGGGCGCTTTTCAATGCCCAGGGCCTTGTTGCTGGGGGCGATGACGCCGATGCCCAGGTCGTAGCCGCCGCAGGTGGTCATCACCTGGAGGCTCTGGTACAGGTCGCTGATGATGTTCACCTTCTGGGGATAAAAGTCCACCGCCAGAAACTCCTCGTGCAGGATGGAGGGGGCGTCGGCGTCCAGGGCGTACATGATGCAGGGGTAGGGCTCCAGGTCCTGAAAGGTGACGGAAGCCTTGACCGCCAGGGGATGGCTGTGGTGGATGAACACGGCGGGGGTGCTGGTGAACAGCTCGTGGAAGGCAAGGCCGCTGTCCTCAAACATACGGCTCATGAACTTGCGGTTGTGCTCTCCCACGAACAGCACGCCCAGCTCGCTCTCCCCGCTCACCACCTGCTGGATGACATCGGGGTTCTGCCCCAGGAGCAGCTTGTAGGTGTAAGAATCCATACTGCATGTTTGCTGCAGCATGGACAAAGCGTCGATGACAAAGCAGTAGTGCTGGCTGCTGACCCGCAGCTCCCCGTGGGTGCTGCGGATGTCCCGCTTGAAGTGCTGGGTGATCTGGTCCGCGTCCTTGAGGAGGCGGTTTCCCATTCGGACCAGCTCCTCTCCCTCCGCTGTCAGCGTGATGCCGGCGCTGGAGCGAACGAATATGGTGATCCCCAGCTCCTCCTCCACGGCGCGGACCATTTTGCTGATGCCGGGCTGGGTGACATAGAGGGACTGGGCGGCCTTGCTGAAGGAACCGCATTTCGCGATCATGGCGATGTATTTCAGCTGCAGCAGAGTCATAGCGTTGGACCTTCCTTTCCCTGGCTGCTTCTATCATAGCGGATTTCTTCCCAAAAATCACCCACTTTGGTAAAAAATTCAAAATACTCCGCCGCCGGACAGCATGAACGAAAAGTTATGCAGGCGAGAACGTTTGGTTATTGGACAAATGTCCATGAATCGCGTACAATAAGCACAGTAATCCTATGGAATAGATATGATTTTAGAAAGACGAGATTTTGGAGGGGAATTTATGAAAAAGAACATCAAGGCAACAGACGTTCTGTTTATCGGTCTGGCGTTCTTCGCCACCTACTTTGGCGCCGGCAACTTGATCTTCCCGCCGATGCTGGGCCTCAAGAGCGGCTCCAACTGGGCCGCGGGCATGATCGGCATGCTGGCCTCCGGCGTGGGCCTGCCCATCCTGGCCATCCTCATTTTGGGCAAATGCGGCTCCGTGCAGAAGATCTCCGAGCATGTACATAAAAAATTCTACACCGTGTTTATCGGCATGATCATGATCCTCTGCTGCTGCGTCTCCATTCCCAGAACAGCCGCCGTGGGCATTGAAATGGGCCTGCAGGGCGTCTGGGGCGGAGCACCCTACCTGGTTTCCGTTATCATTTACTTCTTGATCGCCTTTTTCTTCGCCAAGGACCGGGGCTCCGCCCTGGACAAGGTGGGCAAGATCCTGACCCCCGTCATGACGGTCATCCTGTTGATCCTGGTCATCAAGGGCGCCGTCAGCCCCATCGGCACGCCTGCCGAGCCGGCGGTGGACAACGCGTTTTTGAACAGCTTCCTGGGCGGTTACAGCACCGGCGACGTGCTGGTGTCCTTCTTGATGGCCACGGTGTTCTTCAGCACCATCCGCAACAAGGGCTATGAGGGCGAGCAGCTGAAAAAGGTGAACCTGGGCGCCGGCCTGGTGGCGGCGGCCTGCCTGGCCATTATCTACGGCGGCCTGCTGTTCATGGGCGCCTGCGTCAGCGGCGAGTTCTCCTCCGACATCGGCAACGCCGAGCTGCTTTTGACGGTCATCCGGCGCAGCGGCGGCCAGATCGCCATTTACGGCCTGTGCCTGTCCGTCATCCTGGCCTGCCTAACCACGGCCATCGGCCAGATCACCGCCGTGGCGGACTTCTTCGAGACCGAGACCCACGGCAAGCTGCCCTACAAGATCCTGGTCATCATCGTTCCCATCGTCACCACCGTGGTGGCCAGCTTCGGCCTGGACACCATCGTCAGTCTCACCTCCCCCTGGTTCTCCTTTACCTATCCCATCGCCCTGGTGCTGATGCTGCTGGGCATTTTTGAAAAGTTCATCCCCAATGACGGCGGCTTCAAGGGTGCCACTTATTTCACCGTGGTGTACGCTTTCCTGGACCTGCCCGCGGAGTACGGCGTGCACATCGGCGTGCTGGATAAGCTCCTGGGCCTGATCCCCCTGTACAATTATGGCTTTGGCTGGGTGGTTCCCGCCGTGGCCGGCTTCATCATCGGCCTCCTCGTCTATCCCCGTCTGGGCAAGGCGAACCAGTGAGCCGACGGAAGACAATATCTGATTAAAAAATGGAGGGGTTTTCTATGTCTGTGCAGAAAAGTGACGAGACCAAATATATCCACACCGGCAACGGCGAGCTGTGCTATGAGCTGAACAAGGCGCTGACGGTGCCGGAGACCTTCCCAATCTACCTTTCCTCCGCCTATATCTTCGACTCCATCGAGCCCATCGACAAGATCTGCGACGAGGGCGCCCCGGGCTACGCCTATTTCCGCCTGGGCAACCCCAACGCCGACGCGGTCTCCCGCATCCTGGCCGAGGGCGACGGGGCGGAAAAGGGCCTGGTGTTCGCCTCCGGTATGGCGGCCATCACCACCTCCATCCTGGCCGTGGTCAAGCCCGGCGACCACATCGTGGCCTCCCCCATCATCTACGGCGAGGCGTTTTACTTCTTGAAATACGAGCTCAAGCGCTGGGGGGTGGAGACCACCTTCATCGACTTCAACACCCAGGACGTGGCGGATTACATCCGGCCCAACACCACCCTGGTCTACGCCGAGACCATTGCCAATCCCTTGATGTCCGTGCCGGACATGCGGCACCTGGCGGACGTGGCCCACGCCAACGGCGCCAAGCTGTTCATTGACAACACCTTCGCCACCTCCATCATCGCAAAGCCCATAAAATTCGGCGCGGACCTGGTGCTGTACAGCGCCACGAAGTACCTGGGCGGCCATGACGATATCGTGGGCGGCGCGGCCCTGGGCTCCGAGGAACTCATCAAGAAGATCAGCTTCTACCTGGGCCTGTACGGCCCCAATCTGGGCGCCACGGAATCCTGGCTGCTGGCCCGCAGCCTGCGGACGCTGCCTCTGCGGGTGAAGAAGATGTCCGAAAACGCCATGGCTCTGGCGAAGTTCTTCGAGTCCCACCCCAAGGTGGAAAAGGTCTATTACCCCGGCCTGGACTCCTCTCCCAGCAAGGCGCTGGCGGACCGGCAGTTTGAGGGCAACGGCTACGGCGGCATGCTGTGCGTCAACTTCAAGGGCGGCATGGCGGAGATCAACAAGCTCATCCAGAACCTGCAGATCGTCCGCTTCGTGCCCACTCTGGCCGGCGTGGGCACCACGCTGACCTATCCCCCCAAGGCCTCCCACCGGGATCTGAACCCGGAGGAGCTGGCCGCCATCGGCATCACCATGGGCCAGATCCGCCTTTCCTCCGGCCTGGAGAACACGCAGGACCTGCTGGATGATTTTGAGCAGGCACTGGATAAGCTGTAAGCAATTGGAAAATAGCCTGCCCTTGGCTGAAAAGATCGGAGGTAAAAAACTATGAGCCAATTGAAACTGAAGCATCCCGAATTTGACCCTCAAAGCGTGAAGTTTGACACGGTGGAGGTCCACGGCGGCGAGCCCCGGGACATGTACGGCGCCCTGATCCCGCCTATTTACCAGACGTCCACCTTCTACTTTGACTCCACGGACGACGCCGTGGAGGCCTGTGCCGACTACGCTGAGAGCTTTGCTTACAGCCGCATCACCAACCCCTCCCAGGATTACCTGGAGCAGAAGCTGGCGGCGCTGGAGCACGGCAAGGGCGCCGTGGCTTACGCCTCCGGCATGGGCGCGGTGTCCGGCGCCCTGTTCGCTCTGCTGAAAAGCGGCGACCACGCCATTTTCACCAAGGCCAAGTACTCCGGCACGGAGGACATCACCACCGACTGGCTGCCCCGGTTCGGCATCGAGTACGACACCTTTGACGCCGCGGACCTCAGCCAGCTGGAGCCGCTGATCAAGCCCAACACGAAGCTCATCTACATTGAGACCCCCGCCAACCCTACCATGGTCCTGGTGGACATCCAGGCGGTGGTGGACATCGCCAAAAAGCACGGCTTGAAGGTGTTCGTGGACAACACCTTCGCCTCGCCCTACAACACGAATCCCCTGGATTTCGGCGTGGATGTGGTCATCCACAGCCTCACCAAGTACATCGGCGGACACGGCGACCTGCTGGGCGGTGCCGTGATCTCCAACGACGTGGATTTCCTCCGCCAGTGCCGCCTGGGCACGCTGATGCACTTCGGCTCCGTCATCGCCCCCTTCACCGCCTTTTTGGTGTGCCGGGGCATGAAGACCCTGGGCGTGAGAATGCGGCAGTACAATGAAAACGCGCTGAAGATCGCCCGGTGGCTGGAGAATAACCCCAAGATCGAGACCGTCCGCTATCCCATGCTGGAGTCCAATCCCCAGTATGAGATCGCCAAGCGCCAGATGCGCGGCGGCAGCGGCATGATCAGCTTTGACGTGGCCGGCGGCCTGGAGGCAGGCAAAAAGTTCATCAACAGCCTAAAGCTGTGCACCCTGGCGGTGTCCCTGGGCGACACGGAGACCCTGGTGGAGCAGGCGGCCGCCATGACCCACACCATGATCCCCAAGGAGACCCGGGAGGCCGCGGGCATCACCGACGGCATGATCCGCATGTCCGTGGGCCTGGAGGACCCGGACGACATCATTGCCGACCTCAAGCAGGCCCTGGGCGACTGAACATCACACCCCGGAGCGGGCGCGGACCCGCTTTCAAACGGAGGCGAAGAGGACACAATGGGGTGTCCTCTCCGCCTCCGCCGCGCTTGTTGCCCGCAGTGCGGCGCCGCTGCCAAAAAAATAAGGCACATGTTGCAGAAGCCACTATTTATTGACGCCGCTTTTTTGTATATTATGTATAAGAATACCAGCGCCGTAATCTGTGTATCACGGCGAAAAATACGAAAAGGAGGCAAAAATATGCTATACCAGACCACGGAAGCCCATGAGGCCCTGCGGGCCAAAGTTCGCGCTTTCGCAGAGGCCGAGATCAAACCCATCGCGTTCAAGCTGGACCAGGAAAATCTTTTCCCCACCGAGGCTGTGAAAAAGCTGGGAGAAATGGGCTTGATGGGCATTCCCTATGACCCCGAATACGGCGGCGCGGGACTGGATGTGCTCAGCTACGCCATCGCTGTGGAGGAGCTGGCCCGGGTGGACGGCGGTGCCGGCGTCATCCTGTCGGCCCACACGTCCCTGGGAACCTTCCCCATCGTCCAGTTCGGAACGGAGGAGCAGAAGAGGAAGTACCTGCCCGACCTGTGCTCCGGCCGGAAGGTGGGCGCCTTCGGCCTAACGGAGCCTAACGCCGGCTCCGACGCCGGCGGCACCGAGACCACCGCCGAGGACATGGGCGACCACTACCTCCTCAACGGCGAGAAGATCTTCATCACCAACGGCGGCGAGGCGGACACCTACGTGGTCTTTGCCGTCACCACGCCGGACATCGGCACCCGGGGCATCTCCGCTTTCATCGTGGAAAAGGGCTGGGAGGGCTTCACCTTCGGCGACCACTATGACAAAATGGGCATCCGCTCCTCCGCCACCTGCCAGCTGAAGTTCCACAACGTGAAGATCCCCAAGGAGAACCTGCTGGGCAAGGAGGGCCAGGGCTTCAAGATCGCCATGGCCACTCTGGACGGCGGCCGTATCGGCATTGCCGCCCAGGCGCTGGGCATCGCCCAGGGCGCCTACGAGGCCGCCGTGGAGTACTCCAAGGAGCGCGTCCAGTTTGGCCGGCCCATCTGCCAGCAGCAGTCCATCGCCTTTAAGATCGCCGACATGGCCACCAAGCTCCGCTGTGCCCGGCTGCTGGTGTACAGCGCCGCCGACCTCAAGCAGGCCCACGCCCCTTACGGCATGGAGTCCGCCATGGCCAAGCAGTACGCCTCCGACATCGCCCTGGAGGTCACCAACGACGCCCTCCAGATCTTCGGCGGCAGCGGCTACCTCAAGGGCATGGAGGTGGAGCGGTTCTACCGGGACGCCAAGATCACCACCATTTACGAGGGCACCAACGAGATCCAGCGGGTAGTCATCGCCTCCCACATCCTGGGCAAGGCCGGCAAGGCGGAAAGCGCCCCTGTCCAGAAGAAGGGCTCCGAGACCGGCGAGCGCAAAAAGCACATCTTCCAGGAGGGCTCCGCCCAGGAGCGGGTGGACGCCCTGGTGGCGGCGCTGAAGAAGGACGGCCACGACTTCACCGTGGGCATCCCCATGGACACCCCCATCTCCCAGGCGGAGCGGGTGGTCAGCGCCGGCAGGGGCATCGGCGCCAGAGAGAATATGAAGCTCATCGAGGACCTGGCCAAGGCCGCCGGCGCCGCCGTGGGCTCCAGCCGTCCCGTGGCCGAAACGCTGCAGTATGTTCCGCTGGAGCGCTATGTGGGCATGTCCGGCCAGAAGTTCAAGGGCAATTTGTACATCGCCTGCGGCATTTCCGGCGCGGGCCAGCACCTCAAGGGTATCAAGGACGCCTCCACCATCGTGGCCATCAACATCGACCCCGGCGCCCGCATCTTTAAAAACTGCGACTACGGCATCGTGGGCGACGTCATGGAGATCCTGCCGCTGCTCACCGCCGCTCTGGACACCGGCGAAAAGCTGCCGGCTCCGCCCATGAAGAAGATGAAGCGGGCCGCTCCCAAAAAGACCGCCCAACCCCGGAAGATCTACATCTGCAACGGCTGCGGCCACGAGTACGACCCCGCCGTGGGCGATCCGGAAAACGACATCAAGCCCGGCACTGCCTTCAAGGACCTGCCGGAGGGCTGGGTGTGCCCCCACTGCGGCGAGACGGCGGAGCAGTTCATCGAGATCGAAGTGTAAAAAAGCGGCCTGAAAAGGAGGTATTTGTATGCATAATGTCCGTAAAGTCACCGAGGGCCTGTATTGGGTAGGTGCCAACGACCACCGCCTGGCCCTGTTTGAAAATATCCATCCCCTGTACCACGGCGTCAGCTACAACGCCTATGTGCTGCTGGACGAAAAGACCGTCCTGTTCGATACGGCGGACTGGGCCGTGGGCCGGCAGTTCATCGAAAACATCCAGGCCGTGCTGGACGGCCGGCCTCTGGATTACCTGGTCATCAACCACGTGGAGCCGGACCACGCCGCCTCCATTGAGGAGATTTTGTTGCGCTGGCCGGAGGTGAAGGTCATCACCTCTCCCAAGGCGGTCATCCTGCTGCACCAGTTCGGCTTCTCCTTTGCCGAGGGGCAGATCGAGGAGGTCCGGGAGGGCGACACCCGGTGCTTCGGCAGCCACACCATCGCCTTTGTGGCCGCGCCCATGGTCCACTGGCCGGAGGCCATGGTGTCCTTCGACACCACCAACGGCGTCCTCTTCTCCGCCGACGCCTTCGGCTCCTTCCGGGCTCTGGACGGCAAACTCTTTGCCGACGAGTTCGACTTTGACGGCGAGTGGCTGGACGACGCCCGCCGGTATTACACCAACATCGTGGGCAAGTACGGCCCCCAGGTCCAGGCGCTGTTGAACAAGGCGGCCAAGCTGGTGGGTCTGGACAATATCAAGTATATCTGCCCCCTCCACGGTCCCGTGTGGAGGAAGGACCTGGGCTACATCATCGACAAGTATGTCCACTGGGCCACCTACGAGCCGGAGGAAAAGGGCGTCATGATCGTCTACGCCTCCATGTACGGCAACACGGAGCAGGCGGCGGAGGTGCTGGCGTCCAAGCTGGCGGACCGGGGCGTCACCAACACCCGGCTGTACGACGTGTCCAGCACCCATGTCAGCTATCTCATCAGCGACCTGTTCAAATACAGCCACCTGGTACTGGCCTCCGTCACCTATAACCTGGGCATCTTCCCGCCCATGCACAACTTCCTGGCGGACATGAAGGCGCTGAACCTCCAGAAGCGCACCTGCGCCATCGTGGAGAACGGCTCCTGGGCGCCCCGCTCCGGCGCGCTGATGCGCAAGGCACTGGAGGACTTGAAAAACATGACGATTCTGGATGACGGCGTCACCATGGCTTCCTCCCTGCAGCGGCAGAATCTGGCGGACATGGACGCTCTGGCGGATGCTTTGGCGGCCTCTGTCAAGGAATGACTTTTTGAAAAAGGAATGCGGGACGCAAAAGCGTCCCGCATTCCTTTTTTCACAGGTATTTGCCCGGATGGACGATTTTTCCCTCCAAAGCGGCGGCGGCCGCCGCGGCGGGACTTGCCAGGAAGGTCCTGGCCTGGGGACTGCCCATGCGGGAGCCGCTGCTGTTGAACATCGCCGTGGTGTGGCGCAAGGATGTGTTCATCACCCGGGAGGCCCGGCAGTTCATCCGCTTCATGAAGTCCCGCATTGCGTAGCAACGGGCCGGAATCAGCGGAAATGCCGCGGCGCCGGTTTTCGTTTTGCACAAAATTTTTGACCGCTATCGTCCGTTCTTTGCCCTTTTCTGAAAAATACTTTTTTTGCCTTGACATCTGTTTTCAGCGGTAGTATCTTTTTTCCAACAATTTCAAACCGTCTCTGGTCCTTTGACCGAGACAATGGTAGAGGCGCAGCGTACATCAGTACCCACCGCTTCCGGAGCAGGAACTCCGGGTGGGGAAAGGGTCCGCTGCCGAAGTGAAGGGCGCTTCCTGCGGCGCGCTTTGCTGGGCCGTCAGAGAACATCTGGCGGACTGTCACAGTATGTGGAGCGCTATCATTGGCCGAAGCCTTCTTCCGGGAGGCAATTTGTGTGTTTTCAACGCCAGCCATGGATGTTCCGCAACATCCATGGCTGTTATTTTTTCCCAAAGCAGAGAAAGGAAGAACGTTATGAACATGAAAAGAGTATTTGCCCTGCTGCTGACCCTGGCCATGGCGCTGAGCCTGGCCGCCTGCGGCGCCAAGAAGGAAGAGGCCCCCGCCGAAGCGGCCGAAGCTCCCGCCGAAGAACGCCGGCAGATCCGGGTGGGCATGGAGTGCGCCTACGCCCCCAACAACTGGCAGGAGGACACCGCCACGGACTTGAACGTGCCCATTGAGAACCTGCCCGGCTTCTACGCCGACGGCAACGATGTGCAGATCGCCCGCCACATCGCCGAGTATCTGGACGCCGACCTGGTGGTGGTGAAGCTGGCCTGGAGCGGCCTCATCGAGGCGCTGAACCAGGGCCAGATCGACATGATCATCGCCGGCATGGCGGACACCGAGGAGCGCCGCCAGTCCATCAACTTCAGTGAGCCCTATAAGACCACCGAGTACGGCCTCATGGTCAACGGCGACTCCGAGTACGCCGGCGCCACGTCCCTTTCCGACTTCGCCGGCGCCAGCGTCCTGGGCCAGAAGGACACCATGCTGGACACCGTCATCGACCAGATCGAGGGTGTCAACCACCTGCCCGCCGTGGACAGCGTGCCCAACCAGATCGCCCGCCTGGAGCAGCGGACCTGCGACGCCATTGTGGTGAACATGGAGAACACCCCCGGCTACCTTGCCACCAACCCCTCCTTCAAGGTCATCGAGTTCGCTGACGGCGAGGGCTTCACCCTGGGCTTCCGGGGCTCCTGCGTGGGCCTGCGGAAGGACGACACCGAGCTTCTGGACCAGGTGAACGCGGCTCTGGCGGAGCTCAGTGAGGAAGACCGGGCCGACATCCTGGCCGCCGCCAACGAGCGCCAGCCCAAGTGATGGCCATGAACAACACCCTCTCTTCCCTGTGTGCCATCCCCGGCGACGCCGCGGGATGGCTGCGGGGCCGGGTGTCCGCCCTGCGGCGCTTCGCCGGGGCGGACCACCCCTATGTCTATCTCTCCGGCAGCGCCTTGTCCCTGGCGGCGCTGCTGGTATACCTGTGCTCCCGGCGGTACGGCTTCTTTCTGAGCCGCACCGCTTTGGCCTGGGGCGCCCTGGCCCTGTGCGGCCTTTTCTGCCTGGTGTCTCTGGCGGCCCTCGTGAGCAAGCTGCGGCTGAAGCGCCGCTACCGCTCGCAGTCCCGCTTCTGCGCCCCCGCCGCCCGGCGGGCGGCCCGGTACGCCTCTTACGTTGTCTGGGCCGTGGCGGCCCTGGTGGCGGCGGACCGGCTCCATGTGCTGAGCCAGGTGGTTCGGGAGGTGACGGCCATGGACAGCAACCCCAGCCCCTTCTTCCAGGCCATGGTGTACATGTTCTACAACAGCCGCGCCCTGTTCCTGCGGGGCCTTTGGACTACGCTGCGGCTGGCCTTCTTCGGCACCATCTTCGGCTTTTTGCTGGCGGTGGGACTGGTGTTTCTCCGCATCCAGACGCCTAATAAGCGGGACCGGGACCATGTGAAGTTCGTGAAGATCCTGTGCAGTCGCTTCGCCGCCCTGTACGCCACCGTCATCCGGGGCACTCCCATGATGCTGCAGGCCTTTATCATCTATTACGCGGGCTTCAGCCTGTTCACCGCCCACACGGACCTCTCTGTCACGGAGATCAACAACGTCTGGAGCTTCTTCATCGCGGGCCTCACCACGGTGTCCTTAAACTCCGCCGCTTACCTGTCCGAGGTGCTGCGAGGCGGCGTGGAGTCCATCGACGCCGGCCAGACGGAGGCGGCCCGGTCCCTGGGCATGAGCCCCTGGATGACCATGATGAAGGTGGTGTTCCCACAGGCACTGAAAAACTCCATCCCCGCCATCGGCAATGAGATGATCATCAACATCAAGGACTCCTCCGTGCTCAACTGCATCGGCGTGGTGGAGCTGATGTACGCGGCCACCAGCGTCGCGGGCATCTACTATAAGAACCTGCCCAACTACGTCTCCGCCGCCATCATCTACCTCATCATGACCTGCTGCATCAGCGCCCTTTTGAATTACCTTTCCGCCCGCCTCAGCCTCAATACCTACCGGGGCGTGCCCAGTTCCAATTAAGGAGGTCAGACCATGGAACCGATTCTTTCCATCCGGGGACTGGAGAAGTCCTTCGGCCCCCTAAAGGTCCTCAAGGGCATCGACCTGGACGTGCAGAAGGGTGAGGTGGTGTGCATCATCGGCGCCTCCGGCTCCGGCAAATCCACCCTGCTGCGGTGCTTGAACCTGCTGGAGGAGCCGGACAGCGGCCACATCTGGTTCGGCGGCCAGGACTTGACGGACCTGTACGCCGACCTGGACTGCCTGCGCCAGCGCATCGGCATGGTGTTCCAGAGCTTCAACCTGTTCAACAACAAAAATGTGCTGGACAACTGCACCCTGGCCCCCATCTCCGTCAAGCACATCCCCCGCGCCCAGGCGGAGGAGACCGCCATCCGGCACTTGAAGGCCGTGGGCCTGGGGGACTTTGTCCACGCGGATTCCCGCCGCCTCTCCGGCGGCCAGAAGCAGCGGGTGGCCATCGCCCGGGCGCTGTGCATGGAGCCGGAGATCATGCTCTTTGACGAGCCCACCTCCGCCCTGGACCCGGAGATCGTGGGTGAGGTGCTGGATGTCATGAAGAACCTGGCCAAGGAGGGCATGACCATGGTGGTGGTCACCCACGAGATGGCCTTTGCCAAGGAGGTCAGTGACCGGGTGGTGTTCATGGACCAGGGCGTCATCCTGGAGCAGGGCGCTCCGGCGGAGGTGTTCGGCCATCCCAAGGAGGCCCGCACCCGGGAATTTTTGAGCCGCTATCTGGAGGACAAAGGCATATGAGAGACATTCTGGATTTTTTCGCCCACGAGGACGATTTCCCCGACCTGGACAGCGCCGGCGCCGCGGAGCGGCTGAGCCGGGCCGTCCAGTGCCGCACCGTCAATTACGCGGACCACAGCCTCACCGACTTCGGCGAGTTTGACAAGCTCCACGCCCTCATCCGGGACAGCTACCCCCACGTCATGGCCGCCGGCACCTTTGAGGTCATCGGCCACCACAGCCTGCTCATCACCCTGCCCGGCAGCGACCCGGCCCTGCGGCCGTGCCTGTTCATGTCCCACCAGGACGTGGTGCCGGTGGTGGAGGGCACAGAGGACGACTGGACCCACCCTGCCTTCTCCGGCGCCATTGCCGGCGGCTACATCTGGGGCCGGGGCACTCTGGACATCAAAAACCAGGTGTTCGGCTGTTTGGAGGCGGCGGAGTACCTGCTCTCCCACGGCAAGACCTTTGCCCGGACGGTGTATCTCTCCTTCGGCGACGACGAGGAGACGCTGAACCTGGGCGCCCGGGCCTTGGCGGAGACCCTGCAAGGCCGGGGCGTGACGCTGGAGTTCGTGCTGGACGAGGGCGGCGGCAAGATCGAAAGCGGCGCCCCCTACGGCGCGCCGGACACGTACCTCTCTCCCGTGGACCTCATGGAAAAGGGCTACGCGGACCTGGAGCTGTCCGTGAAGAGCCGGGGAGGACACTCCAGCCGGCCCTTCGGCGGCACCTCCCTGGGCCATTTGAGCCAGGCCATCGCCCGCATCGTGGAAAACCCCTTCCCGGTGAAGCTGACGCCGGTGATGGTGGGCGCCTTCCGGGCCCTGGCCCCTTACATCACCGAGGAGCCCCTAAAGTCCCTGGCGGAGGATGTGGAGGGCAACGCCGGCGCCATCGCGGCCATCTGTGCCCAGCGGCGGGAGCTGTTCCCCTTCGTCACCACCACCATCGCCCCCACCGTCATCCGGGGCAGCAGCGCCGCCTGCAACGTTATGCCCCAGGATATGAGTGCCGTGGTGAACTTCCGCATCGCCGAGGGGGAGACCGTGGAGGAGCTCCTGGCCCATGTCCGTGCCGCCATCGGCGACGAGACGGTGTCCTTGCGGTTCCTGCAGGCCAACGACCCCTCCGCCACCGCCCGCACCGACGGCTATGGCTACGCCAAGCTGACGGAGGCCATGGGCCGGTATTTCCGGGACGTGGTGTTTGTGCCCTCCCTCACCGCCGGCGCCACTGACGCCCACCACTATGAGATCATCTGCGACACCTGCCTGCGGTGCAGCCCCTTCATGGCCCCGCCGGAGGATGTGGCCCGGGGCGTCCACGGCACGGACGAACGGATCTCCCTGCGGTCCTACGCCCAGGGCATCCGGGTGCTCATCCATCTGATGGACATTGCCGCCATTGCCCCTTGAGCATTCGCAGCGCCTTCGGAGAAATCCTCCGAAGGCGTTTTTTCGACGGAGAAGGGGTTTGTTCCCGCTGGATTGCCAGAAATTTTCCCTTTCTGGCAAATTACAGGGACGCTCGACAGATTCCGGCAGAATATCTCTTTCATTTTGTGTATGATAGGAGCATCACATCCAACATCTTGTGCCATTTTCAGAAAGGATGGACTCCATATGCAAATCATTTCCAAAGAGTATTCCCTGCTGTTCAATGCCGTGACCGATGCGGAGGAGACCCTGGCGCAGCTGCGCCAAATGCTCATAGACGCCCAGCGCCGGGCGGAGGAACTTTATCTGGACCAAGGGGAAGACGGCACCGCCCTCCGGGAGCCCCACTGATTCATTGCCCACCGGCACCGCCGGCGGGCAATGTTTTCTCCGCTGACGCGTTGCATCCCGCTTTCCGGTGGGGTACAATATCCTTGCATGCCGCGCTGTTCCGGCGCGGCTGCGCATGCTATTTGATTTTATTTCATGTAAGGAGAACCACTATGCTGCACATTGGCTGTCACCTGTCCTCATCCAAGGGCTTTTTGGCCATGGGCCGGCAGGCCCTGGCGCTGGGGGCGGACACCTTTCAGTTTTTCACCCGGAATCCCCGGGGCAGCAAGGCCAAGGAGCTGGACCCGTCTGACGCGGCGGCTCTTATGGATCTTCTGGCGGAGCACCGCTTCGCCCCCATCATTGCCCACGCGCCCTATACCTTGAACCTGTGCGGGGCGGAGGAGAAGAACCGCGCCTTCGCCCGGGACACCATGGCGGATGACCTTGTCCGCCTGGAGCACCTGCCGGGCCAGTATTATAATTTCCATCCCGGCAGCCATGTGGGCCAGGGGACGGAAACGGGCATTGCCCTCATCGCCGATGCCCTCAACGCCATCCTGCGGCCGGACCAGACCACCACCGTCCTGCTGGAGACCATGGCCGGCAAGGGCAGCGAGGTGGGCGGACGGTTCGAGGAGCTGCGGGAGATCCTGGACCGGGTGGAGCTCAGCGGCAAAATGGGCGTGTGTCTGGATACCTGCCATGTCTCCGACGCCGGTTACGACATCTCCGGCGACCTGGACGGGGTGCTGACAGAGTTTGACCGGATCATCGGCCTGGACCGGCTGAAGGCCATTCATCTCAATGACAGTAAAAACCCCATCGGCGCCCGGAAGGACCGCCACGAGCGCATCGGCTTTGGCTGCATCGGCCTGGAGGCCTTGACCCGGGTGGTCCGGCACCCGGCTCTGCGGGACCTGCCCTTCTGCCTGGAGACCCCCAACGAGCTGCCGGGCTATGCCGGGGAGATCGCCCTCCTGCGCCGCCAGGCGGAATTGTAAAACAAAAAAACGCCTCTGCCGCGGCAGAGGCGTTTTTTTGCAGGTCACTTGTTCGCGTTCTCTTCCGAAGCGGCCAGACCGTCCAGCCACGCCCGGCCCACGGCGATCTGCCGCCGCACCTCCGTGGGAGCGGTGCCGCCGAAAGACACGCGGGCGTCCACGCAGGCGCGGATGCTGATGTCGCCCAGGGATTCCCTGGTGACGCGGCTGTCGATGGCTTGCAGGTCCTCCGTTGTCAGGTCCTGGAGGGCACAGCCCTTGTGCTCGCAGGCCTTCACCATGCGGCCCACGATGGAGTGGGCCTCCCGGAAGGGGGTGCCCTGCTTGGCAAGGTGCTCGGCAATGTCGGTGGCGTTCAAAAAACCCTTGTCCAGCTGCTTTTCGATCTGGTCCATGCGGAACTCCGTCTTGTCCAGCATTTTGGTAAAGATGTCGATGCAGGCCTTCCAGGTGTCCACGGCGTCGAACAGGCTCTCCTTGTCCTCCTGGAAATCCTTGTTGTAGGCCAGGGGCGTGCCCTTCATGACCGTCAGCAGCTGCATGAGGTCGCCGTACACCCGGCCCACCTTGCCCCGGATGAGCTCCGCCATGTCCGGGTTTTTCTTCTGGGGCATGATGCTGCTGCCGGTGCAGAAGCTGTCGTCAATGGCAATGTAGGAAAACTCTGAGGAGTTCCACCAGGCGAATTCCTCCGCCCAGCGGGACAGGTGCATCATGGAAATGGAGGCGTCACTGAGGAATTCCAGGCTGTAATCCCGGTCACTGACGGCGTCCATGGCGTTTTCACAGGGGGCGGCGAAGCCCAGCAGCTGGCTGGTGAAGTGGCGGTCGATGGGCATGGTGGTCCCCGCCAGGGCGCAGGCGCCCAGGGGGTTATAGTCCATCCGGGCCAGGGTCTGGGACAGCCGCTCAATGTCCCGGCGGAACATCTGGAAATAGGCCATGAACACGAAGCCCAACGTGATGGGCTGGGCGTGCTGGAGGTGGGTAAAGCCCACGGTGATCTTGTCGGCGTAGGCCTCCGCCTTGTCCAAAATGACGCGCTCCAGGCGGCAGAGACTGTTCAAAATCTCGCCGATCTCCTTTTTCAGGTACAGGCGGCCGTCCACCTGGCACTGGTCGTTGCGGCTGCGGGCGGTGTGCAGCTTTTTGCCCACGTCGCCGATGCGGGCGATGAGGCGGCTCTCCACACCCATGTGGATGTCCTCGTCTTCCACGGTGAAAACGATCTTCCCCGCGGCGATGTCCGCCCGGATGCCCTCAAGACCGGCAATGATCTGGTCCCGCTCCGCCTCCGTGACGATGCCCTGCTTGGCCAGCATCGTCACGTGGGCGATGCTGCCGTCAATATCCTCGTTGTACATCCGTTGGTCAAAAAAGATGGACGCGTTGAAATGTTTTACCAGGTCGTCCATGTCCTTTTCAAATCTGCCGCCCCATAAGCTTGCCATGGCTGTTCTTCTCCTTTATCGGTTCTCATTCCGGTGGAATGTGATCTGTCGATTTGACGTTTGCAGGCGGTTGATGCCTGATATGAATAATAATACGATATATACCGGAAAACGTCAATAATTTATTCATATTTTTTGAAATTTATGCATTGCGACGGGCGCGCCTCCGCAAACGCGGCCCTGGGCTGTGCATAAAACGAAGGAAGCGGGAGAACGCGCGGCGCGTCCTCCCGCTTCCTTCGTTAAGGGGGGAAAAGCAAACACTTACAGCTGGGCAAAGGCCTGCTGGAAGTCGGCGATGATGTCCTCGGGGTTCTCCAGGCCCACGGAGATGCGGACCAGGCCCTCGGGGATGCCCGCCTCCTTCAGCTCCTCGGGGGAGTAGGCGGAGTGGGTCATGGAAGCCGGGTGCTGTACCAGGGTCTCCGCGTCGCCCAGGGACACGGCGATGGTGGACAGCTTCAAAGAATTCACCAGCTTCATGCCGGCGGCCTTGCCGCCCTTGACCTCAATGGAGATCATGGCGCCGAAGTCCTTCATCTGCTTCTTGGCCACCTGGTGGTTGGGGTGGGACTCCAGGCCGGGGAAGTACACCTTCTCCACCTTGGGCTCGGCGGCCAGATACGCCGCCAGCTTCCGGGCGTTGTCGCAGTGGCGCTGCATCCGGATCTCAAAGGTCTTGAGGCCCCGCAGGATGAGGAATGCCTCCTGGGGACCCAGCACGGCGCCGGTCATGTCCTTGAGGCCGAACATCTTCACCTGGGTGATGAACTCCTTGGAGCCGGCCACAAAGCCCGCAACCACGTCTCCGTGGCCGTTGATGTACTTGGTGGCGCTGTGGACCACCACGTCGGCGCCCAGGGCCAGGGGCTGCTGGAGATAAGGGGTGGCGAAGGTGTTGTCCACCACCACCTTGATGTCCTGGTTGTAGGCGTGGGTCAGCTCCGCGATGGCCTGGATGTCGGCGATCTTCAGATTGGGGTTGGCGGGAGTCTCCAGGTACACGGCCACGGTGTTCTCCTTCAGAGCCTTGCGGACCTCCTCGGGGTCGGAGGAGTCCACAAAGGTGACCTCCACGCCGTAGCGGGTCATGCCGTGGCTCAGCAGGGCGAAGGTGCAGCCGTACAGGGTGCCGTCGGCCACGATGTGCTTGCCGGCACCGGCGAGGGTCCAGAGGGTGGCGGAGATGGCGCCCATGCCGGAGCCTGCGGCGGCGGCAGCCTCGGTGCCCTCCAGCCCCGCGACCTTTTCCTCGGCCAGAACGGTGGTGGGGTTGCCCAGACGGGTGTAGATGTAACCGTCGCTCTCGCCGGCGAAGCACCGGCCGCCCTCCTCGCAGGTGTCAAAATAGAAGGTGGAGGTCTGGTAGATGGGCATGCCCAGGGAGTGGTAGCCCCGGTCCTTCGTTTCACCGCCGTGGATGACCTTGGTGCCGAAGCCGTTTCCAATATTGTGAGACATGATGAAGACCCTCATCAAGCTCCAGATGCTGCTGCAATTCAAGCTGGAAAACGTCCGGGAGCTGGCGCCCTGCTGCACCACCACCAGCACCACGACCACGACGACCACCACCTCCACCACCTCTACCTCCACCACCACGACCAAGTGCCGCCGGGGCTGCTGCCTCATGGGGACCGGGCGGGGCTGCGTGGAAAACTGCAGAGATCCCTTCCGGGGCCGGGGCGTCTGCCTGCATGTCTTTCTTCCGTGGGAGGACAGCCGGGACCGTAATGTGCGATATACCGTGGGCAGCGAGCGGGATGGACTGTATTTCTGCGCCTCCGGCCGGGAGGTGCGTCCCACCTGCCCGGACCGGGCGGGAGAGCCGCTGCTGCTGCGGGGCACAGGCTGCCTGGTGTGCGGGCCTGCGGCGGCAGGGAAATTGAAGAGCCGGTGGCCTATTCGCTGTCTGTCCGGGAGGAGCCGGAGGGGCGCCTTTCCATCCGCATGCGCCTGCGGACATCCAAATTTTCCCATGACAGCGGGCCGGTGCGGATGCATGGCCTGCGGATGGGGGAGTGCCGGTGAGCCGCCGGGGGAACGCGCAAAAACAGGGCGCCGCTTTCGCGGCGCCCTGTTAAGTGCTTGCGGGCTTGGGGCGAACAGAGGCGCTGCCCTTTGTTCGCCCAGGGTATTATCGCTCACTGATCAGCCAGCTGTCCTGGAAAATCAGATCGTCTACATCCCGGTTGTCTTTCATCTTGATATCCTCCTTCGCAGTTGCTTACCTGCCAGTATATGCGCCGGAGGCGGAAAAATTGCACGGAAACGTGCGGCAGGAGAAAAAGTTTTCAAAAAGAAACGCGCACCGGAAGGCCCTTCCGGTGCGCTGGTGCGTTATTTGCGTCTGCGGCCGCCGCCCCGCTTGCCGTCGATGCTGCGGTTGAGGTCAGCCATCTTGCCCTCGGAGGAGGTCAAAAACTGCTTGAGCTTGTCCTCAAAGGATTGGTCCCCGGAGGGGGGCAGCGGCTGCTGGCGGGAGGCGAAAGCGGGCCGGCTCTGCTGGGGAGTGGGCCGGGCTGCGCCGCCGGCAGGCCGGGGGGACGCGGGCCGGGCACCGCCGTTCATGCCGGGACGGGGCCCCCGGGGGGCCGGGCGTTCCTGGGGCGGCAGCGCCTTTTTAATGGAAAGATTGATCTTTCCGTTCTCTGCGGACAGGACCAGCACCTTGACGGTCTGTCCCTCCTGCAGAAAGTCATGTACGTCGTTGACAAAGCTGTTGGCGATCTCCGAGATATGTACCAAACCGGACTTCCCACTGTCCAGGGCGACGAACGCGCCAAATTTGGTGATCGAAGTCACCTTGCCTTCTACAATGCTCCCAACCTGAGGCTCCATACGGTATTTTGTTTCTCCTTCCGGTGATTTTCCGCGGCCGTCGAGCCGGACGCGGCATGAAAATAAAAAGGGCCGGTGCTGGCGCAAGCGGGGGAGCGGAACGCCACCCTCGTCGCCCGGCACCGGTCAATTGCTCGTATCGTAAAACACACGCTCGCCAGGATAGACAAGTCCCAGCTCCTGCCGGGCGATCTCCTCCATCTTCTCCTGGGTCCCGCCCTGGGCGATGTCCGCCGACAGAGCGTCATTCTCCAGCTGCTTTTCCTGGACCTTTTCGGCCAGGGCGGCCTTTTCCGCCTGGGCGGCGCGGACCTGTCCCTGGAGGCTGAACAGCTGCCAGCCGATGCCGGCCAGAAGCAGAAGGACCAGCAGCTTGGTCAGAAGGCTGGCGCGGGCGTGCTGCTTTTTTGTTTTTGCTGCCTTTGCCACAGGACCTGCCTCCCTTGCCATGAAACACTTTGTGTCCATTTTTTATTATTGTATAGCATTTCCCCGCAAAATAAAAGAGATTTTTTCCGCGGAGCGCTATTTTTTTGCAAAAATTTTCGGCCCAGTGGAGGGGCAGGGACATCAGATGCAGAAAAAAGGCCACCGTATCCACCCAAAAATCCCACAGGGGACGCAGCAGCGGGGACAGCAGGCAAAAAAACAGCACCGCGCCTCCCAGGGCGCCCAGCACCACATACCCCCGCAGCAGGCCGTCCGCCCGGCGGAGGGTGAAGAAAAACAGCCCGGTGCCCACGGCCAGGCAGTACAGGGTGTCCCACAGGGCGGTGGAGCGGGGCAGCCGCAGCCGGAAAGAGCGCAGCAGGTCGTACAGCAGTCCCGCCGTCAGACCCAGCAGCACCGACTGGCCGAACAGGGCCAGCTGCCGGGAGATCTGGATCTCCATGGGCCTTATCCGAACAGCCGGCGGAGGAAGCCGCCCTGCTCCCGGCCGCCCTCTTCGTAGGTGACGGAGTCGATGCGGCCGTCCACATGGAGCTCGCCGCCGTCCAAAGAGAGCTTTCCGATGTGCAGGTCCTCGCCGGTGACCACCAGCACGCCGGCGGAGGTGGACATGACGATGCCGCTCTCGTCGAACCGCTCCACGTCCTCCACCCCGGAGACGGTGAGCTTTTCCCGGCCCACCAGCTCCAGCCGGTGGCCGGCGGCGGGCATATCAGTATAATCGTTCATTTCATCGTCCCTCCCCTGTCCCCATCATATGGGCGGGCGGGGCGAAATATTACCGGCCGACCTCCCGGTACAGCGTGACGGCGTCGGCCTGCTTCACGGTCTCCTGCACGGACACCACCTCCACGGTCAGCGTCCGCTGGCCGAAGGACAGGGTGATCCGGTCGCCCACCTTCACGTCGTAGCTGGCCCGGGCGGGCTTGCCGTTGACGCTGATGAGGCCGTTGTCACAGGCCTCGTTGGCCACGGTCCGCCGCTTGATGAGCCGGGAGACCTTCAAAAATTTATCCAAACGCATGAAATGACCTCCAAACAAGGACTGCCGGCACATCGTGCCGGCAGCTCCTTTTCATGATAGGCAAACGCCCGCTCTCACTTGGAGATGCTGTCCTTCAGAGCCTTGCCGGCCTTGAACACGGGCACCACGGAAGCGGGGATCTCAATGGACTCCTTAGTCTTGGGGTTGCGGCCGATGCGGGCGGCGCGCTTCTTCACCTCAAAGGAGCCAAAGCCCACCAGCTGGACCTTCTCGCCTTCCTTCAAGGCGGCGGTAATAGCGTCCAGGGTGGCGGAGACGACCGCCTCGGCCTCCTTCTTGGAGACATCCGCGGAGACGGCGACAGCATTGATGAGTTCGGCTTTGTTCATGGAACATATCCTCCTGAAATTTTAAAATTCCGATTTATTTCTTAACGCGAACGCGATTAAGACTTCTCTTTTGCTTTGGCGGCCTGCCACAGCGCCAGGAGCTCCGCCTCACCGCAGGCGGACAGGGGCTTGTCCGCCGCCTCCTCCACAAAGCGGAAGCGGCTGGAGAACTTGTCGCAGGAGCGGTGCAGGGCGTCCTCGGGGTCCACGCCGGCCATCTGGCCGATCTTGGCGGCCATAAACAGCACATCCCCCAGCTCCTCCCGGAGACCGTGGGGGCTGTCCGCCGCCCGGCCGGATTCCATGGCGGAGCGGAGCTCCCGGACCTCCTCCTCCAGCTTGTCCAGGGCGCGGAGGGGGTCGTCCCAGTCAAAGCCCGCCTTGGCGGCTTTTTTCTGGACCTTTTCCGCCCGCCACAGGGCGGGCAGGGTGTGGGGCACGGATTCAATGGCGTCGGACGTGGAGTCCTGGCCCTTTTCCGTGCGCTTGAGGGCCTCCCAGTTCACCAGCACCTGGTCGGAGTTGTCCACGTGGACGGTACCGAACACATGGGGATGGCGGTACACCATCTTCTGGGCCACGCCGTCCACCACGTCGGCCATGGTGAAGCGGCCGCGCTCCTCCTCAATGGTGGCGTGAAACACCACCTGCATCAAAACGTCCCCCAGCTCCTCGCACATGTCCACCGGGTCGTCCCGGTCCAGGGCGTCCAGGGCCTCATAGGTCTCCTCCAGAAAATTCCGGCGGATGGACTGGTGGGTCTGCTCGGCGTCCCAGGGGCAGCCCCCCGGGGAGCGGAGAAGCCGCATGATGTGAAGAAAGTCCTCCCAATCATAGCGGCGCTTACACTGAAAATCTACCATACATTGCCTGCCTTTGCAAGATAATTCATTGAAAAGAATTGGGTTTTCCAGGAAATTCCTTACTTCAAGTGCAGAAGTTTAATAAGCGTTTCCCCCTTGGGGATGGAACGCACGTCGTCGGCCCGGAGAATGCGCAGGGCAATGACCAAAATGCCGTACACCACCACGCCGGCGCCGATGCCTGCCATAACGCCGGCGGCGTTAGCCGTGTAGACGCCGAGACCGCGCAAGGCCCGGTCCACAAAGCCGTGGACCGCCCAGGCGGAGGCGCCCATGAGGGCCGTGGCCACCACGGGCTTGAAAAACAGCTGCAGGTAACGGGGCTTTTTCGGGGAGTATTTCCGCACGAAAAACAGGTTCAGCCCCACAATGACCATGTAGCAACACAGGGTGGAAATGGGGGCGCCGTGGATGTTGATGCGGGGATCGCCCACCAGGATATAGTTCATCACGATCTTCGTGACGCCGCCGGCGATGACGGTGAAGATGGGGATGCGCTCTTTGCCGTAGGTCTGCAAAATGGCGTTGGTCAAGATCATGATGCAGATAAAGATGAGGGCGAAGCCCAGGACCCGCAGATGGGGACCCGCCGCCAGCGCGTCGTCCCGCTGCATGGGCAGCACCAACAGCTCGATGGGGGTGGACAACACGGAAAGACCCACGCCCGCCGGCAGGGCCAGGATGGCGATGAGGCGGAAGGCGGAGGAGATAATGCGGTCGGCCTCGGCGTGGTCCTTCCGGGCCATGGCCGCCGCCGCGAAGGGGATGAGGCTCATGGTGACGGGGTAGACGAAGGAGGCCACCATGTTGGGCATATCCATGGCCATGCTGTACTGGCCGTACAGCTGGGAGGCCTCCGCCTCCGCCAGGTGCAGCCCGTTTTGCAGCTGGCCCAGGACGATCTTCGTGTCCAGGATGTTGATGATGCTCATGGCGGAGTTGCTGAGGGTGATGGGGATGCCGATGACCAGAATGCGCTTCATCAGCGCGCCGCTGCCGGAGGGCACATCCAGGGAATCCGTGCGCTCCCGGTGGGTCAGCAGGTAACCGATCAAAAACAGCATGGAGATCACGGTGCCGATGGTGACGCCGAAGATGGCGCCGGCGGCGCCGGCATCCAGGCTCATGCCGACCTTCAGCACGTACCAGGCCAGGGGCAGGCCGATGCCCAGCTTGCACAGGGCCTCCAGCACCTGGGAGGCGGCGGTGGGCTTCATATTGCCCTGGCCCTGGGTATAGCCCCGCATGCAGGCCAGCAGGCACACGCAGAACACGGCCGGGGCCAGCGCCTGAATGGGCAGGCGGGCCATGTCGTTGTTCATGAAGCCCGCCAGCTGGGCCGCGCCGAAGAACATCAGCAGGGACCCTGCCAGGCCCAGACCGAAAAACAGCCAGATGGCGGTGTGGAAGATCTTGCGCTTTTCGTTGTCCCGGCCCTGGGCGTGGGCCTCGCTGGTCATTTTGGAGATGGCCAGGGGCAGGCCGGCGGTAGAGATGGTCAGCAGCACGTTATAAATGTTGTAGGCCGTCTGGAAATACGTTTTTCCCTGCGCACCCAGGATGTTGTTCAGCGGGAGCTTATAAAAGGCTCCGATGATTTTGACAAGGACCACGGCGAAAGCCAAAATGGCGGCGCCGCCTAAAAAGGACTGCTTTTTTTGATTCGACATGAAAATTTTACCTCGAAATCATAGAAAAAATGCGCGGGGACCAATTTTACTTTATGGCGGGGAGGGGCGTCTTATAACCGGGCCAGGCACGCCTTTACCAGGGCGGAGAACCGGGGCCCCGCCGCCTGCCCGGCGGCGATGACCTCCTCCCCGGAGAGGGGCTGGTCCAGGACGCCGGCGGCCATGTTGGTGCACAGGGTAAAGCCCAGCACCTGCATGCCGCAGTGGGCGGCCACGATGGCCTCCGGCACTGTGGACATGCCCACGGCGTCGGCGCCCAGCAGCCGGGCGGCCCGGACCTCGGCGGGGGTCTCGTACTGGGGGCCGGGGAAGTACATGTACACGCCCTCCCGCAGGGGGATGCCCAAGGCCTTGGCGGCCTGCCGGGCCACGTCCCCCAGAGCGGGGGTGTACACCCGGCTCATATCCGGGAAGCGGGGGCCAAACTCCTCCACATTGGCGCCGCACAGGGGGCTGACGCCGAAGAGCTTGATATGGTCGGTGATGAGCATGATGTCACCCACGGAGAAGTCCCGGTTCACGGCGCCGGCGGCGTTGGTGACCACCAGGGCCTCGGCCCCCAGCAGTCGCAGCACCCGCACGGGATACGCCACATCCGCGAAAGACCAGCCCTCGTAGGTATGGAGCCGGCCCTGCATGACAGCCACCGGCTGGCCGGCCAGACGGCCGAACAGGAAGCGGCCCTTGTGGCCGGGGGCGGTGGAGAACTTCATGTGGGGCACGTCGGCGTAGGGAACAACGATGGGGTCCTCCACGGCGTCCCCCAGGGCGCCGAGGCCGGAGCCCAAAATCAGCAGGACCCGGGGGCGGAACTCCCCCAGCCGCTCCCGCAGGGCCTGGGCGCTGGCCTCGTATTGGGCGTAGGTGTACTGTTCCATACCGCCGCCTCCTTTACAGCTTTCCGCCGCATTCCCGGCAGAACAGGTCGCCCTCCCGGACAGGGGCGCCGCAGCTGCCGCAGCGGGGAGCGGCCGGCTCCGTCTGGCGGCCCAGCAGCTCGTTCAGCTCCGCCAGGCGGGCGTTGAGCTCGTCGATCTCCTGGAGCTTGCCAAGGAGCACATCGGAATCCGTGGGGGTGCCGGTGTGGGTGGCGTAAATCATCTCACCCACCGACTTGAGCTGCTCATTTACCTGGGCCTTCAGTTCCGCGGCCCGGATGTTCAGCTTGGCGGTGGACAAGAGCGCCTCCGCCCGCTTGCCTACGCCGTAAGCGGCATCAGCGGCGGTGTCGCTTACCTGTCCGGCGGTGCGCTGGATGGCGCACAGCAGCTCCTGCAGCGTTTCGTTCATGAAAAAAACCTCCTGACATGGCGGGCGGAAAGCCCGTGAAATAGAAGAGGGGACCGTTCAGTGGTTGTCGTAGGCGGAGCCGCCAATGAATTCCCGGGCCAGGGAGTCCGGGGCCACGGATGCCTCGTCCATGGCCTCAATGCGGTCAAAGGCCGCCAGCATGTCGTCCACCACCGGATATTTGCCGGGGCCCACCGCCTCCAGCAGGGGGACGGCCAGGGGCTTGAGGACGGCGAACTCAAAGGCCAGGGAGGAGTCGAACATCAAATCGGCGTTTTCCTTGTAGGGGGAGATATACAGCTTCTCGCCCCGGCGGACATTGGGCCACAGCTTCAGCGTGAAGGCGGCGTCGCTGCCCCGGAACTGGAAGTCCCGGACCAGGCGGCGGCACAGCCGCAGCCAGGCGTGCTGAAAGACCACCTTTCCCTCGTCGTCCACCAGGTTGCTGCGGGCGGCGATGTACAGCTTGAAGGCCCGGGGGTTCCTGCCTACGATGATGTCGTTGAGGGCGTGGATGCCCTCGAAAATGGCCAGCTCGTCGGGCCCCAGGCGCATAGGATGGGACAGCGTGTCGGAGCGCATCTGCCGGGCGAACTCGTATTTGGGCACGTGGATGGTCTCACCCCGGTCCAGCATGGAAAAGTGCCGGCTCAGAAGGTCCACATCCAGGCAGAAGGGGGACTCGTAGTCCACGGCACCCTCCCGGGTCCGGGGAGTGGTCTCCGGGTCGAAGGTGTTGAAATAATTGTCCATGGAGACAGTGTGAGTCTCGATGCCCAGCCTTTCCAGGGCCTCCTCGATCTTCAGCGCCGTGGTGGTCTTGCCGGAGCCGGAGGGGCCGGACAGCAGGATGACCCGGGACGTGCTGCGGTGGTCGGCGATCTTTCTCGCGGCGGTCTCCACCTTTTTGGCGAAAGCGGCGTCACATTCTTCGGCAAAGCCGGCGGGGTCGCTGCGGATGGCGGCGTTCAGGCGGGAGAGGGAATAGGCCATGATCACTGGGCTCCTTTCAAAGACCGGTAGAAGGCGGCGAAGGCCGCCTGGTTGGCAAGGCTCTTTTCGGGACGCTCCGTGTATTCCCGGGGATATTTCAGGTTGAATACACGCTCGATGTGGTTGGTGCCCGGCTCCACCATCTTCGTGGACCCGCCGGCGCCGAAGGACAAAATGGAGCACAGCTCCGACATGATATAGATGTTATACAGGCACTGGGCGCCGCTTCGGCTCCAGCCGATGTTCTCAAAGCTGCCGGACATATACTTCTGCCGGTACAGGTAGTAGGGGGCGAAGCCGGCGGAGCGGAGGGTGGGGGCGGCGTAGTCCAGCATTTCCGCCACCGCCTCCGGGGCGGGGACCCGCAGTCCCTCCAGCAAAATGCGGCTGCCCTTTTTCAGCGCCAGGGTGTGGACGGTGACATTGTCCGTGCCAAAGGCGATACAGGCGTCCAGGGACCGGCGGAAGCCCTCGGGGGTGTCCTCCGGCAGGCCGGCGATGAGGTCCATGTTCACGTGGGGGAAATCGTACTTTGCCACCAGCTCCATGGCGGCGGACAGCTCCGCGGCGGTGTGGCGGCGGCCGATGGCCCGGAGGACATGGTCCTCCATGGTCTGGGGATTCACAGACACCCGGTCCACCCCGTGGGCCTTCAAAACCGCCAGCTTTTCGGCGGTGATGGTGTCGGGCCGGCCGGCCTCCACGGTGATCTCGCCGCAGCAGGACAGGTCAAAGGATTCCTCAAAGGCCGTGAGGACCCGGTCCATCTGCTCCGCGGTCAAGGTGGTGGGGGTGCCGCCGCCCATGTAAAAGGCGCGGCACCGGAGGCCCTGCTCCCGCACCATGCGGCCGCCGGCTTTGATCTCCTCCACCAGGGCGTCCACATAGGGAGGCACCAGGGAAAAGCTCTTTTCCACCGACTGGCTCACGAAGGAGCAGTAGGCGCAGCGGGTGGGGCAGAAGGGAATGCCCACGTACACGGCCATGTCCCGGGGATCTAAGTCCCGGGCGGCGTAAAGGGCCTGGGCGCCGGTCTCCGCCGCCAGAGCGGCCCGCTCCGGGGTGACGAAGTATTCCCGCTCCAGCATGGCCTGGGCCTGGGCGGGGGTTTTCCCCTCCGAAAGGGCCCAGGTGACGGGCTTGTCGGGCCGGACGCCGGTGAGCATGCCCCAGGGGGGATTCACGCCGGTGAGCTGTCGGGCCGCCAGGAAAAAGGCGGCTGCGATGGCGTGGCGCCGCTGGCCCTCCTTTTCAAAGTCCGTGCCGGAGAGGGGACAGTCATAGCTGTACGGCAGGGCCTTGCCGCGGCAGCTCAGCTCCACGGTCACGTGGCAGCGGCTCTCCTCCTCCCGAAGAGACACGATGGCCCAGGTGCCGTCCCCGGGCAAAATGGGCTCATAGACGGGCTTTTCCCCGGGGAACAGGTTCATGAGGCTCTGTTCCACCACATACCGCTCGTCGTGGCCTCTCAATTCCAGTTTCATATCTGTTCCTTATCCGTTCATGGCCTGGCGGAGATAGGGGTTCCAGGCCCGCTCCCGCTCCAGGGTGCTGGGCTCCATGTGGCCGGGGTACACCTTCAAGTCCCCCGCCAGGCTCCCCAGCCGCTTCAGCGAGGCCAGGATCTTGTTCACGCTGCCGCCGGGGAAGTCCGTCCGGCCGCAGGAGCCGGCGAATAACGTGTCTCCGCAGAAGAGGACATCTCCGCAGCGGAGGGTGACGCCGCCCTCGCTGTGGCCGGGGGTGGCCAGGACGGAGAGGGTCAGGCCGCCCACGGCGACGGTGTCTCCCTCGTCATAGTTCCTGGTGCCCGCCACCGGGGGGAACAGCTGCCGCAGGTACGCGTCGTCCCCGTACTGGTCCCGGCGGTTGAGGTACACGGGCACCTGGGGCCACTTGGCCTGGAGGTCCGCCACGGCGCCGGTGTGGTCATAATGGCCGTGGGTCAGCAGGATGGCAACGGGTGTACAGCCGCTTTCCTCCACGGCGGCGGCCACCTCCAGGGGGTCTCCGCCGGGGTCGATGACGGCGCAGCGCTTTTCAGTTTCGTCGCAGAGGATATAGCAGTTGGTGCCGATGGGGCCCACCTGCAGGGATTTGATCTCCATAATGACCTCCTAAAGGGCTCAAGGCCGGTCCGTGTCGAAAAGGATGGTGACGGGACCGTGGTTTAAAGAGTCGACCTCCATCTTGGCGCCGAACTCCCCGTGCTCCACGGTAAAGCCCCGCTGGCGGCAGTGGGCCATGAAGTCCTCGTACAGGGGGATGGCCAGGTCGGGCTTGGCGGCGCCGGAGAAGCCGGGGCGGCGGGAGGAGGTGTCGGCGTACAGGGTGAACTGGGAGATGACCAGGAGGCTCCCGCCCACCTGCTCCAGGTTTAGGTTCATCTTGTCGTTTTCGTCCTCAAACACCCGCAGGTTGCAGATCTTGTCCGCCAGCTTCACGGCGGTGTCGTGGGTGTCGTTGGGGCCCACGCCCAGCAGCACCAAAAACCCCTGGCCGATCTGGCCGTTGACCTTGCCATCGATGGTGACGGAGGCGTGGTGGACACGGGTAACAACAGCACGCATGTTCGTTCTCCTTTTTCTAAATCAGTCAAAAGTCAATGAATGTTCCATGATATTTTGCCGGGACATATGCCTGGCAAAATATTCTTTGCAGTCCGCCGGTGTGCCGGTGCAACGCGTGCGGCGCAGCGGACTGGGGGGAGATTCTCAAGAGGGGTCTTCCCCCTCTTGATAGCTATTATCCCGCGGGCCGCGTGACCTTCAGCACGCCGGAGATCTGGTTGAGCTTGTTCATAATGGCCTGGAGCTGCACGCCGTCCCGGATGCAGATCTCCAGCCGGCAGATGGCGAAGCCATCCTCGGTGCTGCGGGTGTTGATGCCCAGCACAAAGGTATTGGTGGTGGACAGGGCGGCGGAGATGTCCAGCAGCAAATTGGCCCGGTCCTTGCAGATGACGTCCAGGGTGGTGGGATAGCTCTCATTGGTGTCGGAGCCCCAGGTGACCTTGATCCAGCGGCCCTCCTGGCCGGGGGCGGTACGTTTGGCCAGGGCGGCGTTGGGGCAGTCCGCCCGGTGGACGGACACGCCGTAGCCCCGGGTGATGAAGCCCACGATCTCGTCGCCGGGGACGGGGGTGCAGCACTTGGAGAATTTCACCAGACAGTTGTCCAGCCCCTCCACGATGATGCCCTGCTCGCTCTTCACCCGCTTGGGAGCGGGAGAGTGGACCTCCTCCGGCTTGGCGGGCTTGGATTCGGCCAGCTCGGCGGCCTGCCGCTCCGCCTGCTGCTTGGCGATGCGCTGCAGCTCGCCCTGCATGCGGCTGACAGCCTTCTGGGCGGTGAAGCCGCCGTAGCCGATGGCGGCGTACAGGTCGTCCAGGGTGGGATAGGACACCTTTTTCAGCAGCAGCGGCAGCGTGTCCGCGGCGATGACATCCCGCATGGCGATGCCGCAGTGCTTCAGCTCCGCTTCGAAGGCGGAGCGGCCGTTGGCGATGTTTTCGTCCCGCTTCTCCTTTTTGAACCACTGGCGGATCTTGCTGCGGGCCTCGCTGGACTTGGCGATGTTCATCCAGTCCCGGCTGGGGCCCTTGGCGGCCTTGGAGGTGAGGATCTCCACAATGTCGCCGTTTTTCAGCACGTAATCAAAGGTGACGATGCGGTTATTGACCTTGGCGCCCACCATGTGGTTGCCAACGGCGGAGTGGATGGCGTAAGCAAAGTCGATGGGGGTGGCGCCGGCGGGCAGGTTCTGCACGTCGCCGTTGGGGGTGAACACGAACACCTCGTCGGAGAACATGTCGATCTTCAGCGAGTGGATATACTCCTCGGCGTCGGCACCCTCCTGGTTTTCCAGCAGGCGGCGGACCCACTCGTAGCGGCCCTCGGTGCCGGCGCCCTGGCCGCCCTGCTTGTATTTCCAGTGGGCGGCCACGCCGTACTCGGCCACCTCGTGCATCTCCCGGGTGCGGATCTGCACCTCGAAGGGGATGCCGTCTCCGCCCACGACGGTGGTGTGGAGGGACTGGTAGCCGTTGGGCTTGGGGGTGCCGATATAGTCCTTGAACCGGCCCAGAATGGGCTTGTAAATGTCGTGGATGACGCCCAGCACGTTGTAGCAGTCGCCCACGTTTTCCACAATGACCCGGAAGGCGAACAGGTCGAAGATCTCGTCCAGGGACTTGTTCTGGTTGAACATCTTCCGGTAAATGGAGTAGGGGTGCTTCATGCGGCCGTAGACGATGTGCTCGATGCCCAGCTCGTTGAGCCGGTCGTCGATCTGGACCTGGGTGCGCTGCATGAAGGCCTCGTACTCCTGGCGCTTTTCGTCCAGCTTGGAGACGATCTCCTCATAGCCGATGGGGTCCAGGTATTTTAAAGACAGGTCCTCCAGCTCCCACTTGATGCGCTGCATGCCCAGGCGGTGGGCGATGGGGGCGTAGATCTCCATGGTCTCCAGGGATTTTTGCTTCTGCTTGGCGGGAGACTGGTACTCCATGGTCCGCATGTTGTGGAGTCGGTCCGAGATCTTGATGAGGATGACGCGGATGTCCTTGCTCATGGCGATGAGCATTTTCCGCAGATTCTCCATCTGCTCGTCTTCCTTGGTGGCGTACTGGATGCGGGTCAGCTTGCTGACGCCCTCCACCAGGTTGGCGATGGTGGGGGAGAACAGCTTCTCCACGTCCTCGTGGGTGGCGGGCGTATCCTCGATGACGTCGTGGAGCAGGGCGGCCATGATGGACTCGGAGTCCAGCTTCTGCTCCGCCACGATCTGGGCAACCGCCAGGGGGTGGATGATATAGGGCTCCCCGCTTTTGCGCTTTTGGCCGTCGTGGCACTTGTCGGCATATTCGAAGGCCGTCCGGATCTGGGCAAAGTCCGCGGCGGGGTTATACATCCGTATGGTTTTTTCCAGATTTTCGTACTGTTCCTGAATGGTCATGCAGCGTCACCTCAGTTCCGATTGGCCGCGCCTCCGCGCAGCCGGGAGAGATAAGGGGAGGCGAACAGGTCCACCTTCCCCTGGATGGGATTGAGACAGAGGGTCAGCCGGCCGCCCTCCTGGTTCATGGACAGCAGCCCCCGCTCGTCAAATACCCGCAGGGCCAGGCCTGCCCGGAGGAAGCTCTCACCGCCGCCGGCCTGGGCGGCCAGCTGCCGCAGGAAGGGCAGCAGGTCCTCCTCCGCCTTTCCCTGGCGGAGCCGCCGCTCCAGCAGCACCCAATAGGCGCCGAACTGCTCCCGGGAGGCGTTCAGCCGGGAGGTCTCCTGGGCGGTGAGGGGCCCGCCGGCCACCAGCCGGTCCAGAAGCTCCAGGTCCGCCGCCTCGTGGCGGCTGGGAGTCAGGGAGGGGCGGATGTCGATGAGCTGCAGCTGCAGTGTGGTGTTGCCCCGGAAGGTATTGGCCTGGAGGTAGAAGGCCGCGTCCACCCGCATGCCGGCGGCGACGCCGCACTCCTCCTCCGTCACGGAGAAGAAAATAGCGTCGAACCGGCAGGTGCCCTTGGACAGCCGCAGCTTCAGATGCTTGCCCTGGCCAACGGACTGGACGGCGTCCACCGTGGCCCCCAGCAGAGCGAAGGTGGGCCGGGGATTCCCGGCGCCGTATGGCTCCAGCTGGCTCAGATGCTCCACCTCCGACAGCGACACGTCGCCGGGACAGGTGATGGCGGCGTCGATGTCCAGGGAGGAGACGGGCAGCTCTCCGCCGGAGGCGGAGCGGACATAGCGGTTCATCCGCTGGCGGAAGGCGTCGATGTTGCCCTCCTGAATGGTAAAGCCCGCCGCCAGCTCATGGCCGCCGAAGCCGTCCAGCAGGTCGGCGCAGGACTCCAGGGCGGCAAAGAGGTTGAAGCCGCCGTAAGAGCGGCAGGAGCCCTTGCCGGTGCCGTCCTTCAAGTGGATCATAAAGCTGGGACAGGAGTATTTTTCACTGAGGCGGGAGGCCACGATGCCCACCACGCCCTGGTGCCAGTTCTCGCTGGAGAGGACCAGGGCGGAGCGCTCCTCGCTGCGCAGGCTTTGAATCTTGCTGACGGCGTCGGCGCAGATGGCCTGCTCCACCGCCTGGCGCTCCCGGTTCAGATCGCACAGCTGCCGGGCCAGCTCCTCCGCCCGGGCGGGGTCGGAGGTCTCCAGCAGGTCGGCGGCCAGGTCCGCCTTGCCCATGCGGCCGGCGGCGTTGATGCGGGGGGAGAGGACGAAGCCGATCTGGATGGAGGTGATGGGCTTGCCCAGGAGGCCGGACTCCTTCAAAAGGGCGTGGACGCCCACAAAATCCGTGTGGGGCAGGGCCTCCAGGCCGCAGGAGACAATGGTGCGGTTCTCCCCCTCCATCCGCATGACGTCAGCCACCGTGCCGATGGCCGCCAGGGTGCAGTACCGGGCGAACAGGGCGTCCTCCCGGTTTTCGCCGCCCAGGGCCATCACCAGCTTCAGCGCCACGCCCACGCCGGCCAGGTGCTTGAAGGGATAGGGGCAGTCGGGGCGGTGGGGGTCCACCACGGCCACGGCGTCGGGCAGGGTCTCTTTACATTCATGGTGGTCTGTCACCACCACGTCCATCCCCAGGGAACGGGCGAAGGCCACCTCTTCGTTGCCGGTGATGCCGCAGTCCACGGTGATCATCAGCGTGGCGCCCTGGTCGTGCAGGCCCTGGATAGCGTCGCAGGAGAGGCCGTAGCCGTCCTCGATCCGCCGGGGAATGTAGCGCAGGCAGTTGACGCCGCAGCTTTTCAGATAATCCAACAGCAGCACCGTGGAGGTGATGCCGTCCACATCATAGTCGCCGAACACCGCCACGGTCTCTCCGCCGGCGATGGCCCGCTGGATACGCTCCACCGCCTTGTCCATGTCCCGCATGAGCATGGGAGAGGTGGTCAGAGAGCGCTCCCGGTCCAGAAACTCCGCGGCCTCCTCCGCGGAGGAGATGCCCCGGGCGGCCAGCACCGTGGACAGCAGGTACGGGTATCCGGCGCCCCGCAGGAGGGCTACATCCTGCTCTTTCGGCGTGCCGATGGTCCACTTTTTGAATTTCACAGGCGTTCCCTCCTTTCATTTGGGTATAGAAAGCCACAATAACTATTCCATTATAGCAGAACAGGGCTGCCAGGTAAAGAAAAAATGTGGCCGCAAAACTCTGAAATTGCAGCGCATCTTCGGCGTTCGACAGGCTTTGTTTGACTGATCTGTCAAATTTTGATACAATGCCGCTGTGGAATTTCCACGGAGAAGGAGAAACAATGACATGAAACGATTCCTTGGCCGATCTTTATCCTGCCTGCTGCTGGCGGCGCTGCTGATCGGCGCCGTGCCCGCCGGCGCCGCGTCCGCGGGATTTACGGACGTGCCGGCAAACAGCTGGGCGGCGGATGACATACGCCGCTGCGTGGAGCTGGGCCTGTTCCAGGGAGAGACCCCCACCCGCTTCGGAATGGGCCGCCAGATGACCCGGGCCGCGTTCACGGTGGTGCTTTGCCGCCTGTTCGGCTGGCCCATGGAGACGCCGGAGCGGGGCACCTACGCCGACGTGCAGGACACCGGCGTCTGGTATTACAGCGCCGTGGAGACTGCCTACGCCCACGGCGCCATCACCCGGCAGACGGAGAATTTCCGCCCCCAGGACCCCATCACCCGGGGGGAGATGGCGGTCATGCTGGTGCGGGCCCTGGGGTGGGGCACCGTGGCCGGCCTCGCCCAGGACCTGCCCATGCCCTTTACGGATGTAGCCACCAACGCGGGCTACATCTCCATGGCCTATGAGCTGGGCATCATCAACGGCACTTCCGCCACCACCTTTTCCCCGGACCGTACCGCCACCCGGGAGCAGGCGGCGGTGATGCTCATGCGGGTGTACGACAAGTACCACAGCGCCGCGCCGGCTCTGGCGGGCACCGCCGCCGGCACCGCCGCCGGGGATTGGAGCGGCTATGAGGCGGTGGCTATCACCGGAGGCCGGGTCTCCTATGCCGCCGGCAGGGTCCAGGTGACGCGGCCCGCCCCGGAGCGGGAGGCGTCGCTTCTGGCCGCCGCCCGGGACAGCGGCGCCAAGGCGCTGCTCCATGTCAACGGCGGCAGCTCCGCCCTCCAGGGGAAGCCCCTGGAGACCGCGTCGGCACTGGCCCGGGCGGTGGAGGACGGCGGCTATGACGGGCTGTACCTGGACCTTCCCCAGCTGGCGGACAGCCGCCGGAGCGCGCTGACGGAGACGGTGGCCGACCTGCGGTCCGCCCTGGGTGGGAAGCTGCTGTATGTGACGGCGGAGGCCCCCGTCTGGCAGGGCAAGGCGTACAGCGCCTATGACTACGCCGCTCTGGCGGCCTCCGCGGACCGGCTGGTGCTGCGGGTGGCGGCCTACGAAAAGGAGAGCGGCGGCTTTACGGCGGCGCCCCTGGAGCCGCTGGAAGAGGTGTATTACGCCCTGGCGGAGCTGAAGGGCACCGTCCCGGCGGAGAAGCTGTCGCTGCTGCTGACCACCACCGGCAGCCAGTGGAAAAACGGCAAACGGACCTTCGACGCCGACGCCGGTGAGATCGAGGCGCTGCTGGCGGACGGGAAGAATACGGAACAGTATTACGCCAACCGCTACGCCTGTGCCTACCTGGTGCGGACGGAGCAGAAAAACACCGTGACGGTGTGGTATCTGGACCGCCAGGCGGCCCAGGCCCGGCGGCAGCTGGCCGCCTTCTTCGGCGTGGACCAGATCTGGCTCAGTGACCTCGGCTCCGTGTCCGACCAGATGCTGGCGGGATTGCAGTGAGAAGACGCCTGCGTGCCGGAAGGCACGCAGGCGTTTTTCGGGAAGAGTGAAACAAGAGGAGGGCCCAGCCCTCCTCTTGCTTTATGTTGTTTTACAGGTATTTCTGCATGCCATCGGTGGCGGCAGAAGCCTCCGCGCTGATGGTGGTGGTGAACTTGATACCGTTCTGCTCGCCGAAAGAATCCAGCCAGTTCAAGAAGGTCTCGGTTTCGCTGCACACTTCCCCGCCAACGATCTTGCAAAGATTGTCGATAAACACATGGGAGATGTCATAGTTACCAGCATACAGGCCGCTGATAAAGCCGCGCAGCAGATCATAGCTGCACAGCCGGTATTCCTGCGCGTCGATCAAACGGATATGATAATGAATATCGTACATCATGTTGCGGTTGGCCTCAATGCAAACCACGTTGCCGGGCTCGTCCTTCGCCGCGTTGTTGATCAGTTCGATGAGCTGCTTGGTCTTGCCGGAACCCTTGACGCCCATGATCAGTCTGACCATAATAAATCACTCCTGTCTCACTAATAAAATCGCCGGGGGAAATGGATAGATTGCTATTGTCAGCATACCATAAGAATTTGCAAAAGACAATGCAAAAAAGCAAATTCAAACTTTGTTCATAATGTAATATTGACAGATGTCCGTCATCTGCCGGATAGAGCGCCGCGGTTACTCCGCCAGCTTGGCCTCCAGGTCCGCCTTGCGATCCTCGTAACCGGGCTTGCCTCCCCATGGGACCGGTCCCATGGGGGCCCCTCTGATAGGACTTGACCTGTCGGGAATGAATCCCGCCAGGTCCGAGGTTTTGGCCGGGGCCAAAACGCTCGTACGCCGCTTCGCGGCGGCTCCTGGGCAAGCGGCACTGGAAAAACGCCGCGGTTACTCCGCCAGCTTGGCCTCCAGGTCCGCCTTGCGGTCCTCGTAACCGGGCTTGCCCAGGAGAGCAAACATGTTTTTCTTATAGGCCTCCACGCCGGGCTGGTCGAAGGGGTTCACGTCCAGCAGATAGCCGGACAGGCCGCAGGCGTACTCAAAGAAGTAGATGAGCTGGCCCAGGGCCTCGGCGGTCTTGCCGTCGGCCTCCACGATGATGTTGGGCACGCCGCCCTCCGTGTGGGCCAGGAGGGTGCCCTCCATGGCGCGGTCCCGGATGAAGTCCATATCGGTGCCGGCCAGGAAATTCAAGCCGTCGCCGTCGGCCTCGTCCCGGGGGACGGCCAGACGGTTTTCAGAGGGACCCAGGCGCACCACGGTCTCGAACATGAGGCGCTTGCCCTCCTGGATGTACTGGCCCATGGAGTGGAGGTCGGCGGTAAACTCCACGCTGGCGGGGAATAAGCCCTTGTCGTCCTTGCCCTCGCTCTCACCGTACAGCTGCTTCCACCACTCCAGCATGAAGCGGAAGGCGGGGTCGTAGCAGGCCAGCAGCTCCACGGAGCGGCCGGAGCGGTACAGCTCGTAGCGGATGGCGGCGTAGCGCCAGGCGGGGCAGTCGTAGGAGGGCTCGGCGCAGCGGTCCATCATCTGGGCGGCGCCCCGCATGAGGGCGTCGATGTCCACGCCGGTGACGGCGATGGGCAGCAGGCCCACGGCGGTCAGCACGCTGTAACGGCCGCCCACATTGTCGGGCACCACGAAGGTCTCCCAGCCCTCGGCGTCCGCCAGGGATTTCAAGGCGCCCCGGCTCTTGTCGGTGGTGGCGTAAATGCGGCCCTTGGCGCCCTCCTTGCCGTATTTCTTCTCCAGGGCCTCCCGGAAGAAGCGGAAGGCCACGGCGGGCTCCGTGGTGGTGCCGGACTTGGAGATGACGTTCACGGAGAAGTCCACGTCCGCCACCAGGTCCAGGACCTCCTGCAGGGCGTCGGCGGACAGGCCGTTGCCGGCAAAATAGACGTTGGGGGTGTTCTTCTTTTTCAAGTTGTAGTTGGGGGAGCACAGGCAGTCGATGACGCCCCGGGCGCCCAGGTAGGACCCGCCGATGCCGATGACCACCAGCGCCTGGGAATCGCTCTGGATCTTGGCGGCGGCCTTCTTGATGCGGGCGAACTCCTCCCGGTCGAAGCTGCGGGGCAGGTGGACCCAGCCGGTGAATTCGCCGCCGGCGCCGCTGGCGTTCTGAAGCTTTTCGTGGGCGTGCTTCAAGCGGGGGGCCAGGGCCTCCTCGTAAGGCATGGGCAGGAAGGATTTCATATGGAACAACTTGACATCCAGCATGTGAACAAGTCCTTTCTTTTGTTTTGGCGGTCTGGCCGCCTGTGGGAATATCTTGTAAAAAGTATACCATTCCCGAAGGACAACAGCAAGAGAAAACCGTCGTGTTTTGACAAAATCCCCTCACCCCGCCAAAAAAGCTATGCGCAGCAGGCGCACCAGCATCTGGGAGAAGGTGATGCGGGGAACGGTCTCGCCCGCCAGAATGGGGATCTCCGCCACGGTCTCCTCCCCGGCCGTCACGGTGAGGGTCCCCAGCCGGTCCCCGGCCGCCACCGGCGCCGACGCGGACCCGGCCAGCTCCACTGTCTGGGTCAAGGCGCCGGCCTTGGACTTTTCCAGCAGCAGCACATTTCCCTCCCCCAGCACCGGCTGCACGGTGGCCTGGGTCCCCAGCTCCACCGGGATGGGAGGCAGGGCCTCCTCCGGGACGATGGCTTTCAAGGCGTAGGTGGAAAAGCCGTAGCTGAGGAGGCTTTTGGCGTCCTCAAACCGCTGGGCGGAGGTGGCGTCCTTCATGATGACGGAGATGAGCTCCATGCCGTCCCGCTCCGCCGTGGCGGACAGGCAGTACAGGGCGCTGTCGGTGGAGCCGGTCTTGAGGCCCGTAGCCCCCTCGTAAAAGCGGATGAGCTTGTTGGTGTTCACCAGCTGCGAGGCGCCGTTTCGCAGGGTGTCCATCCAGATGGTGGTGTAGCGGCGGATGTCCGGGTGGCGGAGGACCAGCTCCCGGCTCATGAGGGCGATGTCGTAGGCGGAGGTGAGATGCCCCTGGGCCGGCAGGCCGGTGGCGTTTTGAAAGGTGGTGTCCGCCATGCCCAGCTCCGCCGCCCGCTGGTTCATCCGCTCCACGAAGGCGTCCTCGCTGCCGGCCACCTGCTCCGCCAGGGCCACGGCGCAGTCGTTGGCGGACACCACGCACACGGCCTTGAGCATGTCGTCCACGGTCATCTGCTCATTTTCCTTCAGCCAGATCTGGCTGCCGCCCATGGAGCAGGCGTGGGCGGAGGCGGTGACCACGGTGTCATAGCTGAGCTGGCCGCTGTCGATGGCCTCCATCACCAGCAGCAGCGTCATGATTTTCGTGACGCTGGCGGGCTCCAGGCGGGCGTGCTCGTCCTTGGCGAACAGCACGGTGCCTGTCTCCTTTTCCATCAGCAGCGCCGAGGGCGCCGACACCTCAATGGCGCCGGCGCCGGTGGTCAGCACCAGGACCGCACCCAGGGCAGCAAGGAATTTTTTCATGGTGATCCCCCTTTGCATCGTTGGTAAAACCTATGACGCCGGAGGCTCGTTCATGACAGGCCGACATTTTTCGGGTTGCAATTTCCAAAGAGGTCTGCTATAATACCCACCAGACACGCGGCTATAGTTCATCGGTAGAACGGCAGCTTCCCAAGCTGCATAGGTGGGTTCGACTCCCATTAGCCGCTCCAGCTCGTCGCAAGCGTCATATCGCTTGCGACGAGTTTTTATGCTCTGCATTAAAAACTCGTCTCGCACTCATTTTGCTGCTCCTCGCTTTCGACTGCGATTCGCTTTGCTGGATTCGCAGTCGAGGAAGAATATCCAAATTGTCCATGCGTTATATGTCGGAGCAAAGTCCGCTTTGCTCCGACGTTCTTTTATTCCTGCGGAACAAAAGAGCGTCATCCGCCCGCTCCCTTGCTCCTCCTTTCCAACCGCGATCCGCAGCGCAGCCGTTGGCGGCTTTGCCGCCTTACGGATGCGGCGTGCCCCTTGCGGGTGCTGCGCTGGGCTCGCGGCCGAGTGAGGGGACGGCGTTCAAGATGGCGTTTTGCCGCATTGGCATATCAAAGAAGCCGCCTCCGGGATGAAAGTCCCGGGGGCGGCTTTTGGCCGGAAGCTCAGCCGTTGTAATTTTTCATGCGCCAGACGATGGCGGCCACCTGGCCCCGGGTCAGCGTGTTGCTGGGGCGGAAGGTGCTGGTGCCGCCGGAGAAGTAGCCCTCCACGATGCCGGCGGCGCTGAGCGCCTGCACGTACACATCGGAGGTGTCAGTGAAGGGCTTGACGCTGGAGAGCTCCGAGGTGCTCAGCTCCATGGCCTTGGCGGCGATCTGGGCCACCGCCAGACGGGTGATGGGCGCGTCCAGGTCCACGGTGCCGCTGACGAGCTTGTCGCTCTTGGCCTTGGTCAGGTAGCCGCTGGCCCAGTGGGTGCCGGTCTTTTCCTGGACGGGATAGCCGGCGGCCAGCATGATGAGCTTCAAGGCCTGGCCGTAGGTGACGGTGTTGTTGGGCCGGAAGGTGCCGTTGGAATAGCCGTCAATGACGTCGGCGTCGCACATCTCCACCACGTACTTGTAGCACCAGGTGGAGGAGGTCACGTCAGAGAACTTGGGGATGGAGTTCACCACGCCCAGGGAGAACTTGCCCATGCCGATGGCGTTGCCGGCGGCGTTATAGGCCACATACGGGATCTCCACGGAGCCGGTAAAGCCGCCGGCGGGGACAAACTGCAGGTTGGAGATCTGGCTGGAGCCGCTGCCGTACGTGTACAGGGCAGAGGTGTCGGCCTTGGTGCCGTTGGTCAAGCGGACGGTGCCCTGGGCGGCGGTGGGCAGGCTCAAAAGACGGATGCTGCCCAGGGACAAGCCGGTGCCCTTGGACACGGCGCCGGAGATGGCGCTGGCGGGGAAGGTAACGGCGGTGCCCTTGGGAGTGACGCCGTAGACCTCGGACATGGTGTCCAGGGTGACGCTGAGGAGGATGCTGCCGGACACGGACTTGGAGCCGCTGCCGTAGGCGGTGAAGGAGATGCTGGGGCAGTAGTTGAAGCCGTTGGGGATGAAGGTCAGCTCACTGAGGGCGTAGTCCTTGGTGCTGCCGGGGCTGAAATAGAACTTGTAGTCCTTGCAGTTGTCATTGGTCAGCCGGACCTTCTCGCCGTACTTGCTGGCGCCGTAGTAGTCATAGTACAGGCTGCCGGAGGAGGGCAGGGCGGTGAACTTCACGTATTCCAGATTGCTGCTGGGATAGGATTTCTTCAGGAACCGGGCGAAATCGTTGTGGTTGAGCTGCACGGAGCTGCTGTAGGTGGTGTAATAGCGGATGTCCGCGGCGCCCTTGCCGGAGATGGAGGTCCCGCCGCCGGCGTCCTTTTCCCCCTCGGGGGAGATGACCAGCACGCCATCCAGGTAGTTGTCCTCGTCGTACCAGGCTCGGAACTCCAGGCTCAAGGCCTCGTCAAAGTCGTCGTCCGCCACAAAGCTGAGGCTGTCCAGGGCGTAGTCGCCGTAATCGTCGGAGCTGTAATAGAAGGGCTCGTCGGTGAGGTCCGTCTTGGAGAACTTTTCCTCCTCCTTGCCGTCGTAATCATAGTAGATGGCGCCGCCGGCGGACTTGTAGGAGTTATCGGGATAGAAGGTGACGTAGCGGACGGTCTTGGAGTACTCCTCCTTGAAGAACTTATTGAAGTCGGCCCGGTCAAACGCCACCTCGTCGCCGGGGGCCACGGTGTAGCTGATGTCGCCGTCTTCCTCGTCGTCCTCCACGTCGCCGATGCGGATCTCCAGGACGCCGTCCAGGGTCTCGTCGTCGCCCTGCAGGGTGAACTCCAGGGTCACCACTTCGCCGTCGGCGTCCTCGTCCGCCAGGAAGGACAGCTTATTCAAAGGATAGTCGCCGCTTTTGGAGTATTCGAACTCGTAGTCGTCCAGGGTGCTCTTGGTGATTTTTTCCTCGTCCTTGCCGTCGTAGTCGAAATACAGAAGGCCGGTGGAGGAGGAGAGGTTGTCGCTGTCGGTAAAGACCACGGAGCGGAAGGTGTCATCGTCGTATTCGTCCTCGAAGAGCTCCTTGAATGCCGCGCGGTCAAAGAGGATCTCGTCGTCGGGCTCCACCTCCATCACCAGGTCCGCCTTGCCGGAGGAGGAGCTGCTGCCCTTGCCGATCTTCACCGCCACCGTGGCCTTTACGTCATCATCGTCGCCGTAGAGGACGCAGTCCAGGGTGATGGTGTGGCTGGAGGCATCCTTGGCAGCCACGAAGCTCAGACTGTTGATGGGGTAGTCGCTGTTTTTGGAATACTCGAACTCGTAGTCCTCCATGTCGCTCTTGGTGATCTTCTCCTCTTCCTTGCCGTCATAGTCAAAGTAGAAGGAGCCGCAGGCGCTTTTATAGCTGCTGTCCGGCTTGAAAACCACATAGTCGAAGCTGCCGCCGCAGACATCCTCGTACAGGTCCTTGAAGTCGCCCCGGACAAAGGTCACGGTCTCGCCGGCGTCCACCTTATAGGTGATGTCGGCGCTGGAGGAGCTGGACGAAGAGGTGGTGGAGACGCTGCGGCCGCAGGTGTCGCACTTGTTGTCGCGGTTGCGGTCGATGTGGCCGCCCTCGTTGATCTTGTAGCCGCAGGTGGTGCACTCCTTCCAGTGGCTGGAGGCGCTGCTCTTCCAGCCGGAGAAGGTGTGGGTCACCCGGACCTGCTGGGCGCCGCAGACGGAGCACTCCTTCCAGTGCTCGGTGGTGTTGTATTTATATGCGGAGGCGAAGGTGTGCTTTGCCTCCTCGGTCCCCGTGCAGCCGTTGACGGTGCACTTGCGCTGGTGGTACGTGTCATCCAGCGAGACCCATGCGCCCCAGTCGTTGTGGCTGCAGCTGACAGCCAGGGCGGCGGGCATCATGCCGCCCACCAGGGTCAGGGCCAGCAGAATGGCCGGCAGTTTCTTCGTGAAAAAGCTTTTCATGACTTCCCTCCATTGTGATCGCGTTTGCGGGTTGCTTTCTTCCTACCTGTACCATATCGGAAAAGCCCCTTCAAATCATGAACAAATTATGAATAAGCGCCCCTTTCCGGAAGATGGAAAAATATTTTTTCCGCCCCTTTCCGCCGCGGACGCCGGGAAGGAGGAAAATCGGCGGAAATTTCCGCGGTTATGCACGTTTTTCTTTACAAAAATAGTTTCCTTCGTTATAATACTATGGCTAATGAAATTCAGTGAATGGAGAATCGCCATGGCTTTGATCGAGTACGATGAATACAAGCAGAAGCTCCGGGACCTGGGACCCGAGCTGGACAAGCTGTCCGCCGCTCTGGATATCGACAGTGCCCGCCAGGAGGCGGAGCGCCTGGAGGCGGAGACCGCCCAGGACGGCTTCTGGAATGACCTGGAGCGTTCCCAGAAGGTGCAGATGCGCCTCAAGCAGCTGCAGAATAAGATCACCCGCCAGGAGAAGCTTATCGGGGAGTGGGAGGATCTCACCGCCCTTTGTGAGATGGGCCAGGAGGCCGAGGACGAGGAGCTGCTTGCCGAGCTGAAGGAGGGCTTTGCCGTCCTGGAGGAGAAGGTGGAGGAGACCCGGATGACCACCCTGCTCTCCGGCGAATACGACAACTCCAACGCCATTTTGCAGTTCCACGCCGGCGCCGGCGGCACCGAGGCCCAGGACTGGGCCCAAATGCTCTACCGCATGTATACCCGCTGGGCCGAGCGCCATGGCTTCGTCTACAAGATCCTGGACTACGAGGACGGCGACGAGGCCGGCATCAAGTCCGCCGCCATCTCCATTGAGGGCGAAAACGCCTATGGCCTTTTGAAGAGTGAAAACGGCGTCCACCGGCTGGTCCGGGTTTCCCCCTTTGACGCCAACGCCCGCCGCCAGACCTCCTTCGCCGCCATTGAGGTTATGCCGGAGATGGAGGACGACGACTCCGTGGAGATCCGGGAGGAGGACATCGAGATGCAGGTCTACCGGGCCTCCGGCGCCGGCGGCCAGCACGTCAACAAGACCTCCTCCGCCGTCCGCCTCATCCACAAGCCCACGGGCATCGTGGTGGCGTCCCAGCAGGAGCGCAGCCAGTTCCAGAACAAGGACAACTGCATGAAGATGCTGCGGGCGAAGCTGTTGGAGCTGAAGGCCCAGCAGCACGCGGAGAAGATTTCCGACATCAAGGGCGTCCAGATGAAGATCGAGTGGGGCAGCCAGATCCGCTCCTACGTGTTCATGCCCTACCAGATGGTGAAGGATACCCGCACCGGCTACGAGACCAGCAACATCGACGGTGTCATGGACGGCGACCTGGACGGATTCTTAAACGCCTACTTGACGCAGCTGGCCACCGGCGAGCTGAAAAAGTAAGTCGATGTGGATGGTCTCCGCCGCGAATGCGGCGCACAAGCGTTTTGCGGAGCAAAACCTTGAAATGGGCGGGCTCCG
>NZ_JBQKKR010000006.1:0-99705 GCF_052116665.1 Dysosmobacter sp. Sow4_B12 | reverse complement strand
GGAGAGAACCCTTCCATCACCAAATACTTTCTTGCAAATATGCGGAGTCTTGTAAGCGGAATCTGCAACAATGGTCTCTACTTCGGGGAATGCCTTCGTTACCTTGTCATAGGCTTTTTGATTCACAATGCTGTTACTGTCGCCCTGTGATTCATCGTCACGGGACAGGCGGCAATACAGCGCGGTAATTTTGTCAGACTGCTTCATAGTAGATTCCTCCATCATCTGAGGACAGTCTGCCAAGACAAGGTTGCTGTTGGTCACGATCACACACTCCCTTCGGAGTCGATCAGCTTCACCGCCTTTTCGGGAAGGGTGTGCGTTCCGTCAAAACTGGCAGTAAAGCGGTAGATGGTGTTTCCTTCTTTCAGGCGCACCGTGATCTGCGGTAACTCCTGCCAGAGAGGAACGGGGGCACTGCGGCTGCCGTTCGATTCCACTTGGACGTTACGTTTCTTGTTATCCATTTGCACCTTCCTTTTCATTCAGATTTCCGAGCAGCGCCGCATGAATCTCCCGGAGCAAAGTGCGTGATATGACCTATTGCTATTCAGTATATCACGACAATTTCCGGGATTCCATTGGGCAATGTACCGGGATTCACAGGAGAATTACAGGCAGTTCGCCGGGTCGCACAGCCGTCCGTGCCTGTCAAGAAATCGGCTTCGCCTCGCTGCGCGTCCTTGACAGGCTCGTTCGCCTGTGCAAATCGGTAATCAAGGCGGCGATGCCGCCATTTGCCAATGAAAATCAACTGCGTTCCAAGACTTTTTTAATCTTTCAGCCTAATTATAACAAGAACAAACGTTCGAGTCAATGCGATTCTTAGGGGAAGAGCAAGCACAGCAAGTGTAGCTACACTTGCGAAAAATGGCGTGGGTTGACCGGGATTTCCTTGCAGTGCAGCAAGCAAATCCGGTGAGTACCCACACCGAAAAAACAGGGCGTTCCGGCTGACTGCCGAAACGCCCTGTTTTCATTTTTGGGATAGTCCCAAGCCCTTATGTTTGTGAAAAATTGCGAAAGCTCACCAGCTATACTCTGATAACTGGAATGTGTAGGATTCGCCGGGAGTAATGTCATAGATCACAACAGAGTCATCCTTGAATTTATCTCCGGCGCTCAGAGAAGATAGGTATATATTGCCGGAGTCTACCAGATAACCCGCACTGTCATACAGCTTATAACTAATCATATCATACCCGGAATCACTGCTCCCGCTCTTCTTTTCTCCGGTAATCGTAATGGTCAGATGCGGGGAATAGTCTTTGTCAAACTTAAATTCGGCTCCTTGAATTTGGATCACGGATGCCGTACTCCCCATGAAGTCCTTCACCTTCAGATCCAGCGGAAATGAATCAAACGTCACTTGAACATCTTCAATAGGCAGGCAATACAGAGCATCGCAGTTTACTTCGTCAAACTGAACTGCGTTTTCCTTGTACACGGTGAAATAAACCTTCCCGCTTGCGGACGTTCCGGCTTTGATCTCAGAGGCAGGGATTCTCACATTGGCAAGATACTGCTCTCCGGCAGCTTGGCTGGAATAATAACTGAAATCATCAGGAGAAACGGACTTTGTACCAGTATAGACCTCTTCATCCGCATCATTTACGATTCGAATATCAACATCGACATCGGCTGACAGGGACTTATCATTTTTATCAGCCAAGCCAAAGAAAAGGCTGTAATCACTTGTCCCTTCGTTATACTGGAAAGACCAGCTTTTCAGTGTTTCAACACGGGATGCTGACGATCCGCACCCACTTAACAACAATGCAATTACAAGTCCCCACATAAGAAAGCATCGTTTCATTTCTGCGTCTCCTTATCTGTCTGTGCCTTTATTGCACGGAACATTTCTTGTTTGAGCAAACGCTTTTTCTTTGGATCCATTGTGCAGTAATTGCGATTGCACCGCTCACTTAGAAAGCAAGTCTCGCAGATAAGCTGTTCAACTTCCTGCATAATCAGTTCATCATCACTGGGAAGCTCGTAGGCTTCGATCTTTTGGATGCCTGTCGGGTTACGCAGTCCGTAGTCAATCAGTTTTCCATTTCCGGTTTTTACATAGCGGTAGACCTCGGCGCAGAACGAAACACTGTCACCAACGGCGCACTCTTCAAAGCCGGATTTCTCCATCCAGACGTGATCCTCTTTTCCGTCAAACATTGTCCCATCGGTGTACATTCCACTAATGAAGATCCGCTTGAAGCAAATATGTTTTGGCTTAACCTTCTCAATCTGTCCTTTGAAATGAGACATAACCGCATTGAAAAAGCAGTCAGAAAAGTACGGACGGTGTTTCTTACCCAACGACGCGAATTGAACGTCGAGATAATCATTGTAGGAAAATTTCTCCGCTCCAACAACATTACGCTGGGACGCTGGGTCAAAAAGAATGATCCCGCCTTCGTCTAATACACGATCCTTTTCTCCATAGTAGAGTGCCAAAAGCGATTTTTTATCTGGATACTTGGCAATCAGAGCAGCGGCTTTTTTGAGCCGATCCTGCCGCTTTTGCCTTTCGCAGCGTTCGCACTCATGCTGCTCCGCAAGAATGCGATCCTCTATGTGTCTGCTTTCGGCTTTTGTCAGCAACGGCGATAAATGGTCAACGCAATCGTAATCCCCATTTTTCATGCGTGTTTTGAAGCGGGCAAGAACTTCTTTAAGTTCCTCAGTGGTCAGATACCTTGCCTTGCTAATAGAACAGCTATGGTAACACCCCGTGTTTATGTTGCCATGCCCATCGCCGTACATAATGGCGGTATTCCATGGGCAAAAATAATGTTCTTTCTGGACGAGTCTTCCTCGCTTCAAGCCCTCCTCAAATTCCGGAAAGACCGCTGGATTGCCACAGCCTTCGTGATCCTCCACCCAAAATCCGGAAGGACCCTTGTCCGCGTGGCGGATCATCACATTGATTGCGTCGACTGTGGCCTTTTTCATTTGCTTGTTATTCATAACCCAAACCTCCGTTAATAAGTGCCGCCAGACAGCGACCTGACATGTTAACGTGGTCTTTTAGAGCTTTTATGGAAATTATAGCATGTTTCCTTGTACTTGTCTATCCTACTTACTTGGCCGGACAAGCAAAAACAGCTTTCAAATATTCAGAGGTTTTTATCTCTGTAAATGATGTGCTGCTTATGGAAAGGGATTCCACTGTTCATTGGATGGTAAATAGCTAATTGTAACCATGCAATAGCGAACGGAACGGTGAGCGCAGTACACGGATTGCAGAAGCGCGGAATGAGGAACAAAATTATCGTTTCAGCACACTTCTTTCCTATCCTCACAAGGATTGGTTTAAGTGAGGGATTTCTGACTACTTTTCTGAAAGATGACATCTCAGAAGTACCCTTATGAAACAGGTTGGAAATCGGCATTTAACTGACGTATGAGCTGTACTTGTGCAAGGGCATGGACGCATCATTGCCCCTGATTTTTGCGTTGCTCACAGGGAAGCTAATTCCGGATTATCGGCCTTAAATCGTACAAAATCCATCCTATCCATCTACCATCAACAAAGGCAACTGCAAAAGCAAAGGGGCATGTTCCTTAATGACACATACCCCTTTTGTCAGCAACCCTTGTCCGGCAACTGCCATAGTATTTGTTTCTCAAAACCTGTTTTATGGACAGCTACCTCATGGGCAGCTTTTTTCAATGGCCGAGGATATAACGCTCCAGCTGCTCCGCAGTGTCCGCCAGCAGTTCCGCCCCGGCGTCCACCAGCACCTGCCGGTCCCGGAATCCCCAGGTGACGCCGCAGGCGGTGAGGCCGGCGTTGTGGGCGGTGTCCATATCCGTGTCGCTGTCCCCCACAAACAGCGTCTCTGCCGGGACGGCTCCCAGCGCCTCCAGCACCTGGCGCACGCCGGTGGGGTCCGGCTTCACCGGAACACCCGGCAGCTTGCCCCGCACCAGGTCGAAGGTGTCCGGAAAGTAGTGGCGGATGATGACCTGGCTGAACTCGTCGGCCTTGTTGGAATACACGGCCATCCGCACGCCGGCGGCCTTCAGCCGTGCCAGCATGGCCGGAATACCGGGATAGGGTTCCGTCTTGTCCATGTTGTGGGCGGCGTAATACTCGGAAAACTGCGCCAGGGTGTTGGCCGCCATCAGCGGACTGCGGAAGCCCTCCGGCGAGAACCGGCGCACCAGGTTGGGGATGCCGTGGCCCACCATCTGCCGGAACTCCGCCACGGAATGTTCCGGCCAGCCGTTCCGGCGGCAGACGTGGTTGCCCGCGGCAGCCAGGTCCTCAATGGTGTTCAAAAGCGTTCCGTCCAAATCAAAAATGACCGTCTGATACATTAAAGATCACCTCGCAGATCGTGTTGAAAACAGCTCCATTGTACCAAGTTCCCATAGGTATCTCAAGAGGCGGAAACACCGAAAGCCGCGGCTTCCGGCCGCGGCTTTTTGTGGTTTCCTTGTCACAGGGTGCACTCCACGGGGCCACCCAAAGTCAGAAGAACGCTTTTTGCAAAGCCCGCCGCCTTTGCCAGAGCGGCGGACTGGCCGTAGCCGTACACCACCGTGTCCGCGCTGTGGGCGTCGGAGGTGAGAATGATCCGTCCGCCCATGCGCCGCCACTCCCGCAGCAGGAACAGCGCCGGATAGGGCGCGGTCCGGTAGCCCCGGGACACGCCGCCGGTATTGATCTCCAGCAGCGTGGCGGCGGGGTCCGCGGCGTGGAGGGCCTCCAGAGCCGCCGCCTTGTACCGGGGCGAGTCCTCGTCAAAAAAGCGGCTGCCGCCGTTGAGCTTGGTAATGAGGTCCAGGTGTCCCAAAATGGGAGGCTTTTTCTCCGCCACCCGGCACACCTCCCGGAAATAGCCCTCCGCCACCGCCAGGGCGTCACCGCCGAACAGCTCATCCCGGCAGGCGGTAAAGTGCTCCTCTCCCCAGTCGGCGGCGTAAAAGCGGCCGTTGCCCGCCTGGTAGTGAACGCTGCCGATCCAGTAGTCGAAGCCCTCCGGCGTCACGTCGGACTGGCTGTCCCACTCCAGGCCCAGCAGCACCTCCATACGGCCGGCGTATTCCGCCCGCAGCTCCAGCACCGCCCGGCGGTAGGCCGTCATGTCCCCGGGCAGGACGGCACCCTCATCCTGGGGGATGGGGGTATGGGAATGACAGGAGACGCCGTAGTACCGCACACCGGCGTCATACGCCGCGGCGGCCATCTCCGCCAGGGTGCTTTTCCCGTCGCAGAAGGTGGCGTGGGTGTGGACGGAGCAGGCGGTGGGCGTCAAGCTCATTGCATCCGCTCCTGCTTCACCTTGTGGTCCACCACGTGGCGCTTTTCCAGCTCCCGGGTGATGTCCTCCACGGTGATGCCCATCTGGACCATCAGCACCATGACGTGGTACGTCAAGTCCGCGATCTCATAAATGGTCTCCTCCTTGTCCTCCTTGCGGCCGCCGATGATGACCTCCGTGCACTCCTCGCCCACCTTTTTCAAAATCTTGTCCAGTCCCTTTTCAAAAAGGTAGGTGGTGTAGCTGCCCTCCTTGGGGCTGGTCTTGCGGCCCTCAATGAGGTGGTACAGCCCCTCGTAGCTGAACCGTTTCAGCTCGTCAGAGAGATATACCTCGTTAAAAAAGCAGCTCTCCGCGCCGGTGTGGCAGGCGGGGCCGTCCTTCACCACCTCCACCACCAGGGCGTCACCGTCGCAGTCGGCGGTGATGGACACCACGTGCTGCACGTTGCCGGAGGTCTCCCCCTTGCGCCACAGCTCCTGGCGGCTGCGGCTCCAAAAGCAGGTGCGCCGCTCGTCGATGGTGATGGCCAGGCTCTCCGCGTTCATGTAAGCCAGGGTCAATACCTCCTTGGTGTAGTGGTCCTGGACAATGGCGGGGATGAGGCCCCGCTCGTCAAATTTCAGCTCCATTGGTCGTTTGCTCCCCTCTTACAGGCGCATTTCCACGCCCTGGGCGCGGAGATAGCGCTTTAATTCCTTGATGTCCACCTGCTTGGTGTGGAAAATGGAGGCCGCCAGCCCCGCGTCGATGCCCGGATGGGTGAACAGCCGGGCAAAATGCTCCATGTTCCCGGCGCCGCCGCTGGCAATAATGGGCACGCTGACCCGGGAGGCCAGGGCGTCCAGCATCTCCAGGTCAAAGCCCGCCTTGACGCCGTCGGTGTCGATGGAGTTCAGCACGATCTCGCCGGCGCCTGCCGCCACGCCTTTGACGGCCCACTCCATAGCGTCGATGCCGGTATCCTCCCGGCCGCCTTTGGCGAACAGGCGGAACTGCCCGTCCACCCGCTTGACGTCCATGCTGAGGACCACGCACTGGTCGCCGTACTTCTTGGCCGCCGCGCCGATGATGCTGGGGTCCGCGATGGCGCCGGAGTTGACGGACACCTTGTCGGCGCCGCACTTGAGCACCCGGTCAAAGTCGTCCAGGGTGCGGATGCCGCCGCCCACCGTCAGGGGAATGAAGATCTCGCTGGCCACCCGGCGGAGGATGTCGGTGAACAGGTTCCGCCCCTCCACGGAGGCGGTGATGTCGTAAAACACCAGCTCGTCGGCGCCGGATTCGTTATAAAAGCGGGCCATGTCCACCGGGTCCGCCATGTCCCGCAGGCCCTCGAAATTGGTGCCCTTGACCACCCGCCCGTCCTTCACGTCCAGGCAGGGGATGATGCGCTTGGCTAACATGCGCCCACCTCCTCAATGACAGTTTTCAAATCCAGCCGCCCGGTGTACAATGCCTTACCCAGAATGGCGGCCCGGGTGCCCATGGCCTGCAGCTCCTTCAGCTCCTCCAGGGAGCTGACACCGCCGGAGGCGGTAACGGCCAGGCCCTCGATCTTCGCAAGCTCCCGGTACACGGCCAGATTCGTGCCCTTCTCGGCGCCGTCCCGGCTGATGTCCGTGTAGATGACGGTGCCCACGCCGGCGTCACGGAGGCGGCGGCAGAAGTCCACGCTCTTTTCACGGGACAGCTCCTTCCAGCCGTTGACGGCCACATAGCCGTCCCTTGCGTCCACGCCCACGGCGATTTTATCCCCGTGGGTCTGGGCCATACGGGCGGTGAAGGCAAAGTCCTTCACCGCGATGGTGCCCAGAATACAGCGGCCGACGCCCAAATCCAGATACTGCCGGATGCGCTCCTCGGTGCGGATGCCGCCGCCCACCTCGATATAGAGGCCGCCTTGCTTTGCGATGGCGGCGATGGATTCGAAATTCGCCAGGGTGCCGTCCCTGGCGCCGTCCAGGTCCACCACATGGAGGTATTTGGCCCCGGCGGCAATAAAGTCTCTCGCCACGGCGCAGGGGTCCTGGCCGTAGACGGTCATTTTGTCGTAATCTCCCTGGTACAGGCGGACCACCTGGCCGCCGGAGAGGTCGATGGCGGGAAATATCTGCATGGCGCCCCTCCTTTACAGCTCCGCGAATGCCTTGAGGAGCCGCAGTCCCGCGTCGCCGGATTTCTCCGGGTGGAACTGGGTGCCCCAGACGTTTCCGCAGCGCACCGCGCCCGTCACCACCACATTGCCGTACTGGGAGGTACCCAGGGTGCTGGCGGCACAGTTTTTGGCGTAAAAGCTGTGGACGTAATAGACGTGCTCCCCGTCCTTGAAGTACTTGAACAAAGGATCGTCCTTCACGATCCGCAGGCTGTTCCAGCCCATGTGGGGGACTTTCAGCGTCTTGTCCTCCAAGTCGCCCCGCAGGTCCACTACCTCCCCGGGCACCAGCCCCAGGCCGGGGTGCTCGCCGTACTCAAAGCCGCGGTCAAACAGCAGCTGCATCCCCAGGCAGATGCCAAGCAGGGGCTTACGCTCCGCCTCTTCCCGGATGACCGGCACCAGGCCCGTGTCGTCCAGCTTGGCCTTCGCGTCGCCGAAGGCGCCCACGCCGGGGAGGATGATGCGGTCCGCCGCCCGCAGGCGGGAGGCGTCCCGGGTGACCTCCGTCTCCAGGCCCAGGGCCTTGAGGGAGGAGGACAGGGAAAACAGGTTTCCCACGCCGTAATCTACAATTGCGATCATGGTATCAACTCACTTTACAGAGTACCCTTGGTACTCGGAATCTCGTCCAGGTGCTTTTCATCCGGAGCAACAGCCTCCTTCAGCGCCCGGCCCATGCCCTTGAACACTGCCTCCAGGATGTGGTGGGTATTCTCCCCCGTGATCTCCCGGATGTGGATGGAGCCGGGGCAGTTGCGGACGAAGCCCAGCCAGAACTCCTTGGCCAGTTCCGTGTCAAAGGTGCCCACCTTGGCGCTGGGCAGCTCCACGGCCCAGCCCAAATAATCCCGACCGGAGAGGTCCACGGCGCACAGCACCAGCGTCTCGTCCATGGGCAGCAGGAACTGGCCGTAGCGGGTGATGCCCCGCTTGTCCCCCAAAGTCTCGGTAAACGCCTTGCCCAGGCAGATGCCGATGTCCTCCACCGTGTGGTGGTCGTCCACCTGGGTGTCCCCCCGGCAGGTGATGTTTAAGTCAAAATCGCCGTGGCGGGCGAAGAGCGTCAGCATGTGGTCCATGAAGCCGCAGCCGGTGGCAATGTCGCTTTTTCCGGTGCCGTCCAGGTCCAGCGACAGCGTGATCTGCGTCTCCTTGGTGTCCCGTCGAATGGCGGTGGTACGCATAGGCAATCCTCCTTACAGTTCTTCCAGCAGGCGGGCGATCTCGTCCACCAGCGCCGTCATCTGCTCCAGGGATCCGATGGTGATGCGGACATAGTCCCGGATGCGGTCCGCGTCGAACCAGCGCACCAGGATGCCGTTTTCCTTCAGCTTCCGGTACAGCTCCCCGCCGGGGAGCTTGTCGGACTTGGCAAAGATAAAGTTGGCGGAAGAGGGCAGCACGGTAAATCCCAGCTCCTCCAGCTCCCGGACCGTCCACGCCCGGTTGTTCTGAACGGCGGCTGTGCAGGTTTGGAAATAGGGCTCGTCCTCCACGGCGGCGGCGCCGGCCACGATGGACAGGCGGTTGACATTGTAGGGGTTGAAGCTGTACTTCACCCGGTTCAGCGCGGAGATGAGGGCGGGGCTGCCCAGGGCGTAACCCCCCCGGCCGCCGGCCAGGGACCGGCTCTTGGACATGGTCTGCACCACCAGCAGGTTGTCATAGCGGTAGATCATGGGCACGCAGCTCTCGGCGCCGAAGTCCACATACGCCTCGTCCACGATGACCACCCGGTCCGGGTCCGCCTCCAGCAGCCGCTGGATATCCTCCCGGGGGACCGTCATGCCGGTGGGGGCGTTGGGGTTTGCGATGACGATGGTGCCGGGGAAATCCATGTAGTCATCCACATTCAAGGTGAAATCCTCCCGCAGGGGGATGACCTTGGCGTCCAGGCCGAACAGGGCCACCTGGGACTTGTAGAAGCCGTAGGTGATGTCGGCGTAGGCCAGGGGCTTGCCCTCGCCGCAGAAGGCCCGGAAAGCAAAGGCCAAGATCTCGTCGGAGCCGTTGCCGGTGAGAACGTTCTCCGGCTGCAGCTCATACCGCTTGGCAATGGCCTCCACCAGACGGGCGCAGGTGGGGTCGGAGTAGAGGTTCAGCTTCAAAAGCTCCGCCCGGGAGATGGCCTTGATCACCCTGGGAGAGGGCGGAAAGGGGCTTTCATTGGTGTTGAGCTTGATGTACTGCTGGTCTTGCGGCTGCTCGCCGGGCGTGTAAGGGGCCAGACGGCCGGCCTCCTTGGAAAGGAACTTGCTCATTGGGCGTTTCCTCCTTTTTCTGTTCGGATCAGTACGGACCGGGCGTGGGCCTCCAGGCCCTCCCGCCGGGCAAAATCGGCGATGCGCTCCGCCACAGGGGCCAGCGCCGATCGGTCATAGTAGAGAAAGCTGGACTTCTTCACGAAGTCATCCACGCTGAGGGGACTGGAGAACCGGGCGGTGCCGGATGTAGGCAGGGTGTGGTTGGGTCCCGCGAAATAGTCGCCCAGCGCCTCCGGAGCGCTGCGGCCCAGGAAAATGCTGCCGGCGTTTTTCACCAGGGGCAGCAGGGCGAAGGGGTCATCCACGCACAGCTCCAGGTGCTCCGGCGCGATGAGGTTCACCGCCTCCACCGCCTTTTCCAGGTCGCCGGTGACGATGATCTTGCCGTTGTCGTCCACAGCCCTGCGGGCGATCTCCTGCCGGGGAAGCAGCGCCAGCTGCCGCTCCACCTCCCCCTGGACGGCCTGGGCCAGCTCCCGGCTGTCCGTCACCAGCACGGGAGAGGCCAGCACATCGTGCTCCGCCTGGCTCAACAGGTCCGCCGCCACCCAGGTGGGGTCGGACTTGCCGTCCGCCACCACCAGGATCTCGCTGGGGCCGGCGATCATATCGATGGCCACCCGGCCGAACACCTTGCGCTTGGCGGTGGCCACGAAGATGCCGCCGGGGCCCACGATCTTATCCACCTTCGGCACGCTCTCCGTGCCGAAGGCCAGGGCGGCCACCGCCTGGGCGCCGCCGATCTTGAAAATCTTGTCGGCGCCGGCGATCTTCGCCGCCGCCAGAGCCTCGGCGCCGATAGCGCCGTTTTTATCCGGCGGCGTCACCACCACGATCTCCCGCACGCCCGCGATCTTGGCGGGGATGACGTTCATCAAAATGGTGGAGGGAAAGGCCGCCGGCGCGCTGGGCACGCAGATGCCCACCTTCTCGATGGGGGTGTACCGCTGGCCCATGACGATGCCGGGCCGGTCCGTCAGGACGAAGTTTTGGTGGACCTGCTGCTCATGGAAGCAGCGGATATTCTCCGCCGCCAACTCCAGCGTCTGGATGAAGTCCGGGTCCAGGGCGTTCCAGGCCCCGTCCAGCTCCGCCTGGCTGACCCGCAGGTCCTCCAGGTCCGCGCCGTCAAAGCGCTTCGTGTACCGCTTCAAGGCGGCGTCGCCCTCCCGGCGCACCGCCTCCAGCACCGCGTCCACGGCGGCGGACACGTTCTCCTCCGCCTGGATGTCCCGGTTCAAAATCTGCTCCGGTGCCAGGTCGTCAAAGTTCAGAATGGGGATCACTGCTCCGTCACCTCCCGCAGCTTGCCAAGGAGGGTGTCGATCTCCCGGCGCTTGAACTGGTAGCTGGCCCGGTTGGCAATGAACCGGGCGGAAATGGGCATGAACTCCGTCAGCACCTTCAGATTGTTCTCCCGCAGGGTGGTGCCCGTTTCCACAATGTCCACGATCACATCGGAAAGGCCCAGGATAGGTGCCAGCTCGATGGAGCCGTTCAGCTTGATGATGTCGATGTCCCGGCCCTGGGCGGCGTAATAGCGCTTGGCGATGTTCACGAACTTCGTGGCCACCCGCAGCGACCGGCCAGGGTCGTCGGCAAAGTCCTTGGGACCCGCCACGCACATGCGGCACCGGCCCAGGCCCGTGTCCAGCAGCTCATAGACATCCGCGCCGGACTCCGCCAAAATATCCTTGCCCACAATGCCGATGTCCGCCGCGCCGTGCTCCACGTAAATGGCCACGTCGCTGGGCTTCACCAGGAAGTAGCGGATGCCGGCGGTGGGATTTTCCACCACCAGCTTGCGGGTGTCGTTGTAGTTTTCCGGACAGCCGTAGCCCACACCGGCCAGCAGGTCGTAGACCTTGTCGCCCAGGCGTCCCTTGGGCAGGGCCACGTTCAGCATGCCCCGACCGTCCCCGGCCTCCTCCTGGTCTGTCAGACGGTCCAGCTCATCCAGGTACAGCGCAAAGCCGATAGCCCGGGCGCCGGGGCGGAACTGGGCGGCCAGGGGGTCATACCGTCCGCCCTTCAGCACCGCCCGGGGAAGGCCCGCCAGATACCCCTGGAACACCAGGCCGTTATAATAGTCCATGTCGTTCACCAGGGACAGGTCCAGCTTAAGGTTTTCCGTCTGTTCCCGGGCCGCCAGGGTCCCGCAGAGGGTCCGCAGCTCCGTCAAGGCAGCGCCCATGGGGGCGTTGAGGGCCAGAGGCTCCGCCGCGGAGAGCACCGCCTCCCAGCCGCCGGAGAGCTGCCCCAGCCGGCCCAGTGCGTCCGCCCCCTGGCGGGAGAGGCCCGCCTCGGCGGCGCATTTTTGCAGCTCGTGGAGGTTCTTGTCCCGGATGCAGGTCAGCAGCCGGGGACGGATGGCCTCCGGCGCCCCCACGGCGTCCAGCAGCCCGGTGACAAAGCCCATGTGGCTCAGCTCCACCACAAAGTCCCGGCCCGTCAGCGCCAGGCTCCGCAGCGCCAGGGACACCGCCTGGGCTGTCACGGCGTCGTCCACCGCGCCGATGCACTCCAGGCCCATCTGGCTGATCTCCTGGAAGGTGTGGCTCTCCTGGCTGGGACGGTAGACGTTTTCCGCGTAATAGTACCTCCCGCAGCTCCCCGCCTCCACCTGGGCGTTTTTGGCGATGGACAGCGTCACGTCCGGCTTCAGCGCCAGCAGGCGGCCGTCCAGGTCCGTAAAGGTGATGACCTGCTCCGAGGAGAGAAAGCGGCGGTTCTCCTGGTACAGGCCGTATTCCTCAAACCGGCCCATGTGGTACTTGCAAAAGCCCTCCTGCTCGTACAGCAGCCGCAGCTGCAGGGAAAGCCGCTCCTGGGGCTTTAAGATATTCAGATCCAGTTCCATGGGACATGTCCTCCTCGCGGGCTCAAGGGCCCTTCTCTTTTCACGGGGATTATTTTACTTCATTTTATTACCGAAGTAAAGTGATAATTCGGTAGCAGGTGAAATTCTGTCATTTGCACAAAGTCCAGCCATCGGAAAAAGCCGGATACAGGGATTTTACACCCCGCATCCGGCTTTTGCAATCACTGTTCTTCCAAAGCGATGGTAAAGGTGAAGGCGCAGAAGTTCTCCTCGCCCTCCTCCGGCAGCAGCAGCCCCAGGGAATCCGAGTAGCGGAAGCCCCGCTGCTGGACGTCCAGTGTCAGCACTGTGCCGCCCTGGCGGAGGGTAAAGCCCTCCAGAGGCGCGGATTCCACCTGCTCCAGCAGTTCCCTGCGGGCAGTGGTCCGGAGGGGCGCGTCCTTTTGGGCCCAAGTGAAGGCCATGACCGCCACCTCCATCTGGTCGGTGGGAAGCGTCAGCCAATTCTCCGTGTTCTCCTGTTCCGCCGAAAGGGTCACAGCCGTCAGACGGCCGTTTTCCACCGTATAGGCAAAGGGCAGGTTTTTCGGTCCCCAGCCGCCAATGGCGATATAAGCGGTCCCGTTAAACGGAAGATCTTCCCAGCGGCCATTTTCGTCCAGACACTGGCCGGAAAACGCCATGCCCAAATACTCCGCCTGGCGGTTGAAATTTTCCGCGAACTCCGCCACCGTCAGCTCCCCCCGGTTGGGCGGCAGCTGGGACCAGGCGTTGACCGTCTCCGCCGCCGTGACCGTCAGCGCCGCCGCCAGCAGATACGCTGCCAGGTTCTTCCAGCTAACAGGCTTTTCGATATAGGCGATGTCCGTGTCCCAGGGCTGGGGCTCCCCCTCCCCGCAGCGCTTGGCGCTCTGGTAGTAGCGCACCAGGTTGAAAATCGGAATGCCCAGGCCCAGGCCGTACCACAGCAGCATTAGATGCCGGGTAAAGGCCTCCGAATACGTCAGCTTCCGTCCGCCGGAAGCTTCCAGCCGCAGTCCCATGAGAGCCTTGCCGGGGGTGGTGCCCAGCAGGTGCAGCGCCAGTGGCTCCACGAGCAACAGCAGCCCCTCCGCCATGAGCGCGATGGCCGTGGTGTGGGATACCGGATTCGTCCCCAGCAGCCCCATGGCGCACAGAACCAGCATCCGCATGCCGAAAGTGTCAAAGAGGCGGGCAAACAGGCGGCGGGGGATGCTGGTGCACACCGGCAGGGCGTCCTCCTCCGGCAGGGACGGCGCATGGGGCGCTTTCCACCAGACCTCGCCCTCCGTCGGCGGCAGAGCCGGGGCGTCCAACGCCTCCAGATACGCGCCGGTATCCAGGTCGGCAAAGGTGGCCCCCTCCGCCCGCAGCCGGCCGCAGACCTCCCCCACCCGGTCCAGCGCCGCCTGCTCTGTACCCACTTCCGCAAGGCGCCGGTCCAGCACGGCGGTGAGCTCCAGCCGTCCGGCGGTCAGGTCCTTCAATTCCTCAATGGTCACGCCCAACCGCCGCAGCAGCTTGATCTTCTCCAGGGCGGCCAGGTCCGCCTCGCTGTAATCCCGGTAGCCGTTTTTCGCCCGGTCCGGACACAGCAGCCCCTCCGCCTCGTAATAGCGGATGTTGGCCCGGGGCACGCCGGAGCGCGCCTCCATCTCCTTACTGGTCAAAAGACCACCTCCTTTTCCCTCAGCGTACACTGTCAAGTAACTTGAAGGTCAAGTGTTTTTCTTATTTATCGTACTACACACCGCCGTTTTCCGCAAGATAGCGGAGACGTTTCCCGCAAGATAGCGGCGCCTCTGGACTTTCCGCCGCCGGTCTGGTACAATAAAATTACTTTCACCGCCCGGCCGCCAGCTTGGGGACAGGGCCATCAAGGAGGACGACGCTATGTACACACTATCTGAAAACTGCCCCCGGGCGGATGCCTGCGTTCGAAACGGCAACGGGCTCATCCACATCAAGCACCTGACCGACAAGGAGGGCCTGTACGGCCACGGCCGCATGTTCGCCCACATCACTGTGGACCCCGGCTGCTCCATCGGCTACCATGACCACCAGCACGAGACGGAGTTTTACTACATCCTCAAGGGCGAGGCCGTGTTCCAGGATGACGACAAGGAGGTCCTCCTCCACGCCGGCGACATCGGCGCCACCGGCTACGGCCACTCCCACGGCCTCATCAACCGTACGGAAGAGCCGGTGGAGTTGATTGCCCTCATCGTCATGGAGTAAACAGCAACAAACCTGCCCCATCAAAAAAGAGCGGCTTTGCGCCGCTCTTTTTTTCTGCCTGTGAAAGTTTTTCCCCTTCTTGCTCGTATCCCTTATGAGCGCGCGCCAAAGGAGTTGATCCCATGGACCTAAACCAGCGGGCGGAGCATCTGGCCGAGACCTACGCCGACGCCATTCTCCGCCTGAGCTACACCTATTTAAAAAACACCCACGACGCCCAGGACGTCTGCCAGAGCGTATTCGTAAAACTGCTGACGGAGCCGAGGACCTTTGCATCGCCGGAGCACGAAAAGGCCTACATGCTGCGGATGGCCGCCAACGCCTGCAAGGACATTTTGAAAAGCCCCTGGCGGCGGCGCACCTGCGGCCTGGAGGCCTGCGCCCAGGTGCCGGCGCCGGAGGCGGCGGACGGCAGCCTGCTGGCGGCGGTGGACCGGCTGCCGCCCCACTACCGCGCCGTCATCTACCTCTATTATTATGAGGGCTACCAGGCGGCGGAGATCGGGCGCATCCTGGGCGTACCCACCGCCACCGTCCACACCCGGCTGGCCCGGGGACGGGCGAAGCTGAAAGACTTGTTGGAAGGAGACGACTATGAACGCTCTGTTTGAGTACCGGAATACCATGGACGCCCTGCGCTTCACGCCGGAGCAGAAAGCCGCTCTGGCGGAAAGGGCGGCGGAAAGGGCCGGCGGGAAAACCCGCCGCCATCCCCTGTGGCGGACCGCCCTTATTGCCGCCTGCCTCGCCGCCGCCTTGGCGGTGGGCGCCGGGGCCAGCGGCATACTGAAATCCGCCGTGGAGGTCCTTGCCCCCATTTTCGGAGGCTCCGCCGCCCAGACGGAGGTCATCGATAAGATCGGCCACCCCATCGGCGCCGGAGACACGGACAACGGCGTCACCATCACCGCCGATGCCATCATCGGCGACCAATACAACGCCGCCATCGTCTACACCATCCGCCGGGACGACGGCACAGCCCTGCTGCCGGAAGGCACTGACCCCCGCTCCCTGCTGATGGGCGGCTTCGGCGGCGCCAGCCTGGACATCCGCGGCGGCAGCCACGGTAGCGCCCGGTTCGTGGCGGACGAAGCCGACAGCAGCGCCGTCCAGTTGGTGCAGACCCTCAGTGCCGACCACTCCATCACCGGCAGCACCGCCACGGCGGAATTTGAGGACCTGTGCGTCTGGGACGAGGCGCAGGAGACGCCCATCCCCGTGGTGGAGGGACACTGGAAGTTCCGCTTCGACGTGGATTACGAGGACGCCTCCGTCACCCTGGGCGGCGGGGAGACCTTCACCCAAAACGGCATGACCTTCACCGTGGACGCCGTCACCGTCTCCCCCGTGGCCGTCAAGGTGGACTACACCGTGGACAGCGAGGTCCGCTGGTCCGACGCCCCCAGCGGCCGACTGCCTGCCGAGGACAGCCGCCAGATGGAGCGGTATTTTGAAAACGTGGAGATCCTGCTGACCAAAACCGACGGCACGGTCATCGACCTGTCCTCCTCCGGCGGCAGCTTGAATCCGGAAAACGGCGTCACCGTCTGCGACAAGGGGGAGGTCTTTGACGAGATCCTGCCTCTGGAGGATCTGGAAAGCATCTGCGTGGGCGGCATCGCCTATCCCATCTCCGGCAAATAAGGGCGCAAAAACGCATCGGGTTGATCGGACCCGATGCGTTTTCTTCCAGGCCTGCCGTTCCCGGTCGGCAAGGTGCTGTCTCGTGGGCTTCCACAGGGTTCCCAGTCCCCGCGGCCCTTCCACGCTTGTATCTTATGCCCTGGACAGTTAGTTGTCAATTCAAACTGTTGCATTTGGCAACGATTTGTGCAATCTGTCAAAAATGTCCTTGCGGAATTGACGGTTGTCCGTTTTGCCTGCTATGATACAAGCATCAAACAAGCAGGGAGGCACGTCCATGGACCCCACCAGACGCAGGATACGAAAAATCGACAAGGACGCCCAGCGCTTCGTGGCCCAGGCACTGGGCAACACGAATCTGAGCCTTTCCGACTACGATATGATCCACACTGTCAACCGCCGCCCGGGCATCACCCAGGAGGAGCTGCGGAAAAAGTACTGTCTGGACAAGAGCACCATTGCCCGCCGGGCCGCCAAGCTGGAAAGGGAGGGCTATATCGAGCGCCGCTCCCACCCGGAGGACGGCCGCCGGAAGCAGCTGTTCATCACGGAGAAGGGCAAGGTCCTGCGCAACGCCAAGGTGGAGGCGGAATCCTTCTTCTTTGAATGGCTGACGGCGGACTTGACGCCCCAAGAGCTGGCGCAGCTGTGTCCCCTGCTGGACCGCATCCAGCTGCGCAGCCGGGATGAGCGGCGCCAGCAGTTCCAGCACCTGCTGGAGGTCTATGCCCAATCCCACGGCGGCTCCTCCAATCCATGAAATCGAAAAGAGGACGGGACAGCCCGTCCTCTTTTTGATTTACGCGTTTTCAAACAGCGCCGCCAGGCTCTCGGTAAAGGGCGGGTAGCAGATGCCCTTCTCCGTCACGATGGCGGTGATGAGCGCATGGTCCGTCACGTCGAAGGCGGGATTGTAGCACTTTACCTCCGGCAGGGCCATGGGCTTTTCGTACCACAGGTTCTTGATCTCCTCACCGTCCCGCAGCTCGATGGGGATGTGCTCCCCGTCGGGACAGGCCATGTCCACGGTGGAGGTGGGGCCCAGCACGTAAACAGGGATGCCGTAGTGCTTCGCCAGGATGGCCACGCCGCTGGTGCCGATCTTGTTGGCGGTGTCGCCGTTGGCGGCCACCCGGTCACAGCCCACGAAGCAGGCCTGGACCCAGCCGTTTTTCATGACGATGGAGGCCATGTTGTCGCAGATGAGGGTCACATCCACACCGCCCTTTTGCAGCTCGTAGCTGGTGAGGCGGGCGCCCTGAAGCAAAGGCCGGGTCTCGTCGGCAAATACCCGCAGCTTCATGCCCCTCTCCGCCGCCAGCAGGAAGGGCCCCTGGGCGGTGCCGTAGCGGGAGGTGGCCAGCGGGCCGGCGTTGCAGTGGGTCAGCACGCCGTCTCCTTCTTTCAAAAGGCTGAGGCCGAACTCGGAAATGGCCTTGCACTTGGCGATGTCGTCCTCGTGGATCTCCACCGCCTGTTCGTACAGGGCCTCCAGCACCGCCTCCCGTCCCTCCTGCCGGTGGGCCCCGGCGGTCTCCAGTTGAACGTTCAGCGCCCAACTGAGGTTCACCGCCGTGGGACGGGAGCTGTTGAGATACGCGCTGTACGTCCGCAGCCGCTCCATAAAGCCGTCCATGTCCGGGGCGTCGATGGTCCGGGCCAGGGCATACAGGCAGTAGGCGGCACAGATGCCGATGGCCGGGGCGCCCCGGACCCGCAGCGATCGGATGGCATCGTACATCTGCTCCGCCGTCTCCAGGCGGATCTCCTTTTCCTCGGTGGGCAGCAGGGTCTGGTCGACGATGTAAAGGGCCTCCGCCGCCTTGTCATACCGGATGTTCTGCAGGGGTCTTTCCATGGACGCCTCCCCTCACACCCGGACGATGTAGCCGTCCTTCCGGGGCTTCGGCGCGGGCACAGGTCCCTCCGCGTAGCCCAGGATGCAGTTGCCCACGCCCCGCAGTGTCTCCGGCAGGCCCCACTTTTTCAGCAGTGCCTTGCCCTCCGGCATGTCGAACAGCTCCCTTGCCCGGTTGATCCAGCAGGAGCCCACCCCCAGTGCCCAGGCGGCGGTCATGAGGTTGCCCAGCACCAAGGAGCCGTCCGGCACCCAGTTGGGATTCTCTCCGTCCGCCAGGACCACCACCACGGTAGGCGCCCCGTAGAAGGGGTCCGTCCCGGGCTTGCCCTGGATCTCGGCGTTCAGCTTGGACATGTAAGCGATGGTCTCCGGGTCCTGCACCACCACCATGACAGCCGGCTGCAGCCCCTTGCCGGAGGCCGCCCAGGTGCCGGATTCCAAAATGGCGTCCAGTTCCTCGTCCTTGATCTGCTCCGCCTTGTATTTGCGGATGCTGCGGCGCTCCTTCAGCACCTTCAAAGTCTCGTTCATGACGATTCCCCTTTCTTGGTACGATGATGATAGAGCCATTGTACCACGTTTGCCGGGATAGTCCAAAGAATATTTGGCCGCGGGGAAAATTTTAGGCAGATTGGGGCTGGTATTTTCCCCATCTTTTTGGTATGATTTTAAAAATACCGTTCCGGGAGGCGCAAACCGGAAAAAACACACTGCCGCCAGCCGGCTCATCCCCACCAGTAAGGAGTGATCCCCATGCCCCGTCCCCTCTCCGCCCGCACCGCCAGCTTCACCGATTCCGTGATCCGGCGCATGACCCGGGTATCTTTGCAGTATGGCGCCGTGAACCTGTCCCAGGGGTTCCCGGACTTTGACCCGCCCCAGGCTATTTTGGACCGTCTGGCCCAGGTGGCTCACCAGGGTCCTCACCAGTACGCCATCACCTGGGGCGCCCAGAACTTCCGGGAGGCCCTGGCAAAGAAGCAGAGCCGTTACATGGGCCTGCCCATCGACCCGGACCGGGAGATCGTGGCCACCTGCGGCTCCACGGAGGCCATGATGTGCGCCATGATGACCGTGGCGGACCCCGGAGACAAGGTCATCGTTTTTTCCCCCTTCTATGAAAATTACGGCGCCGACACCATTCTCTCCGGCGCGGAACCCATCTACGTGCCGCTGAATCCCCCCGACTTCTCCTTTGACCCGGAGGTGCTGGAGGACGCCTTCCGCCAGCGGCCCAAGGCCCTGGTGCTGTGCAACCCCTCCAATCCCTCCGGCAAGGTGTTCACCCGCGCGGAGCTGGAGGTCATCGCCGCCCTGGCGGAGAAATACGACGCCTACGTCATTACCGACGAGGTGTACGAGCACATCGTCTACGCCCCCCATCAGCACACCTATTTCGCCTCCCTGCCGGGCATGTGGCAGCGGACCATCTCCTGCTCCTCCCTGTCCAAGACGTATTCCATCACCGGCTGGCGGCTGGGGTACATCATCGCCCCGGAATCCATCATTGACCGGGCCAAAAAGGTCCACGACTTCCTGACGGTGGGCTGCGCCGCCCCGCTGATGGAGGCGGTGATGCCGGCTCTGGAGTTCGGCCAGGACTACTATGACGGGCTTCTTGCCAAGTACACCCACAAAAGGGACCTGTTCCTCCGGGGGCTGGACACCCTCGGCATCGCCCACACGGACCCCCAGGGCGCCTACTACGTGCTGCTGGACATCGGCGAATACGGCTACGGCAGCGACTTGACGTTCTGCGAGGACCTGGCGGCCAGGGTGGGCGTGGGCGCCGTGCCCGGCTCCAGTTTCTTCCGGGAGCCGGTGAACCACCTCATCCGCATGCACTTCGCCAAAAACGACGATACGCTGTACGAGGCCCTGAACCGGCTGGAGGCCATGCCCAGCTTGAAAAAGTAAAAAACAGGAGGCGGTACCGCCTCCTGTTTTTTCTGTTACGCCTCTTCCATGTAGGGACCGCAGTCATAGCTGTTGTACTGCTTTTTCAGCTTGACCACCAGGGAACCGTCGGACTGCTCCAGCTCCTCCAGGACGCGGAATTCCGTGCGGTTGCGCCGCATCTGGTTCTGGTAATGCTCATACTCCGCCCGGACAGCCCGGACGGCGGCCTCATGGGGCAGGTCCTCCTTGATGAGGAAGTGTGCCGTCTGCTCCAGGCAGGCGGCCATGATTCGTTTCATATGGGTCCTCCTCCTTTTTCGGATACCTGTATTTTACCGCGGCGTTTCTTTCATTTTCAAACGAAAAGTTTTTGGTTTCCTAATTTTTGTGACGTTTTGCAAGATATGAGGCCATAAAAACCGTCATTTTTCTCACGGTCCGCCGGGCTATCGACATCCGGCGCCGGGTCTGGTATACTGGGAGCATCAAAGCAAAGGGGAACCTCTATGGAACGAGATTTTTTGCCCATCTCCCGGGCGGATATGGCCCGCCGGGGCTGGGACCAGTGTGATTTTGTCTATGTCATCGGCGACGCCTACGTGGACCATTCCACCTTCGGCCACGCCATCATCTCCCGGGTGCTGGAGGACGCCGGCTACAAGGTGGGCATCATCTCCCAGCCGGACTGGAAAGACCCCGCCAGCATCCTGGCGCTGGGGGAGCCGCGTCTGGCCTTTTTGGTGATGGGCGGCAATATGGACTCCATGGTGAACCACTACTCCGTGTCCAAAAAGCACCGCCGGACCGACGCCTTTACCCCCGGCGGCGTCACCGGCAAGCGGCCGGACCACGCCGCGGTGGTATACTGCAACCTCATTCGCCGCAGCTTCCCCCACAAGCCCATCATCGTGGGCGGCATTGAGGCCAGCCTCCGCCGTCTGGCCCACTATGACTACTGGTCCGACAGCTTGAAGCGCTCTCTGCTGCTGGACGCCCAGGCGGACCTGCTTCTGTACGGCATGGGAGAGCGCAGCATCGTGGAGGTGGCCGAGGCCCTGGACAGCGGCCTTTCCGTGGCTGACATCACCTATGTCCGTGGCTCTGTGTACAAGACCCGCTCTCTGGAAAGCGTGTATGACGCCTTGACCCTCCCCTCCTGGGAGGCACTGAACGAAAGCCGCCGCACCTACGCCGAGAGCTTTTACACCCAGTACTGCAACACGGACCCCTTCGTGGCCAAGCGGCTGGTGGAGCCCTATGAAAAAGAGGGGTGCTATGTGGTGCAGAATCCGCCCCAGGAGCCCTTGACCACGGCGGAGATGGACCACGTGTACGCCCTGCCCTACATGCGGACATATCACCCCTCCTATGAAAAGCTGGGCGGTGTTCCCGCTATTGAAGAGGTGAAATTCAGCCTCACCTCCAACCGGGGCTGCTTTGGCGGATGCAGCTTCTGCGCCTTGACCTTCCACCAGGGCCGCATCGTCCAGACCCGCAGCCACGAGGCCATTGTCGAAGAGGCCAGGCTGCTGACCAAGGACCCGGACTTCAAGGGCTATATCCACGACGTGGGCGGCCCCACCGCCAACTTCCGCCACCCCAGCTGCCAAAAGCAGCTGACGAAGGGCGTGTGCCCCAACCGCCAGTGCCTGTTTCCCACCCCATGCAAAAACCTAACTGTGGACCACCGGGACTACCTGGAGCTGCTGCGCAAGCTCCGGGCGCTGCCGGGGGTGAAGAAGGTGTTCATCCGCAGCGGCATCCGCTTTGACTACCTGCTCTGCGACAAGGACGGCACCTTCCTGCGGGAGCTGGTGGAGCACCATGTCTCCGGCCAGCTGAAGGTGGCCCCGGAGCACATTGCGGACCCGGTACTGCGGATGATGGGCAAGCCCTCCAACGACGTGTACCAGCGGTTTCTCGCCAAATACCAGCACCTCAACGAAAAGCTGGGGAAAAAGCAGTTCGTGGTGCCCTACCTCATGAGCAGCCACCCGGGCTCCACACTGAAGGAGGCCATCGCCCTGGCGGAATATATCCGGGACCTGGGCTATATGCCCGAGCAGGTCCAGGATTTCTACCCCACGCCCTCCACCATCTCCACCGTCATGTACTACACCGGGCTGGACCCCAGGACCATGCAGCCGGTGTATGTGCCCACCAGTCCCCATGAAAAGGCCATGCAGCGGGCGCTCATCCAGTACCGGGACCCGAAAAACTACCGCCTGGTGCGGGAGGCCCTGGAGGCCGCCGGCCGCCAGGACCTCATCGGCTACGGGAAGGAGTGTCTCATCCACCCCACCGCCGGACAGCGTCCGCCGCAAGACGGCAGGCCCGTCCAGAGGGACACCGCTGGCCGCCCCAAAAGCTCCCAGCACGCAAAAGCCGGGGCGCCTGCCAAGCGGCAAAAGCCTGCCGCCCGCCCCGCCGGCTGGGCCAAGCCCGCGCCCAAAAAGAACAAGCCCGCCCGCAGGGGCCGGACATGAACCGGACAGCGCCTCCGCATTTCCGCGGAGGCGTTTCTTTTCGCTTTTCATCATACCCACCCTTTCCGGCGCATAGGCTGAACCAACAAGAGGCGGGGAGTGTTGTGCTTTGAAGGGTAACATGGAGGACCGGGCGGAACGCCTGGCTCTGTACATCATAGAAAACCGGACCACAGTCCGCGCCGCCGCGCAGAAATTCGGCATCAGCAAATCCACCGTACACAAAGACATCTCCGAGCGGCTGCCGCAGTTCAACCGGGCGCTGTACCTGCAGGTGAAGGAGGTGCTGGAGGTCAACAAGGCCCAGCGGCACATCCGGGGCGGCATCGCCACCCGAAAAAAATACCGCGGCACCTAAGCGGTGCCACATCGCTTCAAACACTCGGATCGGAGGTATGGATATGGCAAACCATCCCCAGGGGCGGGGCCGGGAAGCGTGGACGGAGCCAGCCGGCGCAGCGGACCCGCCGCCCGTCCCACAGGAGCCTCCCGTGCGCCGGTGGCCTCATCCCGTGAACGGCATGGAGCCGGCCAGGGCGGCGGACCCCATGCTGCATTACATCCGCTGCGCCCTCTCCTACCAAAACCAGCAGCTGGCGGACATCAAGGCCCTGCTTCAGCAGCTGGTGGTGGACCGGGAGGACGAACCCGGAAAATAACACGCGGCGCACGATTTTCCTCTTGTGTTTTTCCGGAAGCCGTCATATAATGTTGTAAGTGTTATGTAAATCTACCAAAGACAACTACCGCGGCTCCGCCGCGTTTGTAAGGAGCAATCACACTATGGCAAAAAAACACCGCCGCCGGCGCAGCTGGAGCCGGACCGTCCTCCTGCTGGTGTTCGCGGCGGCCGCCGTGTACGCCGGCGCCCACTGCCTGTTCCGGGCGCCGGAGCTTCTGGCGGAGGCCCATTTGGAGAATGCTTCCGCCGGCGCTTCCCTCCCGGCGGATACCTTGCCGGAGGATGACGCCTCCGCGGCGGCCCTGGCCGCCCATACGGCCCGCAAACGTGATTTTTACACCATTTTAGTCTCCGGCGTGGATGACGGCAACGGCGGCAGCGACACCAACATTCTGGTGGCGGTGGACGCGGAGAACGGCACCATCCACGGCGTCAGCATTCCCCGGGACACCAAGGCCGTTATCAACGGCGGCACCCACAAGATCAACTACGCCTACAACCACGGCGGCACCCGCCTGCTGGCGGACACGGTGGCGGACCAGCTGGGCATTCCCGTGGACTTCACCGTGACCGTGGACCTGGACGGCTTCGTGGCCCTGGTGGACGCCATTGGCGGCGTGGATTTTTACATTCCCGTGAACATGGATTATGACGACCCCGTCCAGGGCCTGTCCATCCACTATCAAAAGGGCACCCGCCACCTCACCGGCCAGCAGGCCATGGAGGTGGTCCGCTTCCGCCACAACACCGACACCAGCGTGGTGGCCTACGGCAATGAGGACATCGGCCGCATGAACACCCAGCAGGAGTTTTTGAAGGCCGTGGCCAAACAGACCTTGAAGCTGTCCAATGTGGACAAGGTGGGCTCCTTCTCCAAAATTTTTCAGCAGTACGTGGAGACGGATCTGACCCTGGGGAATCTCGCGTGGCTGGGCAAGGAGGCCATCTCCATAGGCGCTGAAAACATCTCTTTTTCCACTCTGCCCGGCGAGTGGAAGTCCCCGTACATCTACCTGGACCGGGAGGCCGTTTTGGCCCTGGTCAACGAGTCCTTGAACCCTTACGTGGAGGACCGGGTCATGGAGGACCTAAACATCCCCGGCTGACCCCTCCGCTCCCGCACAAAGGAGGTACACTTTGATGAAACGCCGTGTTTCCGCCCTGGCGCTGGCCCTGTGCCTCATGCTGACGGCGCCGGTCATGGCCGCCGAGGGCCAACCCACCCGCGTCAAGACCTACGACGGGCAGTTTTCCGACCTGGACGCCGGCTCCGTGTTTTATGAAAATGCGGCGGCGCTGTATGAATACGGCCTTTCCGTGGGCAAGGCCGACGGCACCTTCGGTCCAAAGGACGCCGTGACCGTGGGGCAGCTGCTCATATTCACCGGCCGGGTCCGCAGCCTGTGGCTCACCGGCGACCCCGAGCGCGGCGCCGACGCCTTCCGGAGCGAGGGCCAGCGGGCCTGGGAGCCGTATCTTCTCTACCTCCAGGCGGAGGGCGCTTTGGGCACGGAATTGGACGGGCTGTACGACTCCGCCGCCACCCGGGCCCAGGTGGCCCACGTGCTGGCCGCGGCGGCGCCGGCGGACAGCCTGCCTCTGATCAACGATGACGTGGTGACCCAGGGCTATGCCGCCCGGCTCTATATCCCCGATGTGACGGAATACACGCCCTATTACCAGGACATTCTCTTCCTCTACCGGACCGGCATCTCCCAGGGCAGCGGCGCCGGCGGCGCGTTCCATCCCCAGGAGCCCATCACCCGGGGTGCCCTGGCGGCCATGCTGACCCGTATGGTGGACCCCGCCCTCCGCGTCACCCTCAGCTGGACCGTGGAGCCGGAGTTCCCCTCCGCCGCCGGCACCACCTTGCGCAGTCTCATTCCCGCCGGCACTTATATTGCCGCCCCCACCACGGCGGAGGAGATGGACCAGTCCATCCGGTACATGCTCGCCGGCGGGCAGAACACCCTGTCCCTGCGCTACGATTCTCTAACCCCTGTCACGGCCCGGCAGGCCATGGAGCAGGCTCTGGCCACCGTCAAGACCTACTGTGAACAGTGCTACAACACTGTCTCCTGCACCTACGGCGCCGACGGCACTCTGCGCCTCACCTTCTCCGCCGCCAATACCGGCGGCAGCCTCCCCGCCTACCGGGACGAGACCATGGCCGCCGCCATCGCCGTCCACGACCAGCTGTGGGAGGACGGGCTCCTGCGCTCTGATATGACCCAGCGGGAAAAGGCCCGGGTGTACTACACCTGGATCTGCGACAACTGCGTGTATGACTACGGCGCCTCGGACAGCTCCCTGAGCCACATTGCGTACAGCCTCTTCACCCGGGGCACCGCCGTGTGCGACGGCTACACCGGCGCCTACAATCTGCTTTTAAAGCTGGAGGGCATCCAGTGCACCGCCCTGTCCAACGATGAGCACATCTGGACGGTGGCCGTGCTGGACGGCACCCAGGTCCACATCGACACCACCTGGGCCGACAGCGGCAGCGTCATCGACTACACGTATTTCGCCATGACCCCCAGCCAGTCCTGGAACCAGCACCCCTGGTAAATACAAAAATCTCCCCAGACCTTTGGTCCGGGGAGATTCTTTATGCTCACAGGTGATGGTCCCGCAAAAGCCGCTTAGCCTGTTCCCACAGCTCGTCGCTGACGGTCTGGACCACCACGACCTTCCGCACCAGCTCCGGCAGGGCCTTTACCAGCTCCGCCTCCACCAGCGTCTCGTTGGTCAGATCCGCCGCGGGGCAGCCGGCGCACTGGCCCAGCAGCTTCACGTACAGCACGCCGCCCTCCAGATGGTCCACCTCCAGCTCGCCGCCGTGGGCCCGCAGAGCGGGGCGCACCTGCTCGTTCAACACAGCCTCGATTTTTTCCAGGTCCTCACGCATGGGTCGTCTCCTCCTTTTCCGCCGCCTTTGCCGCGGCGATCTCCTCCCGGATGCGGTGCCGGGTATTGTCAAACAGCAGCTCCCGGTTGTGGCGGAAGTAGGCGTCACAGCCGACTTGCTCCACAAACCAGCTGGTATCATAACCGGCGGTGACCTCCGTCACGAAAATGACCAGCTCCTGGCCCTGGCCGAAGGTCTGCTCCAAAAAGCGGAAGGCGTTGTCAAACCGCTGGCCGGTCTCCGATGCCAGGGTCCCGCGCCGCTCCACCTCTCCGCCAAACCAGGCCCGAACGGCGTCCATAGCCTCCGCCGGGGCGGAGAGGCCCTCCCGCAAAAGCCGCTGGCAGTAATCCTCCAGGGCGTTCAGCTCCCGTTGGCGCAGGTCCCGGTCCTCCTTCGTCAGCTGTCCGGCCTCCTTGGCCCGCTTCATGGCCTCCTGCCGCTGCCACACCAGCTGGCCCAGCACCGCCGCCGGCTCCGCCTGGGGGATTTTCCCCTTGAACTCCGTCAGAGCGGCGTGGAGGGCGGCGGTCAGGGCATCCTGCCGCCGGACCGCCGCGGCGGACTCCGCCAGGCGGCTGAGCACCAGGCTCATAACGGAGAGCTTTTCGTCAAAGGGTGCCGCCCGCAGCTCCGACACGGTGATGGCCTGCCAGGTGCCGGAGAGGATGTCCTCCACGTGGTAGGTCCTCTGGTATTTGTAGTATAGCTCCAGGTAGTTGGCGAAGTCCTTGGCGATCCGGGGCAGCTGGATATACTGCCCCACCACCTCCCGGTCCACCCGGAGGCCCAGCTTTTCATAGGCGAAGATCAGCTCGCTGAGGTCCTCCCAGCCCCGGGCGGTGGCAAACTGCAAACCGTCCGCCGTGGTCTCGATGCGGTAGAAATTGTCCTTTTTGATGTCCAGGTAGGACACCACCGCGCCGTGGAGGCCCCTGCGGCAGGCGTACTCCTTCCACACGGAAAAGTCCTCGCTGACATCGATGCGCTTCACCCGGTCCAGCGTCACCACGTCGAAGTCCCGGACGGACTTGTTGTACTCCGGTGGGTTGCCCGCCGCCACGATGAGCCATCCCTCCGGCAGGCGCTGGTTGCCGAAGGTCTTGCACTGGAGGAACTGCAGCATCATGGGGGCCAGCGTCTCGCTGACGCAGTTGATCTCGTCCAGGAAGAGGATGCCCTCTTGAATGCCCGTCTTTTCCATCATCTGATACACAGAGGCCAAGATCTCGCTCATGGTGTACTCCGTGACGGAAACCTCCTCCCCGCCGTAGGTGCGCTTTTCAATGAAGGGCAGGCCCACGGCACTTTGGCGGGTGTGGTGGGTGATGGTGTAGGCCACCAGGCCCACGCCGGTCTCCGACGCGATCTGCTCCATGATCTGGGTCTTTCCGATGCCCGGAGGGCCCATCAGCAGCACCGGCCGCTGACGGACGGCGGGGATGAGGTAATTGCCCAGACCGTCCCGGGCCAGGTATGCTTTTAGGGTATTTTCGATCTCCTGTTTTGCCTGCTTGATGTTCATATCCGTTGCTCCTTATATGATTCGCCATGGGAGATTCGTATTACAGCTGGGGCAGCTCGTCCCAGTCCAGCTCGTCGGGAAATTCCTCCGCCGTCTCCCGTGCCGCCCGCTCCAGGTCCTCCACGCTCAGCACCAGGCGGATGGCCCAGGGCGGCATTTTCACGGACATGGGCGGCTCCTCCAGCAGCACAAAGGCCGTCTCATAGGGCGGCCGCTTCTGCGGGTAGACGCCCATGCCGTCGGTGAAATAGATCAGCCCCCGCAGGGAGGTAAACGCCCCCGCCGCCCGCAGGCCCTCCACATATTCAAACACCGGCCGGAAGTCCGTGGCGCTGCCGCCGGCCAGGGTGAACCGCTCCATGTAGCCCTTCAGCTCCTCCAGGTCATGGATCACCGTGTCGGACCGGACCTGGTCGTCGCACTGGAGGATGCGGATGTTCACCTTCCGGGTAAACGTGCCGGCGGAGCGGAGGACGGCGTAGGTGCAGGCCAGGAACTGCCGCACCAGGGCGCCGGAGGTAGACATGGAGGTATCCACGGCGATGACAAAATCCTCGATGCGCTTTTCCTCCTTCGTCTCCGGCGGCTCCACCAGGGGCATGTTGCCGTAGAGCCGCAGGCCGTAGGTATAGAAAATATAGTCAAAGGCGTCGCCGTCCACGGCCATGACCTCCCGGGGCACGGCGAAGCGCCGCAAAAACGCCCGGTAGTCCACGTCGTCCCGGACCGCCACCTTGATCTGCTCCAGCACCGCTTCGCCGCCGGCGGCCTGGCCGGCCAGCACCGTCTCCAGCCCCGTCCGGGTCTTGTCGGACAGGTCCTGCCACTTCTGGTCCTGCTGCCGGCGCTGCTTCTGGTCCTCCTTTTGTTCCGGGTCCCAGAGACCGTGGTCATCCACCAGGAAGGCCCGCCGGAGCTGGGCCAGCTCATAGTCCGGCAGGTCCAGCCGCAGCAGATGGCGGTAAATGCCCTCGGCGGTGAGGACCGGCATATCCCGGCGGCACTGGCCGTAAAATTTCTGCTTCACGGGCACGGCCCCCTCCGCAAGGCAGGCGTAGTCCAGCTCGTCCAGGATGCTCTCCACCGCCGCGTCACAGGCCAGGTCCCACAGTTCCGGTGCCTTGCCCCGCTTTTTGAAGATGTGCCGCAGCATGCAGTGCAGCAGTACGTGGAGGTACGCCCGGTTGACGGCCGTCCGGCTGCGGAGATACCGCTCCGCCAGGAAAGCGCCGTCATAGTACAGTGTCTCCCCGTCGGTGGCCAGGGACAGCGTCACACCGCCCCCCGGCTGGAAGCGCAGGCTGCAAAGGGCCACGTCCAGGTAAGGAAGATTCATATACAGCTCATTCCGGGCGGCAAACAAAATGTCCTGCCCGATGGCGGAAAAATCCTTCTTCGGCGCTTCCTCCACAACGTTCCTCCTCTCCCGGCGGCAAGCCATTCATCTTTACAGGTCAAAGCTCCTGTTCCCTCCGGCGGGAAAGCGCCGGTGCTGCTCCTCCAGCAGCAGGGCCACCGCCTCGGCGGCCCCGGCCTCCCGGGCCCGCTGGCAGGCCGCCGCCAGGGTGTCCCGGTCCGGCGCCGTCCGGTTCAGCAAAAAGGCCAGGCCCGCCATATCCCGCTCCGCCAGCAGCCAGTCCACGGCCTCCGCCGCGCGGCTTTGGAGGTAGGAACCGTACGCCGTCGCCGCCTGCTCCGACAGCTCCAGCGGATAGCGCATCCGCCAGAAGGCCAGCCGCAGGGCCGTGCCGCTCTCATGCTCCATGGCAAGGCAGCCCCTCCACAGCCCGTCATAGTCCTTCAAAGAAAGCTTTTTATGCCGGAAGCAGTGGTGGTAGGGATAGCCTGCGCCGTAAATATTATAGTCGAAATGATGGGCAGGGCAATTCTCCTCGTACACCTCTAAAAACTCCGGAAACAGCAGCCGGGCCGTCTCCCCCGCCGCCGTGACGACGGTCACATCCAGCTCCCGGCTCAGCTCGTCGGCAAAATACGCCAGGGACTCCCCCTGGTCCTCCCCGGTGCGGGTCAAGTGGAAGGTATCCAGCTTCTGGCAGTTCATGAGGGCGCCGCCGCCCCAAAACTCCACGTCGTCCCACAGCCGCAGCCGCTCCAGGCCGCCGCAGTTCAGCAGGGCGTAATCCCCCACCCGCCGCAGGTGCCGTGGCAGCGTCAGCGCCTTCAAGCGGCGGTTGTCCCAGCCGTCCTCCCCCGGCAGGGGGCCGCAGGTGAACTGCACCGCTTCCCCCGGCACTGCCGGGGCGCCGGGGGCCAGGGCGTGGTCCCCCAGAGCCGTCACCGGCAGGCCAAAAAGCGTCTCCGGCAGGGCGGCGCTCTCGTCGCAGGTCACAGCCCGCAAAACGGTGACCCCCGCCGCTTCCCGGCGGATGACCAGCTTCCAGTTATTGACGCCGCTGACGGTCTCCAAGGGCTTCCCTCCCCCTTTGCTATCTTAAATCCGCAGTATACCATACTTTCCGCCGCTTTCCTAGGTGCAATGCACACAAAAAAGTTTTTTCAAAAACCTCTTGACATTCCGTGCATACTGTATATACTGTACATGTACAGTACGAACGGAGGAATTCCATGGAACTCATTATACGAAACAATACCGACCAGCCGATCTACGGCCAGATCACCTCCCAGATCCGGTCCCAGATTCTCTCCGGCGCGCTTGCACCGGGAGATGCCCTTCCCTCTATCCGGGCATTGGCGAAGGATTTAAAAATTTCCGTCATCACCACCAAACGGGCTTATGACGAGCTGGAGGCCGAGGGCTTTGTCTGCACCGTGGCAGGCAAGGGCTGCTTCGTGGCGGAGAAAAACATGGAGCTGGTGCGGGAGCATCAGCTGAAAACACTGGAAGCCCAGTTGTCCGCCGCCGCGAAAACGGCCCGGGACTGCGGCGTCACCACGGAGGAGCTTTTGAACATGCTCCGCATCCTGCTGGAGGAGGAATCTCTATGAATGTTATCGAGCTGTCTCATATCCAAAAGTCCTTCGGCGATTTCGCCATCCGGGACCTGAACCTAACGGTGCCCGCCGGCACCATCTGCGGCCTGGTGGGCGAAAACGGCGCCGGCAAATCCACCACCATCCGACTGCTGATGGGCGCCCTGCGGCCGGACGCCGGCGCCGCCCGGGTACTGGGCGCGGATGTGTCCTCTCCGGAGTTTTTGCAGGTGAAGGAGGACGTGGGCGTGGTGCTGGACGAGGCCTACTTCCCCGAGTCCCTCAACGCCGTCCAGGTGGGCAAGATCATGGCGGCCACCTACCGCCGCTGGGACCAGGCCGCGTATGACGGCTGCCTCAAGCGCTTTGACCTGCCCGGGAACAAGCAGTTCAAGGACTTCTCCCGGGGCATGCGGATGAAGCTGGCCATCGCCGTGGCCCTAAGCCACCAGCCCAAGCTCCTGGTGCTGGACGAGGCCACCGCGGGCCTGGCCCCCATTGTCCGGGACGAGATCCTGGATATTTTCAACGAGTTCACCCGGGAGGAGGACCACTCCATTCTCATCTCCTCCCACATCTTGAGTGATCTGGAAAAGCTGTGCGATTACATTGCCTTTCTCCACAAGGGCCAGCTGCTGTTCTGCGAGGAAAAGGACCGGCTGCTGGAGGAACACGGCATCTTTGAGGGCTCCCGGGAAAACCTGGACTACCTGCTGCCGGAGGCCATCGTTGCCCGGGAGGAAAACCGCTACGGCGGCGTCCGGGCCCTGGTGAAGCGGGAGCTGGCTCCCGCCGGATTCCACTTGGAAAAGCCCACGGTGGAGGACATCGTGCTGTTTCTGGTGAAAGGAGCGAAGACGAGATGAAAGCCCTCATTTTGAAAGATACCTATGTGATTTTCCGGCAGATGAAGTATTTTCTGGTCATGATCCTGCTGTTCTCCGCCCTGCCCAGCGGCTTTAACAACGCCTTCGCCGTCATCTACGCCGCCATGCTGCCCTATACCGCCCTGGCCTACGACGAGCGGAGCAAATGGGACCAGATGGCCGCCATGATGCCCTATTCCGCCCGGGACATCGTGCTGGGCAAGTATGCGTTCGGCTGGCTGTGCATCGGCGGAGCGGCGGTGCTGTCCGCCCTGCTGCAGGCGGTGCTCTCCCTGGCGGTCAACCGGACATTTCTCCCCGGTGTAATGGCCCTGTCGGTGCTGGGCGCCCTCTGCATCCTGGCAATCACCCTGCCGCTGATGTTCCGCTTCGGTGTGGAAAAGGGGCGGCTGGCCATGTTCCTCATCATCTTCCTGGTGTGCGGCGCCGCCGGCGCCATCGCCAACATTGCCGAATCTGTGGAGCAGGGAACCTCATTTGCCTTCCAAGGGTCTGTCCTGGTGATCCTGCTCATTGCCGCCGTGGTCCTGACCGCCGTGTCCATTCCCCTGTCCCAGCGGTTTTACCGAGAGCGGATGGGATGATGGGAAACGCCCAGGGAAGCGGCAGCTGAACGTCAGCAAGTAAGCTTGCTGATCGTCTATTGCCAGACTTTCTTTGCCAGGCGTCCACTGCTAGGCGTCCACTGCTAGAGGTTCATATAATATATAATATAAAAATCCGGCTGGTTTTCCAGCCGGATTTTTTATAATTCGGTGTGCTTCGCACTTGCCCACCGTCGCGGCTTTGCGATTCCCGGCCCTTTTCGGGCCGCCAATCGCGCCGCTCCTCGATAATCGGCTCGCTTCTTCCGCCGCTGGCGGCGCTTCGCCGATTAACCCCACAACGCAGACAGCATGGGGATGATCTGCTTCTTCCGGGACATGATCTTCGGCAGGAACACCGCGTTATCGCTGGCGTCCTCGGGCTTGACGTTGAAGGCCTGGCAGATGGACTCCTCGTCTCCCACGAACAGCAGCTGTGTTCCCTCCAGCAGCACGTCCGTGATCATGAGCGCCACAATGTTCAGTCCCTTCTGCTGGCGGACCTTCGCCATGGCCGCCAGGAACTCGTCCTTCCGGGCCATGAGCCGGTCAGAGTCCATGCAGGTGATCTGGCTCACCGCCAGGTTGTAGCCGGCGATGTGGAACTCCTTGTAGTCCGTGTTCAGCATGGCCTCCACGGTCTTGTCATCTCCGCAGGTGGCGGAGAAGATGGCCTTGCCCAGCTCCTCCAGGGAGATATTGGCGATGCGGGCCATTCGCTGGGCAATGTCAATGTCCCGCTTCGTGCAGGTGGGGGATTTGAACATGACCGTGTCGGACACGATGGCGGCGGCCATGAGGCCCGCCATCTTGGCGGTGGGCATGAGGCCCTTCTCCTGGTACATATCCGCCACGATGGTGGTGGTGCTGCCCACCGGCTCGTTGCGGACGTAGATAGGATTTTTCGTCTCGATATCCGCCAGGCGGTGGTGGTCCACGATCTCCAGGATCTCCGCCTGCTCCAGGCCCCGGACGGACTGGGCCCGCTCGTTGTGGTCCATGAGCACGACCCTCTTGCGGCGGGGGCGCAGCAGGTGGAACCGGGCCAGGGTGCCCACCACCCGCTCCTCATCGTCCAGGATGGGATAGGCGCGGAAGCGGCTTTCCAGGACGGTGTCCTGCACGTCGTCCAGATAGTCGTCCAGGTGGAAGTACACCAGGTCCCGGCTCTTGCAGATATGGCCGATGGGCATGGCGTGCCAGATCAGGCGCATGGCCCGGTATGCGTCGTAGGGCGTGGCGATGATGCAGGTCTCCGTCTGCGTCTCCAGCAGCTCCCGGTCCACCTCCGCCTGGCAGACGATGACGCAGTTGACGTTCAAGTCCAGAGCCCGGCGGATCATGTCCGGCTGGTCGCCGCAGATGACGATGCTGTTGGGATTGGAGAACTCCAGATTCTCCCGTCCGGCAGGCAGGGCCACGGCGATCTCACCGGAGACCACATCCTTCATCTGGCCGCCCTCGTTGAGGATCTTGCCCTCCAGCACGGACAGCAGGTTGTACACCGGCAGCTCCCCCACCATGGGGTTGCGGACGGAGGTCATGTCATAGTTGGCCACGTCGCCGGCGGACAGCATGCCGTACAGCGTGCCGTCCTCATTGGCCACGGGGAGGACGGAGATCTTGTTGGCCTGCATGGTCTGCCAGGCGCGGCTGATGGTGGCGCCGGCGGACAGGGTGGGCGGCGTATCGTAATCCAGGTCCTTCACCTGGGTCCGCAGGTCCGTAATGAGGGCGGGAGGCTGAAAGCCGAACCGGTCCAGCACGGTCTGGGTCTCGTCGCTGACCTGGCCCAGCCGGGCGGCACGGTATTGCCGGTCACCCAGCGCGTTTTTCAGCGTCGCATAGGCCATGGACGAAACGATGGAGTCCGTGTCCGGATTGCGGTGTCCGGTAATGTAAATCGTATCCATAATATTGTGTGTCTCCTTACAGCGGAATTCTTCTATTATATAATTATGATTCTCCGGCGCCGCTTTGTCAACCGCCGCCAAAGGCCAGGACAGCACACGGAATCGATTACTTCCGTGTGCTGTCCTGGAAAATTTTTTTGTCACAGAATGATGAGCTCTTTTGGAGCCTTGGTGATGTCCCTGCATCCGTCCTCCGTCAGCAAAAGTACATCCTCAATGCGCACCCCCAGCTTTCCCGGCAGGTAGATGCCCGGCTCCGCGGAGATGACCGCGCCGGCCGGCAGGGGCTTTTCATTCATGGGAGAGGCGTTGGGAGCTTCGTGGATCTCCACGCCCACGCCGTGGCCGAAGCTGTGGCCGAAATAGTCGCCGTAGCCGGCGGCGGTGATGACCGCCCGGGCGGCGCCGTCCACCTCCCGGCCGGTGACGCCGGCTCTCGCGGCCCGGATGCCGGCCTCCTGGGCGGCAAGGACCGTGCGGTAAACGGTCTGCATCTCCTCCGTTGCGAAGCCCACCGCCACGGTCCGGGTCATGTCGGAGCAATAGCCGTGATAGATGCAGCCGAAGTCCATGGTGACGAACTCGCCGTTTTGAATGACCCGCTCCCCGGGGACGCCGTGGGGCAGGCTGCCATTGGGGCCGGAGACCACGATGGGGTCAAAGGACATGTTCTCCGCTCCGAAATGCAGCATCAAATACTGGAGCCGTGCGGCGATCTCCTTCTCCGTCACGCCGGGACGGATCTCCCCCAGGATCTGGTCCAGGGCCTTTTCCGCGATCCGCTGGGCCGCCACCATGGCGTCCAGCTCCTCCGCGTCCTTCACGGCGCGCAGCTGCCACAAAATGTCCGTGGCGGGAACCAGGTCGCAGGACAGGGCTTTGCGGTAGCGCTCGTGGTCCTGGACGGTCATATAGGCATCCTCAAACCCCAGGCGCCGGAGATGCTGGCTCACCACCACCTCCTCTGTCAAGGCGCCGTAGCCCCGGCCCGCCCGGGTCTCCCGGATCTCCGCCCCCTGCACATAGCGTCCGGCGGCCTCGATATACCGGGCGTCGGTGAAGTAATAGGCCTTGCTCCGGGTCACCAGTGCCACACCGTCGGTGCCGGCGGAGTGAAAGCCGGAGGCGTAAAAGCGGTTGGCCTCCCCTGTCAGCAGCATACCGTCCAGGTCATGGCGCTCCAGCTGCGCGGCAATCTCTTTGAAATGATTCACGAAACGCTCCTCTCTCACGCTCTCAGGCGTTTTCCTTTTCCATCCGCTCCACTGCCGCCTTCACGAAGCCGTAAAACAGCGGATGTGGCCGGTCCGGCCGGACGCCTCCCTTCGGGAGCGTCCATTTTCATGGCCCTCCGGCTCGCCGCTTTCGCGGCAACCGCCGGAGCTGGCCCGAGCCGGCCGTCTTATCCGTTCTTCTCCATATGCTCCACGGCCGCCTTCACGAAGCCGTAAAACAGCGGATGTGGCCGGTCCGGCCGGACGCCTCCCTTCGGGAGCGTCCATTTTCATGGCCCTCCGGCTCGCCGCTTTCGCGGCAACCGCCGGAGCTGGCCCGAGCCGGCCGTCTTATCCGTTCTTCTCCATATGCTCCACGGCCGCCTTCACGAAGCCGTAGAACAGCGGATGCGGCCGGTCCGGCCGGCTCTTAAACTCCGGATGGAACTGGGCGCCCACGAACCACGGGTGGTCCGGCAGCTCCACGATCTCCACCAGGTGGCCGTTGGGAGACAGGCCCGCCAGCAGCATGCCCGCCGCCTGCATCTTATCACGGTAGTCGTTGTTGAACTCAAAGCGGTGGCGGTGGCGCTCGGAGATCTCCGCCGTGCCGTACAGCTCCCGGCTGCGGGAGCCCTCCGTCAGCACGCAGGGATATTTGCCCAAGCGCATGGTGCCGCCCTTGTCCGTCACGTTCACCTGGTCCGGCATCAAATCGATGACCGGGTGGGCGGTGGTCTCGGAGAACTCAGAGGAGGTGGCGTCCGCCAGCTTCAGCACGTCGCGGGCAAACTCAATGACCGCCATCTGCATGCCCAGGCAGATGCCGAAGTACGGCACGCCGTTTTCCCGGGCGTACCGGGCGGCCTGGGCCATGCCCTCGATGCCCCGGTCACCGAAGCCGCCGGGCACCAGCACGCCGGACACGCCGTCCAGGATCTCCCCGGCGTTCTGCGCCGTCACAGTCTCGGAGTCCACCCAGCGGATGTCCACCACGGCGTCGTTGGCGGTGCCGGCGTGGTTCAAAGACTCCACCACGGAGAGGTAGGCGTCGTGAAGCTGGGTGTACTTGCCCACCAGGGCGATGGTCACCTTCTTGTGGGCGTTTTTCTCCCGCTTGACCATGGCGCTCCACTCCCGCAGGTCCGGCTGGTGGGTGATGAGGCCCAGCTTCCGGCACACCACCTCGTCCAGTCCCTCCTTCGCCATCAGCAGGGGGACCTCGTACAGCGTCTCGGCGGTGGTGTTCTGGATGACGCAGTCCGGCTCTACATTGCAGAACAGGGCGATCTTCCGGCGGATGTCGTCGGTGATGGGGGCGTCGCACCGGCACACCAGGATGTCCGGCTGGATACCCAGGCTCAAAAGCTCCTTCACGGAGTGCTGGGTGGGCTTGCTCTTCAGCTCGCCGGAACCGGGGATCTGGACGATAAGGGGCACGTGGATGAACACCACGTCGCCGTGGGGCCGTTCGGAAGCCACCTGGCGGATGGCCTCCAGGAAGGGCTGGGACTCGATGTCGCCCACGGTGCCGCCGATCTCCGTGATGACCACGTCCACGTCATCGCCGGCCATAGCGTAAATACGGCTTTTGATCTCATTGGTGATGTGGGGAATGATCTGCACCGTGGCGCCCAGATAGTCGCCCCGGCGCTCCCGGTTCAGCACAGACCACCAGATCTTGCCGGAGGAGATGGAGCTGTTGCCGGACAGGTCCTCATCCACGAACCGCTCGTAATGACCCAGGTCCAGGTCCGTCTCCGCGCCGTCGTCGGTAACGAACACCTCGCCGTGCTGGTAGGGGCTCATGGTGCCGGGGTCCACATTGATATAGGGGTCGAACTTCTGGTTGCGGACCCGGACGCCCCGCTGCTTCAGCAGCCGGCCCAGAGACGCCGCGCAGATGCCCTTGCCCAGGCCGGATACCACGCCGCCCGTGACGAATACGAATTTTGTTGACATTCCACTCACCTAACCTTTTCAACACACAGAATCTTTCCCGCGAGCCGGAAACTGTACACGCGAAACGGACAAATCCGGCGGGGTTTTTTACAACAAAAAGCACCGCCGGACCATTTTGCGGCTAGAAGTCCCAGTCTCTTTCGGGACTTTCAGCTGCGATCCGCGGTGTCGCTCGTCTGTTCGATTGTCGCTTTGCGGCCCACGCCGCAAACCGCCGCTCAAAGCGTTTCCAAAATACTTTCCCAATATATCATTCTGCATTTCAAATGTCAACGCTGGCTTTTTTAACAGTTTTTGAAAAATAATCCGTATATTTTGTTGAAAATAGCCATTGACTTCACTCCTTTAAAGCTATATATTGAAAAAGTACCAACACTTCAGCCAAACCGGCGGAAAGGAGTCCCGGCTATGCGTCATATTTCTTTCGCTTCCCGTTCTGTTTCCCTGGGCTCCTATTACTTTAGCAAGGTCCGCTTTGCGGGCCGTATCCGTCGTGTCTGTCCGGCTGAAACAGAACCCAACCGCTGACCGTGTATGGAAGGCGGCTCTGTTCTTCGGACAGGGCCGCTTTTTATAATTTAATCTTCCAATGAAAAGAAGGAGAGCACTGTGATGAAAAAGAAGCTTCTTGCCCTGGCTCTGGCCTCTGTGATGGTTTTGAGCCTGGCCGCCTGCGGCGCCAAGAAAGAGGAGGCCCCCGCCGAGGCTCCCGCTGAAACCCCCGCCGAGACACCCGCCGCCGAGTCCTATACCGTCGGCATCTGCCAGCTGGCCCCCCATCCCGCTCTGGACGCCGCTACCCAGGGCTTCAAGGACGCCTTGACCGACGCTCTGGGCGACGCCGTCACCTTTGACGAGCAGAACGCCGCCGGCGACAGTCCCACCTGCGCCACCATCGTCAACGGCTTTGTGTCCAACGGTGTGGACTTGATCATGGCCAACGCCACGCCCGCCCTGCAGGCCGCTGCCTCCGCCACCTCTGACATCCCCATCCTGGGCACCTCCGTCACCGAGTACGGCGTGGCTCTGGGAATCGAAAACTTCTCCGGCACCGTGGGCACCAACGTCTCCGGCACCTCCGACCTAGCTCCTCTGGACCAGCAGGCCGCCATGGTGAAGGAGTGGTTCCCCGAGGCCAAGACCGTGGGTCTGCTGTACTGCTCCGCTGAGGCCAACAGCCAGTATCAGGTGGACACCGTCCAGGGCTTCCTGGAGGAGCTGGGCTACACCTGCACCCAGTACCCCTTCTCTGACACCAACGACATGGCTTCCGTGACCCAGAACGCCGCCGACAACAGCGACGTGCTCTATGTCCCCACCGACAACACCTGCGCCAACAACACCGGCATCATTGACAACATCTGCCACGGCAAGGTCCCCGTCATCGCCGGCGAAGAGGGCATCTGCGGCGGCTGCGGCGTAGCCACCCTGTCCATCAGCTACTATGACCTGGGCGTTGCCACCGGCAAGATGGCCGCCAAGATCCTCACCGGTGAGGCTGACGTTGCCGAAATGCCCATCGAGTATGCGCCCCAGTTCACCAAGAAGTACAACGAGGCCACCTGCGCTGACCTGGGCCTGACCGTTCCCGAGGGCTACGAGGCCATCGCTGTCGGCTAATTATTCCGATTTCTCCAAAAAGAGCGGAAAAGGTCTTCCCTTTTCCGCTCTTTTTTGCTATACTATTGAAGTCTATGAGCATTTTGCAAATGCTCTATCATAAACAGGAGGAATCAACTATCATGCTTGGTTTCATCAACGCGCTGCCGGGCGCCGTTTCCCAGGGACTCATCTGGGGCATCATGGCCATCGGCGTCTATCTGACCTATAAGATCCTGGACATTGCCGACTTGACTGTGGACGGCTCCTTCTGCACCGGCGCCGCCGTGTTCGTGGTGCTGTTCACCGGAGGCACCAACCTGTGGGCCGCCATGCTGGCGTCCGTGGTGGTGGGTATGGCGGCCGGCCTCGTCACCGGCCTGCTGCACACCTTCTGCGGCATCCCCGCCATTCTCTCCGGTATCCTGACCCAGCTGGGCCTGTGGTCCATCAACATGGCCATCATGGGCATGAAGGCCACGGTGGCTATCAACGTCACCTCCCCGGAGACGCTGGACAAGCTGCTGGTCTCCCTGCGGTTCGTGCAGGATGTGGCCAAGGGAACCCGTCCCTTCTACCGCCATCCCATTTTCGTGGTGGGCCTGGTGACGGTGGCCGTTATCGCCATCCTCTACTGGTTCTTCGGCACGGAGCTGGGCTGCTCCCTCCGGGCCACCGGCTCCAACGGCAACATGGCCCGGGCCCAGGGCATCAACACGGACGTGGCCAAGGTGCTGGGCCTCATGCTCTCCAACGGCCTGGTTGCCCTGTCCGGCGCGCTGCTGGCCCAGTACAACAGTGCCAGTGAGATCAACATGGGCCGGGGCGCCATCGTCATCGGTCTGGCCGCCGTCATCATCGGCGAGGTGGCCTTCTCCAAGATCTTCCACAACTTCGCTCTGAAGCTTCTGAGCGTGTCCATCGGCGCCGTCATCTACTACATCGTCATTCAAGCGGTGCTGGCCATGGGCCTCAACCCCAACTACCTCAAACTCCTCAGCGCCTTGGTCGTTGCCATCTTCCTGTCCATCCCCTTCTGGAAGGGTAAGTATTTCCGCGCCAAGGTCAAGACCGCCGGCGTTTCCGCCGAAGCGGAAGTCACGATGGGAGGTGACCGCAATGCTTGACGTAAAGAATATCTGGAAGACCTTCAACGCCGGCACGGTCAACGAAAAGACCGCCCTGCGGGGCGTTTCCCTGCACCTGAACGACGGCGACTTCGTCACCGTCATCGGCGGCAATGGCGCCGGCAAGTCCACTCTGCTCAACGCCGTGGCCGGCGTGTGGCCGGTGGATGCCGGCAGCATCTCCATTGGCGGTGTGGACTTGACCCACATGCCGGAGCATAAGCGGGCCAAGTATATCGGCCGTGTGTTCCAGGACCCCATGATGGGCACCGCCGCCACCATGCAGATCGAAGAAAACCTGGCCCTGGCTGCCCGCCGCGGCAAGGCGCGCACGCTGCGCGCCGGCATCTCCAAGGCGGAGCGAGAGGAGTACATCGAGCGGCTGAAAATTTTGGACCTGGGCCTGGAGAACCGGCTCACCAGCAAGGTGGGCCTTCTGTCCGGCGGCCAGCGCCAGGCGCTGACGCTGCTGATGGCCACCCTCATCAAGCCTCAGCTCCTGCTGCTGGACGAGCACACGGCGGCTCTGGACCCCAAAACCGCCGCCAAGGTACTGGACGCCACAGACCGCATCATCGAAAAGGACCATCTGACCACCTTGATGATCACCCATAACATGCGGGACGCCATCCAGCACGGCAACCGTCTCATCATGATGTACGAGGGCCGCATCGTCATCGACGTGTCCGGTGAGGAAAAGAGGAAGCTGACGGTGCCTCAGTTGCTGGAGCTGTTCAGCAAAGTCAGCGGCTCCGATGAAGCTGACGACAAGCTGCTGCTCTCCTAAGCCGCTGACTTGGGGCCCCGCAAAGCGGGGCGCGCGCCAGCGTGTCACAAGCGTTTTCCGCAGGAAAACCTTGGGCCGGAACGGATTCATTCCGCTCCGGCCTTTTCTTATCGGAAGGGCTCCCGGCCGGGGAGAAGCCCCGGCTGGGACCAGCGGCTCCGATGAAGCTGACGACAAACTGCTGCTCTCCTAAGCTGCTGACTTGGGGCCCCGCAAAGCGGGGCGCGCGCCAGCGTGTCACAAGCGTTTTTTGATACGGGCCGTTGATGCGGCCCGTACTTTTTTATTTTTCTCTTTTTTCATTTAAAGCAGCAGAGAAAAATTGTTGAAATTAACGGTTGACATTTGTCCGCCGGATGCGTATAATGCAAAGCAATCAAAGAAATAAACCGATGAGCAAGAGGAGTAGTCGTTACGGCCACCTTTCAGAGAGCCGCGGATGGTGGGATCGCGGCAGAGAACGTTTCGATGAATGGACTTGCGAGGGCGGAGCGAACAGCCAGACGGCTCAGTAGCCTCCGACGGGGACCGTGCCCGTTACCAGGGCGGCGCGTATGATTTGTACGTGAGACGAGCGGGCGCTATGCGTCAACTTGGGTGGTACCGCAGGATCAGAAGTCTTGTCCCAATTGGGATAAGGCTTTTTTGTTTTTCCGGAAAGGAGTTTTCTTGATGAAACGCGACACCAGACGATGGCGGGGCCGGACATGAAATTGCAAATTGACCCGGACCCGAAATAAATTTTATAATCAAGATTGGAGATCAAATTATGAAAAACTTCCGTCATATTACTTCCGCCATTCTGGCGCTGTCCCTGGCCCTCACCCTCACCGCCTGCGGCGGCAAAAAAGAAGAGGCTCCCGCTGAGAGCGGCGCGAACGCTCCCGCCGAAGCCACCGTGGAAAAATACCTCATTGGCATCAACCAGTACGGACAGCACGCCTCTCTGGACAACTGCCGCATCGGCTTCCTCCAGGGCCTGGAAGAGGCCGGACTGAAGGAAGGCGTGGACTTCGAGGTGGATTACCAGAACGCCGGCTTCGACGACAACGTCAACGCCCAGATCGGCGACGCCTTCTCCGCCGAGGATGTGGATCTGATGGTGGGCATCGCCACCCCCTCCGCCGTGGCCTGCTTCAACGCCGCTGAGGACAAGGACATTCCCGTGATTTTCACCGCCATCACCGACCCCGTCCAGGCGAAGCTGGATTCCGGCAACGTCACCGGCACCTCCGACAAGCTGCCGGTGGAGGCTCAGCTGGACCTCATCCGTCAGCTGCAGCCCAACGCCAAGACCATCGGCATTATCTATACCACCAGCGAGCCCAACTCCGTCTCCGCCATCGCCGAGTACCAGGAGAAGGCCGGCGATTACGGCTTCACCATTGACGCCATCGGCGTCACCGCCCAGGCGGAGGTCACCCAGGCCGCCGACACCCTCATCGCCCACAAGGTGGACTGCATCTCCAACCTCACCGACAACAACGTGGTGGGCGTTCTGGCCGCCATCCTGGAAAAGACCAACGACGCCGGCATCCCCATCTACGGCTCCGAGGTGGAGCAGGTGAAGCTGGGCTGCGTGGCCGCCGCCGGCATCGACTACATCCAGCTGGGCAAGCAGACCGGCCAGATGGCCGCCAAGGTCCTCCGGGGCGATGCCGCCTGCCAGGACATCCCCTATGAGACCATCTCCGAGTACGGCATCTACGTCAACTCCGAGGCCCTGGACGCCATGGGTATCATCCTGCCGGACGCCGTGGCCCAGAAGGCCGTGGAAAGCAGTGAGGCTTGACAGCAAGCCCGCAGGAGCAAATCAGAGAATAAGGAGCATGTTTGCATGAAACTGGTCACCTACTGTGAAAACGGCGCCGAAAAGGTCGGCGCCCTGACAAAGGACGGCGCCGCCATTGTGCCGCTGAGCGTCCCCGACATGAATACCCTCATTGAGACCATGCCCCTCTCCGCCCTGTCCTCCGCCGTCACCGCGGCGGAGGACAGCGGCGTGTCCGTGGCTCTGGCGGATGTGGAGCTGCTCTCTCCCATCCCCCGCCCCCGGCAGGATGTGCTGTGCCTGGGCATGAACTACAAGGCCCACGCCGCGGAGGCCGCCCAATATGACGCCGGCGCCTTCACCAAGGAAAAGCCCGTGGCGGTCTACTTTTCCAAGCGGGTCAGCGAGGCCGTGGCCCCCGGCGGCGCCATCCAGAGCCACCGGGAGCTGGTGGAGCGGCTGGACTATGAGGTAGAGCTGGCGGTCATCCTGGGAAAGACCGCCAAACATGTGAAGGCCGCCGAGGCCGGGGACTATATCTTCGGCTACACCATTCTCAACGATGTCTCCGCCCGGGACGTTCAGACCGGCCATAAGCAGTGGTACTTCGGCAAGAGCCTGGACGGCTTTACCCCCATGGGTCCCTGCATCGTCACCGCCGACGAGATCGCCTTTCCTCCCGCCCTGGTCATCTCCTCCAGCGTCAACGGCGAGCTGCGGCAAAGTTCCAACACCTCGTTGTTCCTTAACTCCATCCAGGAGGTGCTGGAGGAACTGACCGCCGCCATGACGCTGCTGCCGGGCACCATTATCGCCACCGGCACCCCCGCCGGTGTGGGCATGGGCTTTGACCCACCCAGGTTCCTAAAGCCCGGCGATGTGGTCACCTGCGCCATCGAGGGCATCGGCACCCTAACCAACCCCGTGGTCTAATCTTGAAAGAGGAGGGCTCCCCATGGCGGATTTGCTTATCAGCACCCTCATCCAGGGCCTTATTTACGCGCTGATCTCCTTCGGCGTCTATATCACCTATTCCATTCTGGACTTCCCCGACCTGGGGGTGGACGGCACCTTTCCCCTGGGCGCCGCCGTCACGGCTATTTTGCTGACCCAGGGCGTGAACGCCTGGCTGACGCTGCCTATTTCCCTGGCCGCCGGCGCCCTGGCGGGCCTGTTCACCGGCGTCATCCATGTGCGGCTGAAGATCCGCAACCTGCTGGCGGGCATCATCACCATGACCGCCCTGTTCTCCATCAACCTGTACATCGCCAACGGCTCCAACCTAACGGTGGACCGGGGGACGGACACCATCTTCACCGCGCCGTCCACCATGGCCCTGCTGGGAAAGCTGACGCTCATGGAGCGGAAGCTGGTGGTGTCCCTGGTGCTGATCCTGGTGGTAAAGCTGGTGCTGGACCTGTACTTCAACACCAAGTCCGGCCTGCTGCTGCGGGCAGTGGGCGACAACGCGGACCTGGTCACCACCCTGGCCAAGGACCGGGGCAGCGTGAAGATCCTGGGCTTGGTCCTCTCCAACGCCCTGGTGGCCCTGGCGGGCTGCGTGGTGTGCCATGAGCAGCGGAGCTTTTCCGCCACCATGGGCACCGGCCAGCTGGTGTACGGCCTGGCCGCCGTCATCATCGGCATTTCCCTCATGAATTTTTACACCGCCACACCGGCGGCCCAGGGCCTCCGGCGCGTCAAAGGGCTGGGCTTTCTGGGTGATCCCCGGGGCACCACGGCGGTCATCCTGGGCAGCGTGCTCTACAAGCTGTGCATCCAGCTGGCGCTGAGCATGGGCCTGCCCCCCAACATGATGAAGCTCATCACCGCCATGCTGTTTTTGCTGGTGCTGGTGGTGTCCGGCCGGAAGGGAGAGGAGATCATCCATGCTTGAGATTCGTGACATTACAAAGGTCTATCACCCCGGCACCATCACGGAGCACCGCCTGTTCGACCACTTTTCCCTGCAGGTGGAGGAGGGGCAGTTCGTGGCCATCGTCGGCAGCAACGGCAGCGGCAAGACCTCCCTGCTGAACATCATCTGCGGCTCCATCCCCATCGAGGGCGGCGACGTGCTGGTGGGGGGCACCAGCATCACAAAGCTGAAGGACTACCAGCGCTACGCCACCATGGGCCGGGTGTACCAGAACCCTGCCGCCGGCACCTGTCCCAACTTGACCATGCTGGAAAACCTGTCCCTGGCGGACAACAAGGGCAAGTCTTTTGGCCTGGGCCGGGCCATCAACCGGCGCCGGGTGGACCAATACCGGGAGCAGCTGCGGTCCCTGGGCCTGGGCCTGGAGGATAAGCTGGATGTGAAAATGGGCGCCCTCTCCGGCGGCCAGCGGCAGGCGGTTTCCCTGCTGATGGCCACCATGACGCCGCTGAAGTTCCTCATCCTGGATGAGCACACGGCGGCCCTGGACCCCAAGACCGCCGAGGTCATCATGGCCTTGACGGACAAGGTGGTCCGGGAGAAGAAGCTCACCGCCATGATGGTGACCCACAACCTCCGTTACGCCGTGGAGTACGGCGACCGCATCCTCATGATGGACCGGGGCCACGTGGTGCTGGACCGGGCCGGGGAGGAAAAGCAGCATACCTCCATTGACGACATCCTCACCCAGTTTAATCAGATCTCCATCGAGTGCGGCAACTGAACAAGGCAAACGCCCGGGCCTTTAGGCCCGGGCGTTTGCCGTTTTGCGTGAAAGGGCGCCCTGCCAAGCAGGGCGCCTTTTATGTGTCAGGGGAGAGTGTTTGGTTTGGTCGTGCCGGATCAGGCCTTGACCTTCTCCTTGTTCTTGCCGGTGATGGCGTCCATGAAGACAGCGATAGCGCCGTCGCCAGTGACGTTGCAGGCAGTGCCGAAGGAGTCCTGCGCGATGTACAGAGCGATCATCAGGCCCTGCATGTCAGCATCGAAGCCCAGCATGGACTCCAGGATGCCCAGAGCGGCCATGACAGCGCCGCCGGGGACGCCGGGAGCGGCAACCATGGTGATGCCCAGCATCAGGATGAAGGGGAACATCTTGCCGAAGCTGGGGGTCTGGCCCAGCATCATCATGACGGCGATGGAGCAGCTGGTCAAGGTGATGGTGGAACCGGACAGGTGGATGGTGGCGCACAGGGGGCACACAAACTCAGCGATAGCATCGGAGACACCGTTCTTCTTGGTGCACTGCACGGTGACGGGGATAGTGGCAGCGGAGGACTGGGTGCCGATGGCGGTGGTGTAGGCGGGCAGCATGTTCTTGATGAGGCCGAAGGGATTCTTCTTGGACACGGAGCCGGCGATGGTGTACTGGAACACGATGATAACGCAGTGCAGGACGATGACCACGGCGAAGACCTTCACGAAAGAGGTCATCAGCTCAACGATGGTACCGGCATAGGCCAGCTTGGCGAAGATACCATAGACGTGGAAGGGCAGCAGGGGGATGATGATGCTGGCAACCAGCTTGCCGACGATCTCGCCGAACTCCTCCATGACGGCCTTCAGGGTGCCGTTCTTGATGACGGCCATGCCCAGGCCCAGGATGAAGGCGATGAGCAGGGCGCTCATAACGCCCATGATGGCGGGCATATCGATGGTGAACAGGGAGCTCACCACGGTCTCCTCGGCGTTCTCAGCCTCGGTGGTGAACATGCCGGCGTCAACCAGGTGGGGGAACAGGGTGATGTCCACGACATAAGCCAGAGAACCGGCGATAATGGTGGACAGATAGGCAACGCCGGTGGTGATGGCCAGGATCTTGCCGGCGCCGGCGCCCAGGTCGGCAATGCCGGGGGCCACGAAGCCAATGATGATCAGGGGGATGCAGAAGCTGATGAAGTTACCGAAGATGCTGTTGTAGGTAGCGCCCAGGCGGATGATGATCTCACCGGCGGAACCCATGTTCTGAGCCACGAAGCCCACGACAATACCGAGGACGATCGCGATGATCAGTTTGGGCAGCAAGCCCAGCTTTTTCTTTTGCTTTTCCATGTTTTCTTTGGCCTCCGTCCTCTTGCGGAGGCCCCCCTCCTTATTTATTTATTGATTGCCGGATTACTTTTCCAGCAAAGAATAACCCTTGGATGCCATGGCGGCCTTGATCTGGTCCACATGCTCCTGATTGCGGGTCTCCAGGACCATGGACACGATGCAGGCGCCCACGTCGGAGTCCTTGTCCTCCCGCTCGTGGTTGACGCTGAGGATGTTGGCGCCGCAGTCAGAGACCACCTGCAGGACCTGGATCAAGCTGCCGGGCTTATCCACGACCTTGGTGGAGATCTCAGCGATACGGCCGGACTTGGTCAGGCCCTTGGTGATGATGCGGGACAGGGTGGTGACATCCACGTTGCCGCCGGACACCACGCACACGGTCTTCTTGGAGCTGATGTCCACCTTGCCGAACATGCAGGCGGCCACGGTGGTGGCACCGGCGCCCTCGGCAACGGTCTTCTGGCCCTCCATCAAGGCCAGGATGGCAGCGGCGATCTCGTCCTCGGAAACGGTGACGATCTCGTCCACATACTTCTGGCACATCTCGAAGGTCTTGTCACCGGGGGTCAGCACATGGATGCCGTCGGCCAGGGTATCGCCGTCGGGCACCGTGGTGACATGGCCGTTCTTACGGGACTCATACATAGAAGGAACGGTGGCAGCCTGGACGCCGATGACCTTGCACTCGGGCTTCAGGCTCTTGATGGCGAAGGCGATGCCGCTGATGAGGCCGCCGCCGCCGATGGGGCAGACCACCTGCTCGACCTCGGGCAGCTGCTCCAGGATCTCCAGGCCGATGGTGCCCTGACCGGCCATGACGTAATCGTCGTTGAAGGGATGGGCGAAGGTGTAGCCGTGCTCAGCGGAAAGACGGGCAGCCTCGCGGGCGGCGTCGTCAAACACGCCGGGAACCAGAACGACCTCAGCACCGTACTTCTTGGTGGCCTCCACCTTGCTGATGGGAGCGCCGGCGGGCATGCAGATGATGGACTTGATGCCCAGCTTGGTGGCGGAGAGGGCGATGCCCTGGGCGTGGTTGCCGGCAGAGCTGGCGATAACACCCTTGGCGGCCTCGCCGGGAGTCAGAGAACGGATCTTGTTGTAAGCGCCGCGGATCTTGAATGCACCGGTCAGCTGCAGGTTCTCAGCCTTGATGTACAGGTTGTCCGCGATCTTGGATGCGGGATCCAGAGGCGTCCGGCGGGCGATACCCCGGAGGGCGGCTTGGGCGTCCTGGATCATTTCCAGTGTCAGCATGATAAAGACCTCCCAAATAAAATTTTGTTTCAGCTATTTGAACAATTCTCCCCAGCATGTCCACCAGAAGTTTCGTAGCTTTCAAACTTTTGTCCACGTAGCAAAAACAATTTAATTTTTGTTTGTTTTCCACTTTCTGACTTGATTATATAATTAGAATCCAGCAATTACAATGCACAATTCTTCCAATTGTGTTCGCCTCAAATACCACTATTTGACGAAGGGTCCGCGGTAGGCGTACACTTGGGCGCCATGGATAGCCATTTTCTGTCACAAAAAAAGCGCCCTGCCGGGCGCTTTTTCCCTTTAAACAGATGCCTTTCTCCCCTGGTTCAGCGCCGGGCCATCAAACGCTTCATGCCCGCCTCCAGTCCTTCCGCGGACAGGTCGAACATGGGGAACATGTGCCCCAGCTTCCAGTGGGTCTGCCCCCAGTAGTCCGGCTGGGCGGGCATGGGCTCCGGATTCAGCCAGATGAGGTAGGGATACCGCTTCTGCAGCCGCTCCAGGCAGGCGAGGCCCGAGGGGCCGTACTCCCGGCGGTTCCAGTCGTACCGGGGTTCCGTCAGCTCGTAGGGGTGCATGGCGGCGTCTCCCACCAGGATGACCTTGTAGCTGCTGTCGTAGTTCTGCAGCACCCAGTCCAGCGGCACGGCGGTGCCGCCGCCCCAGAAGAGGGTGGGCTTGGTGTACAGCTCCTCATAGACGCAGTTGTGGAAGTAGTAGGTGTGGAGCTCTTTGAAGTGGTTGGACTTGGTGGCCGCCTGGAACAGCATGGAGCACAGCTCCGCGTAATACTCCATGGACCCGCCGGAGTCCATGAGCAGCAGCACCTTCACCGCGTTCTTCCGGGGATTCTGATAACGGATGGTCAGTGTGCCGCCGTGGTCGCAGGTGTCCCGGATGGTGCCGTCCACATCCAGCACCTTTTCCCGGCTGTCCGCCTGCTGGGACATCTGCCGCAGCAGGCGGAAGGCCATCTGAAACTGGCGGGTGTCCAGGGTGTTGTCCCTGCGGAAATCCCGGAATTTTCGCTCCCCCGCCACCAGCAGGGCGGTGCGGTGGCGGCTCTCCCCGCCGATGCGGATGCCGCCGGGGTGCCAGCCGCTGTTGCCGAAGGCGGAGCGTCCCTGGGTGCCCACCCAGTAGCTGCCGCCGTTGTGCTCCTCCGTCTGCTCCTTGAGCCGCTCCTCCAGCAGCTTCAAAAGCTCCTCCAGGGTCTGGTCCGGCACGCCCATGGCCCGCAGCTCCTCCAGGGTGCGGCCCAGGTCCTCCGCCGGGTGGTCCAGCCAGTTCAGCAGCTCCTCCGGCAGCTCCCCCTCCCAGGGTACATCCCGGAAGTACTCCAGAAACACCTGGTCAAAGCGGTCGTAATCCGCCTCGCTTTTCACCAGCACCGCCCGGCACAGGCGGTAAAAGCCCGTAAGGCTGGAGCGGTGCAGCCCCCGGGCGCAGCCCTCCAGCAGCGTCAGCCACTCGTTGAGGGACACATCCAGTCCCCGGCTGCGCAGCAAATAGAAAAATCCAGCGAACATAGCCGTTTACCGCAGGGCCTTGCGCAGGGTGTTCAGGTCCTTGTCCTTTTTCAGCAGCACGCCGGCGAAGGGGATCTCTTTTTGGATGCGGTCCGGGTCCACGCCGCCGGCCACCAGGGCCCGCAGCCAGTCCACCAGCTCGGAGGTGCTGGGCTTTTTCTCAATGTCCCGCAGCTGGCGCACCCAATAAAAGCCCGCCAGAGCCTGGGCCACCAGCTTCCCCTCCAGGTCGCCGAAGTGGACGCGGAGGATCCGCTCCATCTGCTCCTGGTCGGGAAATTCGATGTAATGGAAAATGCAGCGGCGCAAAAAGGCGTCCGGCAGCTCCTTTTCCGCGTTGGATGTGATGATGACGATGGGCCGCTGCTTCGCCTTCACGGTCTCCCCTGTCTCCGGGATGTGGAACTCCATCTGGTCCAGTTCCCACAAAAGGTCGTTGGGAAACTCCAGGTCCGCCTTGTCGATCTCGTCGATGAGCAGCACCACCTGCTCCTCCGACCGAAATGCCTCTCCCAGCTTGCCCAGCTTGATGTAATGGGCGATGTCGTCCACGCCGTGGGTGCCGAACTGGCTGTCATACAGCCGCTGGACCACGTCGTAAACGTACAGGCCGTCCTGGGCCTTGGTGGTGGATTTCACGTTCCAGATGATGAGCCGCTTGCCCAGGGCGTCTGCCACCGCCTGGGCAAGCATGGTCTTGCCGGTGCCGGGCTCGCCCTTGATGAGCAGGGGCTTTTGCAGCGTCACGGCGATGTTGACGGCGGTCATCAGCTCGTCGGACGCCACGTATTGACTGGTTCCTGTAAATGTCGCGTTCATACGGATTACCTCTATGCTTTCAGATTCGCCCGAAAGGCGGGACTTTTCTCCCAGGATTATAGCAAATCGTCCCGCGGAATACAATCCTCCCTTTCCGGAATGTTTCACAGTGCAACGTCGCACCGTATCACTTTTTAACGTCTTGTGATACGTTTCATGTTTCCCCCCGCGCTTTTCTCCGTCTTTTCCGGGATTTCAGCGTCCGGATAGTTGGCATATTTCTTGCTTATTATCTTTACAGCACATTCCTCTGCTACATAAATTTTCATATGAAAAATATTTTTGAAAGAGGGTTATATCATGGAAAACGGAAAAGGCTTGCTGGACGGCGTTGTCGTTCTGGACTTGGGCCGCGTGCTGGCTTGCCCCTATGCGGCGGTCCTGCTGGCTGATATGGGTGCAACGGTCATCAAAATCGAAAACCCCAAGGGCGGCGACGACACCCGCAAAATGGGTCCCTTCATCAACGGCAACAGCGTGTATTACACCAACTTCAACCGCAGCAAGGTGGGCATCACCTTGAACCTGAAGGAGCCCGAGGGCAAGGAGATCTTCAAGGAAATGGTGAAGAAGGCCGACGTGGTTCTGGAGAACTACCGTCCCGGCACCATGGAGAAGCTGGGCCTGGGCTATGATGTTTTGAAGGAGATTAACCCCGGCATCGTCTATGGCTCTGTCTCCGGCTTCGGCCACACCGGTCCCTTGAGCAAGCGCGCCGGTTACGACATCGTCGGCCAGGCCATGGGCGGCCTCATGAGCACCAGCGGTTGGCCCGGCGGCCCCGCCACCCGTTCCGGAACCCCCCTGGGCGATGTTCTGGGCGCTCTGAACATGACGGTGGGCGTTCTGGCCGCTCTGGTGAACAAGCAGAAGACCGGCCTGGGCGAGAAGGTGGATGTGGCCCTGGTGGATTCCGTGGCAGCCGCCATGGAGAACATCACCATGATCTATCAGTCCACCGGCCGTATCCCCCAGCGGATCGGCAACCGCTATGAGTCCACCTATCCCTACGACACCTTCCCCACCAAGGACGGCGACGTGGTCATCGCTGCCGGCAACAACAAGCTCTACGGCATCCTGTGCGATGTTATGGGCCGTCCCGAGCTGAAGACCGACCCCCGCTTCCTGGAGGTCAAGGACCGCGTGGCCAACCACGACGCCCTGCGGGACGAGATCGTGCCCTGGACCCAGCAGCACACCATTGACGAAGTTGACAAGCTGCTCAACGACGGCGGCTGCCCCGCCTGCCCCGTGAACACCATCGACCGTCTGGTGGTGGACCCCCAGATCGCCGGCGCCCGCGGCATGTTCCCCACCATCAACCAGCCCGGTATCGGCGAGCTGGCCATCACCGCCATTCCGCAGCACTTGACCCGCACCAGCTCTCAGCCCCGGAAGCCCGCTCCCCTGCTGGGCGAGGACAACGCCGCCATCTACGGCCAGATGCTGGGCTTCGACGAGGCCAAGCTGGCCGAGCTGAAGGAAAAGGGTGTCATCTGAGCAAGGAGGCTGCATAAGACATGAGCAAGAAGATTGAAATCATTGAAGTCGGTCCCCGTGACGGTTTCCAGAGCGTCAAGTGCGCTCAGATCACCACGGAACAGAAGCTGCAGGTCATCGACGACCTGGTAGCCGCCGGCGTGAAGCATATGGAATACACCTCCTTCGTCAGCCCCAAGGCCATTCCCCAGCTGGCGGACGCCAAGGACGTCACCAAGGCGGTGCTGGAAAAGTACCCCGACGTGGACCTGTTCGCCCTGGTGCCCAACCTGCGGGGCGCCCAGAACGCCTATGAGCTGGGCCTGCGGAAGGTGTGCTATGTGGTGTCCCTCAGCGTGAGCCACAACAAGGCCAACATCAACCGCACCCACGAGCAGTCCCTGGAGGCCTATAAGGAGATCCGCGCCGCCTATCCCGACCTGGACGTGATCGTGGACCTGGCCACCACCTTCGGCTGCCCCTTCGAGGGCAAGTATGAGGACCCCGCCGCCGTGGTGGCGTTCTTGAAGGATTATGTGGACGCCGGCATGACCACCTGCTGCCTGTGCGATACCATCGGCATCGCCGATCCCGCCCAGGTGAAGGCCGTCATCTCCGCCGTGAAGGAAGCTTATCCCACTCTGGACCTAATGGTCCATTTCCACGACACCCGGGGCCTGGGCATGGCCAACTCCCTGGCTGCCATGGAGTGCGGCGTCACCAAGATCCAGGCCGCTTTGGGCGGTCTGGGCGGCTGCCCCTTCGCTCCCGGCGCCTCCGGCAACCTCTCCACCGAGGATACCGTCTGGATGCTCAACGAAATGGGCTATGACACCGGCATCAGCTTCTCCAAGCTCCTGGCCGCCGCCAAGTCCCAGGCCAAGGTCATCGCGGGCAATTACAGCGGTCACCACATCAATATCGAAGCGGAGACCCCCTGCAAGGCCTAAGGCCCCATCTCAGTTTTCTTCCCCCCTCTCTCTTCTAATACGCAAAGAGCCGGACTTCTTTCAGAAGTTCGGCTCTTTGCCAGCTCCGGCATGAAAATTTCCGCGGGAGGCAGCCGTCTCCCGCGGAAATTTAAGATTCAGTCCGCGAACAGCGGGGTGGAGAGATAGCGGTCGCCGGTATCCGGCAGCAACGCCACGATGGTCTTGCCCTTGTTCTCCGGCCGCTTGGCCAACTGAATGGCGGCCCACACGGCGGCGCCGGAGGAGATACCCACCAGCACGCCCTCCTTCTTGCCGATCAGCTTGCCAGTGGCGAAGGCGTCATCGTTCTCCACGGCGATGACCTCGTCATAGACCTTGGTGTCCAGCACATCCGGCACGAAACCGGCGCCGATGCCCTGGATCTTGTGGGCGCCGGCGGTGCCCTTGCTCAGCACGGGGGAGGAGGCGGGTTCCACCGCCACTACCTTCACGTTGGGGTTCTGGCTCTTTAAATACTCGCCCGTGCCGGTGATGGTTCCGCCGGTGCCGACACCGGCCACGAAAATATCCACCTTGCCGTCGGTGTCCTCCCAGATCTCCGGGCCTGTGGTGGCCTTGTGGACAGCGGGGTTGGCGGGATTGACGAACTGGCCGGGGATGAAGCTGTTGGGGATCTCCTTTGCCAGCTCATCTGCCTTGGCAATGGCGCCCTTCATGCCCTTGGCACCCTCGCTGAGCACCAGCTCGGCGCCGTAGGCCTTCATCAACTGACGGCGCTCCACGCTCATGGTCTCCGGCATGACGATGATGATGCGGTAACCCCGGGCAGCGGCCACGGATGCAAGGCCGATGCCGGTATTGCCGGAGGTGGGCTCAATGATGACGGAGCCGGGCTTCAGCAGTCCCTTGGCCTCCGCGTCGTCGATCATCGCCTTTGCGATGCGGTCCTTCACGCTGCCGGCGGGGTTGAAATATTCCAATTTCCCCAGAACGCGGGCCTCCAGGCCCTCTTCCTTCTCAATATGGACCAGCTCCAGAAGCGGCGTCTTGCCGATCAGCTGGTCGGCGGATGTATAGATGTTGCTCATGTTCAATTTCTCCTGTTTTCATTCATACTGATAAAATCGAATTTACGAAAAGAATATGCGGCAACATCGGCGACATCGAAAGTCCAGCAAAGGTTTCTGCACTTCAAATACCAACCTTTCAAGTAGGTTAGTTAGGATTATAATATACTGCATGCGTCTTGTCAAGGGCTTTCTGCAAAATTTTCCGTTGATTCCCTATCAACCATGCTGTATAATAGGTTTATCTCAAAACGGAGGCTGCCGGTATGCTGATTTCAACAAAGGGGCGCTATGCGCTGCGGGTCATGGTCGACCTGGCCGAACACCAGACGGACGGATTCATTCCGCTGAAGGTCATTGCCCAGCGGCAGGAGATCTCAGAAAAATATCTGGAGAGCATCATCAAGCTGCTGGTGAAGGCCCGGCTTTTGAACGGCCTGCGGGGCAAGGGCGGCGGTTATCAGCTGACGAAAGCGCCGGAGCAGTACACCGTCGGCACGATCCTGCGGCTGACGGAGGAATCCCTGGCGCCGGTGGCCTGCCTGGGGCAGGACGCGGATGCCTGCCCGCGGATGGCGCAGTGCCGGACCCTTCCCCTGTGGCAGGGGCTGGACAGGGTCATCAACGGGTATTTGGACAGTGTCACCATTGCCGACTTGATGCACCGGGATGCCGCTGGCAACGACTATGTGATCTGACGCCAATTCCCCGCCAGTGCGTACACGAGGCCCCTGCGGCCGTTTTACCACCGCCCCTTCCAGCGCTAAAAACCGCCGTCCGGCTACGCCGGACGGCGATTTTTTCGGATATTCATGAAAGCCTCCCGCGGCAGGGTGCCGGCTGCCGGCCAGACGCCTTCCTGCTCCGCCCGCCGGAAGGCCTCTTCCATCTGGCGGTCCAAGATCAAGCGGAGATAATTCATCATGGTCTCCTCGGAAAGGTCCATATCCCGGCGGACCTACTCCATCACGGTGCCGCTGAGGGCCGCGATATAAAAATCTCCCAGGAAGCTCTGATAGTTCTCCGAGACCTGGTGCTTGCCCTTGATGTCCGCCAGGAACAAGCCCATCAAGTGCGTCACCTCCTGGTAGAACATATTCCGCAGCGCCTCCTGTCCCAGGCTGTTGAGGGCGCACTTGCAGACCTCTTTGTTTTCCCGGATGGTGCGGAGAAACAGCTGAAAACCGTCCTGCCAGGTGAGGCAGTTGTCGCTTTTCCGGATCAAGGACAGCGCCTGCTCCTGGAACATCCAGGCCAGCAAGTCGTAGATGTCCTTGAAATGATAATAAAATGTATAGCGGTTCATACCGCAGTCATCCGCGATCTCCTAAATGGTGATCTTCTGCAGGGACTTCTGCGCCATCAGCTTTTTTAGGGACTCCGCCATTTGCTTTTTCCGCTTGTAAGACAGTTCTTCCTGCTTCGTATCCATCACCGCCCTTGCTCCAAATATACGACATGTGTGGAAAAACTGGGATTTGGTGCTCAGCCAGCTGGAGATCATGTTCGCCGACCGGGCTATAGGCTGGCTCCCTTGTCCTAGTATGCCACGGCAGCCAGTACGGCATTCACGCCGTGCCGGCGCACATACCGTTCTGGCCGCCATGACTTTCGGTAAACAAGGGATTCAGGCCAGAATCTGCCCTGCTTTCCAGCACCATTCTTGACTTTGTCGAAAATCGCTTACACAAAATTTTACGCCTGGCCTATCTCGACGCTGCCGACGCCAGAGGGCTTCTGCCCATGTTCTATCTGGAGCTGGTCAGCGGCCTGCGCAAGGGGGGAGCTGGTAGCACTGCTATGGTCCGACCTGGATATTAAAAACCGCACCATCTCGCTCAGCAAGCAGTACATCAAGAATCCAAACGGAGAACTCACCCTATCCTGTCCCAAGACGGAGACTTCCGTCCGAAAAGTCTCCATCCCTCAGATGGCGGTAGACCTGCTGATTCAGGAACATGAAAAGCACCCAGGCAACCCCTATATGTTCCCATCCCCTATCACTGGCGAAATGTACTACCCGGATTCCGTGGTCAACCTTCACAAGAAGATTCTAAAGGATGCCGGGCTGGGACACATCAGATTTCACGACCTCCGCCATACCTTTGCAACCCTGGCACTGCAAAACGGCGTGGATATCAAGACGGTATCCAGTATGTTGGGCCACTACGACGCCGGATTCACCCTCCGCACCTACACCCACGCCACCAGACAGAAGCAGGACGAAGCAGCGGAAACCATGGGCAACTTCATGGAGCAGGTCATGTGAGCACAAAAGAGCAAAAAATACAGGGCAGGAAGGCGGAACTTCCTGCCCTGTGCTTTCTAAACCTTTCCACACATTTCTACGTGTGGGTCACGGTGTGGGTCAGGCGGTTGACCCACATTTTGACCCACACCGTTTCGGCCGAAAAAGTAAGAAAAATCCCCGAAATCGCATGATTTCGGGGATTTTCTGTCAGGTGGCTCCAATCCGGATATTTTTGTTTATCACCCGAATCGGAATCTTGCGGAGCGAATCCGATTCGGAAGATCAGAAACTTCCTGTCTGACTAAGAAAACTTATCGCAAGGCGGGGATTGCCATTAGTATGCCCGCATCGTGTGGGATCACAGAATCATCCCAATACGGCGTCCAATTCCAGTATCTCCGCCTCCGGGAAGTTCTTCCGCACTTGTTGATAGATCAACTCTCCGGATTCTGCCGGGGCAATGGTATATGCGGAAGAGATGTGTTCATAGCCCCATAGTGCCTCCGGCGTTGAATAGACAGAGATAGGCCATCCATATTCCAATCCCTTCTTATTGATGCGTCTGCGGAAGTCACGGATCAGCAGATAGCTCTGCATCTGAAGGTCTGTCACGGTCCCTTCAAAGTTCTTCGCGCCTTCCTTGCCGAAACCCGCAAGCCTTTTCAGTTCAAAAGAGAAAAGTTCATCCTTATTCTCAAATTGGTCCATCACGCACTTGCAGCGCATACTGGTCAATTCTTCATCCCAGCGGCTGTCAAAGTCATAGCCATCCCGCCGGTAATTCGCAAAATGAGGGAACCACTCCTTTGAGATAAAGCCAGCTTTCTTTCCAAAGAATTTGCCGTAGGCCACCTGACCACTCCGGGCGATGAGCTCACGCCATTCCCACGGATCTTGCTCCTCATCACCCGTCCACCAATAGAGGTCGGAGGTGTTTTCCTCTGCGGAAAATCCGTGGATCTCGTTTTTGAAAAGCGGAAGGAAACCAATCTCGTTGATCCAGTCAATCAGTTCCTCCCAGCTCCGGATTCGACTGGGATCGTCCCAGTCCATTCCCCGCATGATCCATTCGCCGTTTTCAATGGCCATAGTGTGCCTCCCGCTACGTAATTTGTTTTATTATAGCACAGTCGCTGTTCGGATTCCACATTGAAGGGGAGCCATCAGCGGTAGGTCCTTTCGGAAAGCCAGCAAAACCGTTTGCTCATTTTGCGGGATCTACCGTGACATAGACAGTCAGCTTGTTCTGGCCCACGTCGATCCAGTCCATCGGCTGGGTGCAATCGTAATCGAAATACAGCTGATAGCCCTCCATGGCATCAAATTCCACCTCCGTGGACTTATCCACCTGGAAAGTCTGTTCCTCGGAATTCTCTTTTCCGGGATTGATAACCACGTTCAGATAGCAGGCGTCCTCCGGGAACAGAATATTCATAGCCGCCTGCTCCTCCATGAGCCGGGGTTCATCGTAGAGAATATTGCTGCGGGTCACGGAGACTACGCTGCCGTCCTCTGCACTATGCTCCGTCACCTCCATGCCGGTGATGAGGCCGGTCGCATCGTCGATAAAGTAAATGACCTCGCTGTTGATCCCTGTCAGACCATTCTGCCTGGCGGCGGTCAGGGTGGTGGTTCCATACTCTGTGCTGTCGGTCTTGTCCGCCACGGTCTCATAGTCATACGGCTGACGCGCCAGCCAGCGGTCAGACACCATGGCTTCATACTCAGACGCCGGGCACAGCGTCATCGTTTTCAGACCGTCTTTTTCGCAGGTATACAGGGCACCGGGAAGGTTGTCGTTGATGTATCCCGCCTCGCAGTATACGACCTGGTCAGCATCATCGTACTGTTCGTAGTCATACCACAGGCGGCCATCGGAACTGACAAATTGACGGACAGTCTTATTCTGCCAGTTGTTCTCCCCGTCCCAGGTCTCGGAGACGCAGGTCACCGCGCTGTGTTCCTTCATAATCATGGGGATGCTGTTGCTGTTTCGAAGGTCTGTGATCTCCGGATCATCCTGCCCACTAATGGGCATAACGGAAGCGTTGGAGACGTCGGCTACTTTTCCATCCTTGCAGGTAACATTCAGCGCCCGGATTTCCTCCAGCGCATCATCCCTGGCATAGGTGAAAGACACAACTGTCTCGCCGTCTCCCAGCGCCCGGAAGCTGGCAACAAAGGTGCCGTCATCGTCCTCCTCCGTGACCAGTTCCAACAGGGTGGTGTCGTCGATGGTAAAGTCCCAAATGAATCCTTCCTTTTCGGCGGGAAGGCGGACGGTCAGAATGCCTGCTTCCTGATCAATTTCATACCAGGTGTCGGATGTTTGTTCTTCCAAGGAGCTTCCGTCAGCTTTTCCTTCACTGGTGTTCTGTCGGCCGCACCCGGCCAGCAGCCCTGTCACGCAGGCGAGAGACAGGATCAGGGCAAGTATCTTTTTTGCGTTGTATTTTTCTTTCTGAATCATATCATGTTACCTCGATTCTATATGTCGACCCATCAGGGAATCCAATAGCGGATGATCTGCACCACCTGCTCCTGCCGGACAGTGATGACCGTGTTGTAGCAGTTGAAGGGCGTTTCGCTGGCCTGAATAGCCGCAGGGACGTCCTCGTACTCATAAACCAGGCCATCAGGTTCCTGTTCCAGGTCGGCGTGGTCCTCAAAGGTGCAGTCAGTGGATACGGGCAGGGTGATCGTTCCCAGATCATAGTAGATCGGATGGTCATCCATTGCGTAGGTGCGGTACAGACCGTCATCCTCAATCAGCTCTACGCCGCCGCTTTCGATGCCGCCGTTGATGATGACGGTGCCGTTATCCCGCCGGATGCTCTCAACGGTCACCGGCTTCCGACAGACCTGGATCTGGTCGCCTTCTTTCAAACCCTGAATATCTTCCAGTTCATAGCGGTCATAGTCATAGATCTCCGCGGTCAGGGAATACCCATCCCCGGTTTTGACAAGGTCCGCTGCCGTGAAGTCCACAGAGTATCCGCCGTCGGCAAAGGCGTCCTCCACACTTTCCATCGGATACAGCGGCATGACGTACCCAAGCTTCTCCACAATGGTTTGGGCGGCGTCCAGCAGCACCTGGGCATCGCTGCCGCCGGCAACACACCACTGCACCTCGGCCTCCGGAGCATACCAGCCCACCCAGGCCGCATCCTCGGACTTGCGCAGCTGGACGGAAACATCTTCGCCGCTCCAGTCCAGGCTCTCCGTCCAGTCAGCATAAATACCGGAGATGTCCTGGGGCTGCTCTGCCTTTAAGGCACGGCAGTAGTACGTCTGCCCGCCTTGTTCAAAATTGACTTCGGCCATTTGCTTGTCGCTTGCCCCTGTGTCGATCAGGTAGTAGGAGGTGCCGGAGGCACTGTCCGGCAGGGGGATGGAGTATCCCAGCTGCTGAAACTCAGCTGCGCTGGATTCGTGCATGGGGTTTGCGATCATGGCCGGTTGGTCGGTGCCTCGGTGGGACAGGGTGATGGCAGTTACAGCTACTGCAAGACAGGCGGCAATCGCCCCGGCTCTGTACAGCCAGGACCGTCTCTTTTTCATAGGCTGCTGAGCTTCCTCCAGCAGGTCATCGTCCACGGCGTTCATCCATTTTTGAAAACGAGTTTGATTCATAGTCTGATCCTTTCCTGTTCCAGTTCCGTGCGCAGCCGTTCCCGTGTGCGGAACAAGGATGTCTTAACCTTTGCTTCGCTGACACAGCATTCTTCCGCGATCTCCCGGATGCTCTCTCCATACCAGTAGCGGCGCAAAAAGAACACGCGGGCCTCAGCGCTCTGACGGCGCAGGAAGCCGTTCAGCACCCGGCGCAGCTCTGATGCATCCAGTTCTGTGTCCGGATCACCCTGTCCGGCAACGATCCAGGGTTCCAATTCCTCAAAAGCGTCGGTGAGGGCGGTGCTGCGCTGGGCGGCAGTATTGTAATTATAGCGGTCCAATGCCAGATTCCGGGTGATGCGGGCCAGATAGGCCCGCAGAGAGCGGGGGCGTTCCGGCGGGATGGCATTCCAGGCACGAAGGTAGGTGTCACTGACACACTCTTCCGTGTCCCTGGGGTCAGTCAGGAGCCGCTGGGCCACACTGCGGCACAGCGCACCATATTTCTTCTGGGTCTGGGTAATGGCTTCCTCACACCGCTGAAAGAACAGCTGAATGATCTGCTGGTCTCCCATGGCGGCTGAAAACTGAGCTTTCTTTGTTTCGATTTGTTCCATAGTTTTTCCCCCGGTACTTGAAGCTGCTTCATCCTATTAGACGGCACCATATCCGTTTTCGTTTCAGAAGTCAAGTGGAACATTGTATGGCAAATCAAGAGCCCCACCAGTTGCTGTGCCATAACTGTATAGTGGGCACCCAATGATCCTTCCTGTCAGCATAATACGAATCGTCCGGCGTTTTACAATCTTTACCTCAAACGCAATGGTTTCCATGTTTTCGCACCTCTTTCCATTTCTGAAGGCCGCAAAGGAAAAAACGGCAAGCTGCTGCCGTTCTTTCCTTTGCGGCCTTATTTTAGATGATCTGCACGATCTGCTCCCAGAGCAGGATATGCTTTGAATCAATGGCTCGGTTGTCATGGTAATGCCCAAACAGCCAGTAGGAATACTCGGCTTTTTCTTTGACTTCCTGGAAGAATTCGGTCAACTCATCCGCCTCGTTGTGGCGGGATTCCATCATAGCTGTGCTGATAGGGGCGCAGTGGGTGATGATGTAGTCCGCCTGCCAACCGCACCGACCCAGATTCCGTCTGGCTTCAGCATATTCCTCATCGGAGGGCAATTCCTGCTCCCACCATGATATGTGGTTGATACGGAATCGCGCCCTTGGCTTTCGCCGCAGCATCAGGAGCTTACGTTCAAAATTTGGATCGTCCAGCTCCAGAATGCCATCTTCAATGTCGTGGCTCCTGGCACCGCCCATGGTGAAGAAGCGGTATCCCTCCAGCTCGAAAATCTGCCCGCGCATCAGGTGCAGCATAAGTTTGAAATACAGTCTCAGAAATGCCTGTTCAACCTGCATCTCTTGAATTGGCATGAGAGAACAGGTTCTCTCCTCATCGTGCCTGCAACACACCCAGTACCACAGGGAATGGATTCGCTTTGCCCGGATACGGGAACCACAGGCACATCGCATTCTGCTGGACATTTTACTGTGTACCTGTCCCTGCAAGACATTTCGTTCCTTACGCAAGGTCTGCGCCTTGTCGAATACTTCCTTCGGCACAATGGTGTCGTTGATATCAGAGACAAAGTATTGGGGTCTCTCCCCATGGTTATATATCATCTTAGATGGAAGAGTATTCGAGGCATATCTCTTTTGAAGCAGTGCATTACCTGCATACCGCTCATTTTGCAGGATATAATCTATTGTTTTATGATTCCAGATCAACCCCAATGTATTGTCTTTATTCAGTTCCCGTGCAATCTCGCGGGAATTATTGCCGGAGAGGTACTCCACAAATATTCTACGAACGATTTTCGCTTCCTCTGGGATGATCTCCAACGCTCGTCCATTCAGTCGGAATCCAAGCGGTGCCTGGCAGGTATTGAACTCCCCTTTTTGCATCCGCATCTGATAGCTCCAGCGCATTCTTTCCGAGATGGCTTCGCTCTCTCGCTGTGCCAGCGCTGCAAACATGGCTGTTAGGATCTCACCGGAGGCCTGGGCGGTGTCGATGTTCTGCTCCTCAAAGTATACGCTGACGCCCAGTGCTTTCAACTCCCGCACCGCCTCCAGACTTTCCTTGGCGTTTCTGGCAAAGCGGGAGGAGGACTTCACGAGGATGCGGTCAATTCGCCCTTTCCGGCAGTCCTCCATCATTCGCAGGAAGTCCTTACGCTTTTCTACGGAGGTGCCGGTGATGCCCTTGTCGGCATAGACATCCGCAAGCTCCCAGTCGGGGTTATCCGTGATGAGTTTGGAGTAGTAAGCATTCTGCGCGGCAAAGGAGTGTTTCTGATCTTCGGAGTTGGAGCTGACACGGGCATAGGCTGCCACGCGGAGTTTCCGTTGGTTCTCCTGGCTGGTGGCAGGAATCGTGATGACTCTTGGTGCCATTGCCAGAGAACCGTTGGTTTTCTCCTTGCCGTTCATTCATCCGTCACCTCCTTCATCAGCAACACACAATTCTCGGCTCGATGGTTGCCGGCATTATGGCATCTCTCCTAAAAAAACGGCTGGGATATCCCAGAATTTCTATTACTGTTCCCTCCATTGTCATTATGGTGCCGGGCCTCTATCTATATCGTGCCGTCTATAATCTTGGTACGATGTCATTATCCGTCTCCGCTTCTTGGTTCGCCTCTGCTATGCTAATCATCGTCGCCCTGCCGCTTGGATTGATATTTGCGCGTATTCTGACGGATCGTTCCTTTCGCTATTGCACCTGATGGCTCTATACAACAAGAGGGGGCAGCATTGGATTGATGGGCAAGATAAGTTTCAACGTAGAATAAACTAACGACGTTGGCAAAGAGAATGTAAAAAAATCGGCCGTGGTTTAGCAATATGGTATTACCCGCCTTGGTCTCCAGCTTTCCCATCTCCTTCAGAGTCTCTACAGTGATGCTGACGGAGGTGGCGGTAAGAACCGTGCCCACAAATACGTTCTCCAGGAAACTGTTGCTTTCGATCATTCCCGTTTTGGCAGCACCCCAGGCCAGAGCTGTGCCCATGGCCAACGGGACCAGTACGCCCAGCAGGGCCACGAAAAAGCCGGCTTTTCCACTGTGCTTGAGTTCCTGAATGTCCGTTCCCATGCCGGCGGAAAACATCAGAACGATGACGCCCAGTTCACTGATCTGAGACAGGAACTCCGTCTCTGAGAGGATATTCAGCCCCGCGGGGCCAAGAACCAGGCCCGCCAGCAGCGCACCTACCACCTGAGGCATCTGAAACCGCTGGGTTACCAGCCCCAGCAGCTTGGTGCTCAAGAGGATCAGGGCCAGATCTATTAAATAACGATAGGACAAAATCAAGACTTCCTTTCTGATACAAAAAAACGTGCGGTTCTATTCGCATCATGCTATCTTAGTCCTTTTTGTCCCATTTTCAATCTGTATTCTGTACAAAACAACAAATGAATTTTGCCGTTTTTCTTCGATCATTAGAACACCGCTCAGACATTCCATACATCTGAGCGGCATTCCCCATGATGGGAAGCATGTTATGACAGGTGAACGTCTTCCGTCTGCTTTGCAGTCGGTTTTCCGTTATCCTTTTCCGTCAGCTTTCTGATTCCCTGAACCACGACAATAATGCCGAGCAAGAGCAGCAGTACCGCAAAGATCAGCTACCAAGTTCTGTACTTTCCAGAAAAAGCGAGCAACTTTTTCTTCGGGATATGATTCTTGCAGTGCTTAACTACCTGAAAAGGAAAGAAACATGACATCCCCATTTGGAATGCCATGTTTCTTTAGTCGGTACATTCTTGGGAAAGCAACAACTCAATGAAAGCCACAACCAGTATTCTCTGCTTTGAAGAGCAAGTAGCCGCCAGATGGGAGATGCGATCCATTATAATCGCTTATTGCTTAGCATTCCACTCTGCTCCCAAAGAACAAAAAATTGGGCATCCAACACAAACACCGCGGATAGGAACCTCCTTTTGGATTCCTATCCGCGGTGTTTTCTAAGCCACTTTCACGGAGCCTCTCTGACAGATATCGGGACCCTTTTCAGTGAATGATCGCTAAATATTTTACTGGTAATTCTCATTGAGAAACAGAGCCTTGATTGCTACTACCTCATCGTACTCCTCCTGGTCCACCTCCACGCTGGAATTCAGGGCCTTCAGGTCCTGTTTCACCACTTCCAGCGCGTCCGACGGCCAGATGGCCCGGCCGTCCTCAATGGCCCGCTGCATCCGTTTCAGTACGATGGGATGGGCGTACCGGGCGGGCAAGGGGAAGTCATGGTAGAAGCTGATGTACCCCTCCATGGCCTGCTGGGCCTTCCGAGCCCGGTCCATGATGGCTGCCCTGTTGTTCCGGGCGGTGGGCAAGATACTGGCTCCGGAGAACATGAAGATGGCCGCCAGGCCAAACAGCGTGAAGTACACCGCGAAGCCGCGATGCTGGGTAAAAAGATAGACGCCGTACACCAGGGCGGCCACGCCCATCAGTGTGATGGCCAGCGCCGCCCAGCGGTAGCTGGGATTGCTGCACAGATAGGCCCGTTTCCGCCGGGCGGACTGACTCAGCTCCAGGGCCAGTTCCGGCTTTTTGTCCAGATAGCCCGCGGCGTCCTGGAGGGACTGGATGTTCTTCCGGGCCTGGGAGGAGATGTCTGGCTTCTTCTGAGCGGCCAGCTTCCGCTGCCGCTCCGCCAGGCGCTTTTCCACATCGGCGCTGACCAGCTTGATCTCCGGATGGGTCTTCTCCAGACAGGCCAGCAACTGGTCCACCTGCTCCTCGTATTTGAAATTGCACTGCTTCTGCTTTCCGCCGTCGTACTCCACCACTAGATAGGGGATGGAGGCGAAGACGCCCCGTTTGGAGAAGCCGCCCTTGCTCATGGCCACCCGCTTGAAGACGCGGGTGATGGAGCCGTAGGGAAGATAGTACCGGCGGTCAAAATAGAAGCTATTCAGGTACAGGGCCTTCTCTCCCACGCCGCAGGGGCCGAAGTGGCGGCAGTTCTTCTTGTCCGCGGCCAGCTCTGAGGGGTCCAGATGAACCGGTCCGAGGGGGGTCGGTTTGAAAATCATGGCAAAAACCTCCAGGCGCCCGAGGCGTCTCCGTCCGGAAAAGCCCTGTGGGCCTTTGGTAAAAATCTGCCAGCCGCTGTTGTGGGGCAGCGGCTGGCAGGCCGTTGTGTTTCTGGAAGAGACTGGTGGGAAGATTTACTTCTTGGCAGCCTGCTTCTTGGTGGTGCGGAGGAAGATGAACAGCAGCACGGCGGCAAAGATGATGCCGACGGGATACGCCACTGCGGTGTTGTAGATGACGGCGCCAGCGGCGTCCTTGCTGTTCAGGAACTGGCCCAGGCACTCATTGCCCAGCAGGAAGTACGTGCAGGACACGGCGCTCATGAAGGTGGCGGGCACCACGGTAACCCAGAAGTTCTTCTTCTGATGGAACAGATACATGCTGGCGGCCCACAGGACGATCATAGCCAGGGTCTGGTTGGTCCAGCTGAAGTAACGCCAGACGATGGAGTAGTCCAGATGGCCCACGAATGCGCCCACCAGCAGCAGGGGCACGCACAGGACCAGACGCTTCTGGAACTTGTCCTGATTGATCTTGAACCAGTCGGCCAGGGTCAGACGGGCGCTGCGGAAAGCGGTATCGCCGGAGGTGATGGGGCAGGCGATGACGCCCAGCATGGCCAGGGCAATACCCACGCCGCCCATGGTCTTGACGCAGACGTCATAGATGGCGGCGGACTGGCCGTTGGCAAGAGCGGCCTGGAGGCCGGTATTCAGACCGCCGGTGACCTCATAGATGGAGCAGCCGGCGGCGGCCCAGATCAGAGCAATGATGCCCTCGCAGACCATGGCGCCGTAGAATACCATGTGGCCCTGCTTTTCGGACTTCATGCAGCGGGCCATCAGAGGAGACTGGGTGGCATGGAAACCGGAGATGGCACCGCAGGCCACGGTGATGAACATGAAACTCCAGATGGGCGTTCCGCTGGGATGCATGTTGTAGAAGTGGGTCCACAGCTCGGGAATGGTGTAAGCGGGATTGGTAAAGATACCAAAGGCGACACCCACAGCCATGATGATCAGGCAGATGCCGAAGAGAGGATAGATCTTGCCGATGATCTTGTCGATGGAGATGAAGGTGGCGATGAAGTAGTAGACCAGAATGATCCACAGCCAGAACTCCTTGCTGGTTACGATGCCGGTGAAGCCGCTGTTCTGGAACAGGGTGACGATCAGGCCGGCGGGGCCGACGGCGAATACGGTGCCCACCATCACCAGCAGAACGACACTGAAGACACGCATGACGGTCTTCATGCCGTTGCCCAGATAGATGCCGCAGATCTCCGAGATGGAAGCACCGTCGTTTCTCTCAGACAGCATACCGGCGAAGTAGTCGTGAACGCCGCCGGCGAAGATGGTTCCGAAGGTGATCCACAGGAACACCACAGGGCCCCACAGAGCACCCTGCATTGCGCCGAATATGGGACCAAGGCCCGCAATGTTCAGCAGCTGCACCAGAAACAGCTTCCACTGGGGCATAACGACGTAGTCGATACCGTCGTTGATGCGGACAGCGGGAGTTTCGCGGTCGTCCGGACCCAGAGTGTTGTCGATGACTTTACCGTATGTAAAGTAACCACCGATCAGGAGTACCAGACAAATTAGAAAACTGACCATATAGATTCCTCCCTTAATATTTGCACAGATTGTTTGTGAATAAACAATCTATTCACACAGCAGGATATTATAGTCGCTCTTTTCGAAAATGCAATACACAATGTAAAATTTTTTTATTTGTAATTGGAAAAACCCATAAAATTTTAGCCATAAGCGAAGCATGTAAAGACTGCTGTCCAACGCAGAAGTGTTTTCTCATGACTGCGGTACGCCCTCAGAAACACTTAGCAATGCTCTGGCCCGTTCCACCTCCTCCAACGGCACCTCAATAAAATACATGCTGCGGTCGATAGGACCTTTTGCGCCGAAATTTCTGGGGTCCAGCTTGGCGCCGCATCCGCAGACAGGCGGCTCCACATCGTATCGTCCAGCCCGGATTCCCCGGATGCCGGCGGTTTTCAGCGTCTCTTTGGCAGAAAGCCAGCCAGCCTTGTCCTGTTTCCTAAAAACAGTAGATTTCTTCTCAAAAAATGCCACATTAAATACTCCTTCCATTCAAATTGAATGTACCATTCGTCATTCGCCTGATATCTAATCGGAGAGATCCTGAATTTCCCGGCGGATCAGGGCGCCTGCCGCACCAGCCAGCTGGTCCATGCTGCGGATGCGGGCCAGGTTTTTTCCGTAAATTTCCTCCGCGCTGGGGACACTCATATCCTCTCCCATGAAGACCGCCGCCACCCGGGCACTTTTCCGCCGCAGCGAGCGGACCTCCCGGGCGGTGTCCTCCACGGCGGCTCGGTCCCCATAATCACAGCCGAAGGGATGCTTCCCGTCCGGCGGGATACGGTGGCTGTCGTTGGGACTGGCGTCCGTCAGCAGCAGAAGAAGATGACGCTCCTCCGGTGCGCTTCTCAGCAGATCCCCCGCCGCCCGGAGGGCCAGTCCGTCCCGGTTCCAGCCAGAGGCAAAGTAGTTGAAGATCTTCTCACTACCGTTTTTGTCGGCAAAGCCCTCCAGCACCCGCAGCACCGTGTAGCCCCGGAGACTGCAAAAGCTGGTGACCCGTACCGGGATGCTGCATCGCTGCAGGCTCTCCGCCAGAATATAGCCCTGAGCGGCGATGGCCTCCTGACAGTGGAGCCGGGAGGAGGACGCGTCCAGCAGCAGGTCCACGGAGAATCCGGGCCGGTGGGCGCTGATGTCCCGCAGGAAGACTTGACGGTCCTCCAGTACCGCCGCCCGCCAGGCCCGGGGACTGTCCAGACGGCCGCTGCGGGCCGTCTCCGTCTCGGTCTGGCTGTGGACCTGAATGCAGCTGCGGATCTGCTCTGTCAGCCGCAGGATGGCGTTTTGATGGAGACTGCTGTCTCTGTTGAAAGCCTCCCGGTTCCGGCGGGCCTGCACGGTGGCTTCCTCTGTCAGCCGCCGTGAGTCCCCGCTGCGGGCGTGCTCCGGGTCCGGGGCACCCGCCGTGAACCACAGATGACAGCCCAGATGACTGCCGGTACAGAGCTGCTGCTCCGCCGCCGCCAGTTCCTCCGGGGGATAGAGGGAGCGGCCGAAGCAACTCTCGATGTACTGCCGGTCCGTCTCGGCGTTCTCATTCAGCCGTAGCTTTGCCCGGCGCACATCCAGCTTCGGCCCGCCTCCGGCTCCGGCGGCACTGGAGTGTCCCACCGTCAGCATGTCGGTGTGGACGATCTCCGTGGGCAGAAACTTTGTCATGGCGGAGGCCCATTTGCCGTCGAAGTGCAGGTGGAGGGCCGTTTTGGACCGGGCTGTTCCATCAAACAGCCCTGACTGGGCAAAGGCGTTCCGAATGGCACCGGCCAGCGCGGCGCCGTCCAGCTCTCCACCGCAGCGCAGAGCGTCGGACAGATTCCGCTCCCAGGGCGTCATCACCGGCGGGCGCTGGCCCAGCACGCTTTTCCACCGGGCGGCCTGCATGGTGTAGACCAGCTGGTTCTTGGCCATCCACTCCTGCCGGGAGAGCTGGTACTCCCCGGCAAAGAAATCCTCCGCGTGGGCCCGGCGGGCCTCCGCCAGAATGGGCCGTTCCGGCAGCTCCCGCTGAAAGACGGCGTTCTCCAGCGCCAGCCACGCCAGATCGTCCAGCATGGCCTGACGGCGATCCTCCGCCCAGGCACCGAACAGCGCCCGGGGCATGTCCGCTCCGTACCATTTCCGGACGCAGCCCACGATGCAGTTCATATAGATGTCCGGCGTCCCGTCGCTGCGCAGGGCCATGAACAGCGGGTCGAAGCCGTACTGTCCGGCGGCGGTCCAGATCTGGTTCAGCGCCCGGCGCTGCTGGGCGCTGTAATGCTGTGTCAGCATGGTCTTATCCCTCGAACAGCTGGGCACGGGTGAGGCGGGGAGATATCCGCAGGGCCATGGTATCACGGATCAGGCCCTGTTCATAGCTGTCAAAGGCCTTGTTGGTAATTCCCATGTCCAGAGCCGCCACGACGGGGACGCCTGCGCGCATGAGATCCAGCGCGTCCAGCAGGCCCCGGAGGTCCAAGGCCTTGGTGGAGATCTCGGCGCTCTCGCACTTCTTCTGAAGCTCGAAAAAGAGCTGGGCGAACTGTTCCCGGTACTTCTTTTTCAGAGAGGGGAACTGTCCTGCCAGGAGCCGGTCCAGGTTCTCCGGACTGATGGTGGGCATCTGAATGACAGCAAACCGGGAGGTCAGGGCCTCATTCAGCTCCCGGGTGCCGGCATAGCCGTAGTTCATGGTGGCGATGAACCGGGTGGAAGGCTCCATAGGGATGCGGTCATAGCCCGGTACGTCGATGACCCGGCGGAAATCCAGCGCCGAGTGCAGCACGGCCAGAGCTTCGTTTTTCGCCATGTTGATCTCGTCCAGAATGGCGAAGCCACCGTACTTCACGCACTGATAGATAGGGCCGGGACGGAACCGCACCTGCCCGTTTTCAAATGTGTCCATGCCGATGAGGCCGGCGGCGTCCATGTTGACGTGGAAGGAAACGTTCCAGGCCGGACGGCCGAACACTGCGGCCAGGTTTTCCGCCAGGACGTTTTTGCCGGTGGCCTTCCCGCCGGCCAGCAGCAGGTTTTTGCCACACAGCAGGGCTGCGGCGGCCTGTTCCCAGATGTCCTTTCCGTAATAGTGATAGAGGGGCATCGGAACCCTGTCCCGCAGGGAATCCGGCAGAGGATACGCCTCCCGAAAGGCTCTGAGTTCCCGCAGCAGCTCAGGGTCGATGTTTTCATCTTCCAATAATTCAAACATCCAATCACTTCCTTTAATCCGTGTTTAGCACAAAGAAACGCGGGTTCTATCCCATAAAAATGAAGCAGATTCAGAGGTGGCCGCAGCGACTCGTCCTTTCCGCCCTGTCTGATTCCAACGTTTTGTATAACACTAACACAGGCCAAGGAAAGCGAGAAATGGTTTTGCGACGCGCTCTGAATTCTTGCAGGTACCGGTAAACAGATGAGCTCTGCCAAAGCAGTCAGGAAATACTCCGCGGCTCGATTTCATTCATTCTCTGTCGGTTTGATGAACCATGATTTTCAGTTTTCAAAGTCCTTCTCAGAATATGCTGTTTTGCCCTTTCTCGTAGTCAATGAACATCATGATAAAAGACAAAACCAGCAGGACGGAACAGCAAAGAATTGCCTTTTCATGCAAGAGCTGAATAGAAAAATTTCCTATTACTGCGCCGATGACAAAGCACAGGATAATTCCAAAATATAAAACGGCGTTCCGGAGATATTCAATATCTTTGCTCTGAAAGTAGTTGCAGAGATTTTGCGTCCCACTTCGCATATTCCCGATACACATGGTCGTTGCGATACTATTTCCACGAATCTTTCGGAAACTCTCCACTTGAATTCCGCAGGCAAAAGAAGTCAAGGAATTGGCCAACAGGTTCATGGAAAGCGGGAAAAACGCGACTCCCGCAAGGATGACTGCCTCAATCAAGACTGCGCTTTGCCGCCAGTGCAAGAACCGATTTTTGCCCACATGTACCAGCTCCGCCAATGAAATCCCCAGTGCAAAGGCAAACACAGGGAAAAAATAGTGCATGGCCATCTGAAAGTTTCCCTCGGACAAATTCACACCGAGCAGCAGCATATTGCCGGTCTGTGCGTTGGCAAATACATGATCACGCTCAATATATGAATAGGCGTCCATAAAACCACCGGATACGGCCAGAAGCATCCCAAGGCGTATGGATTCCGACATTTGTTTGGCCTTTTTCATCTGTGATTCTCCCCATTACAGCGGCAGACTGTCTTTCCCCGCCTGCTTTATCATCTTTTCCCTGCAGGAAAGCACAATCCCATCTACTTCCTCCAAATGATGCAGCATCTGCTTTTCAAATTCGTGGATGGGGAGCAGGATTCCAACCTCATCATATTTTTGGCCGTCTTTTGAGCCAGTCTCCTGCCCATAGTAAACCATTGACGAAGGTGCGCTTTTCTGAATGGAGCAAAAGGCGTCCCAAATAATGGCGTAGGCCTGTGCTTCACTCATCCCCAATGCAGCCGTGTCAGGAAGCGCATACAGCGCCAGAATTCCTCGCCTGCGATTGCAGAGTTTTTCTTCAATATTCAACTGCTCTGTATATGAGCGGATAATATCGAACCCATCGGCCAAGTAGAGTCTGGAACGAGGCGCGCAGTGATGATTTTGCAGGACCTCCTGAAACTTTGCAAACTCATGGTGGGATACGCCTTTTCCTTCTTCCGTAACGACTTGCTCCATCAAGCCGCCATCCGCATCTGTCAGCAGAAGCGGATTCATTCCTGCTTTTCCGTTGAACCGCTTGGGGATCAAATATGCTTCACGCAGCAGATCAAACATGCTTCGCTGGCAGACTTCCAGCAGCAAGGCATTGATATCCTGATTCTCGTAGGCTGAAAAGAAAATTTTTGCGAATTGTTCCGGATCAGAATCAGGAATCCGGTTATCATCGTCCAGATGCTCATAAAATATCTCGCTGAGTCTTGCACACGCATTTGGTGATTGCAGAATTTTAGAGAAGATCGCCTCCACCGCTTCTTCTCTTGGAATTTTTGAAATTGTCTGATTCATAAAACAACCTTCTTTTTATGAGTGACATACACACACTCTGAATTATCCTTTCATTTTGTATTGGATTGCTGACAGAGCATTTTTTCAAACTCTCGCACGGCTATGCTCAGAGTCCGTGAGGAATCTTTTACCATACAAACCTGCCGTTTGGGTATCTGATCCGCCAATGGTATCCGGTAAACCTCTCCACGCACCAAAGCTTCTTCCGCAAAGGGTTCCGGAAGGAATCCAAGGCCCAGATCATTTTTGACCAAAGGAAGGACCTGATCCGTCGTAGCCACTTCCGTATCCACCTGAAAAGGTAGGCCCTTTTTCAAAAACAACTGCTCATAAAAGCGATATGTCATTGTTTCGCGCCCAAGACAGATCAAAGGGTATTCCAGCAGGCTCTTAAGAGTGAGCTTTCTCTCTGCCAATTTTGCAAATCCAGGGCCTCCTACAAGAATCTCCTGAAAGGGCGTCAGCGGAAGTTCCGAAAGCGGTTTAGACGCGCCGGTGGGTGTTGTCACCACCGCCAGATCCACCGAACCGCTCTTTAAGGCTGCCAGTGCCTGCGGTGTGGAGTGGTTGGAGATGCGCAGGCGGATGTTTGGATAAAGGGCATGGAACGCTTTCAGTTTTTGCAGCAGCATCACATGCAAAGCCGTCTCGCTGGCTCCGATGGAAATGCTCCCTGTTTCCAGGCTGCGGCTTCCGGACAACTCCTTCTCGGCAGCACGGATATGCTCACAAGCTACAGCCACATGTTCATAAAGCCGCTTTCCCTCTGGCGTCAGAGTGACGCCCTGGCTGGAACGAAGCAGCAGACGGCATCCCAGTTCCTGCTCCAGCTTGTTCATACAGCGGGTGATGTTCGGCTGGTTGCTGCACAGAATATTGGCCGCTTTTGTCAGGCTCTGATACTTGGCCACATAGTAAAAAATCCGGTAATACTCATAGTTCGCTCCCACACTGTTTCCCCCATGTTAATTTGATATGTTCTATATATCAGTAATACATTTTGCATCTGGGCCGGCCAACAGTATAGTGCGGAAAAAGGAAGAAGTCAACTGCTGTGCAGTGAAAAAGGGGCGGAAAACGGAATACAAAAAACTGCCTTCCGAAGAACTGAAAAAGGAACGAAAGGTATGCCTGGACCAATATGAGCAGTGCCAGGAGATGGGCCTTTCTTTGGACTTATCCCGTGGTAAGCCCGGGAAGGAACAGTTGGCTCTGTCCATGGACATGCTGGGTGTGCTTGGTCCCCGATCAGTTACTGACAGTGAAAGCGGTATGGATTGCAGAAATTATGGTGGCCTGGACGGCATTCCAGAAGCCAAACGTCTGATGGCAGAGCTGCTGGGCGTTCAGCGGGAGGACGTACTGGTAGGCGGAAACAGCAGCCTGACACTGATGCACTTCATTCTCAGCCACGCTATGCTGGACGGACTTATGGGTGGAACGCCTTGGGTACAGGTCCCGGATCGGAAATTTCTGTGCCCGGTTCCAGGCTATGACCGGCATTTTGCCATGACAGAGCACTTTGGGTTCCAGTTGATTCCCGTGCTCCTGCGCGAAGATGGGCCTGATATGGATAAGGTTGAAGCATTGGTGTCCAGCGACGAGAGCATAAAAGGCATTTGGTGTGTGCCGAAATTCCAAAACCCGACCGGAATCGTATTCAGCAACGCCGTAGTACGTCGGTTTGCCGCGCTGCGCCCCAAGGCTTCGGATTTCCGCATTTTCTGGGACAACGCATACTGCGTCCATACCCTCTATCCGGAAGACAAGGACGAGCAACTGGATCTTCTGTCTGCCTGCCGCACAGCTGGAAATCCGGATTTGGTCTACGAATTCTGCTCCACCAGCAAGATGGCATTTCCCGGAGCCGGCATCTCCGCTGTAGCCGCCAGTCCCGCTAACCTGATTGATTTGCGGGGGGCGTTAAAATACGCAACCATTGGGCCGGACAAGCTAAACCAGCTGCGGCAGGTACGGTATTTCCGCAATATCACGGGCGTGCGAAACCACATGGCAAAGCATGCAGCTATTTTGCGTCCCAAGTTCGAATTGGTTGAAAAAGTGTTGGAGGAAAATCTAAGCGGACTTGGCATTGCCGACTGGACCATACCTCGGGGTGGATACTTTCTCTCCTTCAACACCATGCCGGGATGCGCCTCCAAAACAGTTTCCATGTGTGCACAGGCCGGCGTGAAATTCACACCCGCAGGTGCTACATTCCCACACAGTATTGACCCTGAAGACCGCAATATCCGAATTGCTCCCTCCTATGCAGAAGAGGGAGATATTTGGCAGGCAACCAAGCTGTTGACCTTAGGCCATACTGGTCACACTCCTTCTTTTTTCTGTTTTAAGTGACTTTACTTTTTTTCGCCTGAGCAGTAAAATGATAACAATTCTATTTCTATCTCTGATACCAATCTGAAAGGGGATCTTATCATGTACGACTATACTGCAAGACATTCATACCCTGGTCGCTCCTTTAATGAAACCTGCAGCTTTTGTGGATGCATTTTCCGTGTTGATACTCAGCTTCAGGATGGACATAACGAGAGCGAAGAATATTACTGCCCTGAATGTAATAAGGAGTACGGAATTCGCGCCTGTATCTCCCCGCAAGTAACTCTGATTTCTTCGCGTACTGACGGGCGGACATGTAAGTGTTCTGAAAATTGAAAGAGACAAACTCTATTATGCGGGAAGCTTTGCCAGCTTCCCGCATTTAATTTTTATTCAGCAGCGTCATAGAAAGGGGCTCATATCAATCTGTTGGCAGGTAATATCGCGGATCAGTCCGCTCATCGTTGACGCGCACCTCAAAGTGCAGGTGCGGACCGGTGGAGCGTCCGGTATTGCCGGTGAGGGCAATGATGTCGCCCGCCTCCACGGTCTGCCCCACCCGCGCCAGCAGTTTAGAACAGTGACCGTAGAGCGTGGAGAGCCCGTTGCCGTGGTCGATCATCACATAGTAGCCATAGCCGCCGGCGTTGTACTTGGAGGCTGTCACTGTCCCCGACAGCGCCGCTCGGATAGGCGTTCCCGTGGGGACAGCCAGATCCATGCCGGAGTGTCCCTTCGGCTTGTGGGTGATCGGGTCGATGCGGCTGCCGAATTCAGAGGTGACGCGGTTTTCCCATCCCGCCCCTATGGGTGAGCAGAAGCCGTCCGCGCCGATGAAGGGAATGTCCGCGCCGGGTATCCAGCCATCCGTTCCGGCGGCGACGCCGTAGCGGATGAGGTTGTAGACGCTGTCGGCATTGCTTTTCTGCTCCTCTGCGATCTCCAGTCGCAGGGCGCTTTCGATGTTACGATAGACCTCCGCCATATCCGTGATGGGAATCGCCACGGTGTAGTTCTCCTCTGTGTCCGTACCGTCCTCACCGGACACAGTGCGGGTACGCTCCTCATAGGTGACAAAGCAGTCCACGAACTGCCGGTGTGCGCGGCGGCTGGGAGCATCCTCGCCGAAGTACAGCGCGTAAAAAACAGCCTTGACGTGGATCTCGTCAAGACTATCTTCACCCTCCGTCATCTCATTGACGGCACTGATAAGCTCATCCAGCAGCTGAAAGCTGTCGCGCATTTCTTCGATGTAGGCCACATATTCCGCAGGGGTACTGGCAGGGATCTCTCCACCGCGGAAGCAGAGCAGCACGGCGGAGTTGTTGTGATCCACGCTGCCGGAGAGCAGAGAGCAGAAAAAAGCGAGGGTCAAGATCAACGGCGAGAGGAGCGCCACCATGATCCAGCCAAGCCTTTTCCGGATCTGCTCATCTGAGAGTGCGGCAGCGGCGGCCTTTGCCAGTGCCGCGGCAGGGACAGCCATCACCTGCCACCTGCCGTTCCGAAGAGTTCCTTCTTGTATTCCGGCGCCTGGACCTGCAATAAGTAGCGTTCATTGCCGCACTTATAGAGGCACGATCCACGCATGGGGTCCCGAATGAGGGCATACTCAGACTCCTCTAACTGGAGGTTCTCCACGAAGAATTTCTTATCCACATTGCCGCCGTTGAACAGAAACTGGTGGACGGGGATGGAGAACAGCGGGCGAGTCAACTCCCGAATACCCGGCTGGTCAAAGTCCTCCAGGTTCTGGCTGGCGAGGATGAGGGCGGAATTCTTCTTCCGCACGCGCTTGAGGCAATTGCGGATGTAGGTGACCACCGTCGTGTTGGAGAGCCAGAGGTACAGCTCGTCGATGGCAGCCACGGAATTTCCCGCGGTCAGGAGCTGGTCAGACATATAGGACAGCAGGCTGAACAGCAGCGTGTCCCGCAGGTTCGCCGCCACGTTGTCCAAGCCCTTGACACAGAATACGAGGAATTTGGACGCGTCGATGTTGGTATGTCCGTTGAAAAAGCGGGAGTCCGCGCCCTTGCACATGGAGTGCAGTCCCAGCAGCAGATCCCGCAGCATCTCCTTCGGGTAAAGGGTATCCGCTGCGTCATAGGTCTCGTAGGCGTCATGAATGACTTCGTAAAGGTCGGAGAGGATGGGGTAATCCTCCGGACGCATCCGCGTAAAATCAGTGCTGTCGGAGATCCCCCATTTTTGATAGAGCTTTTCTACCATCAGCTCCAGCGTGTCGATGTGGGGTGTGTCAAAGCCCTTGTAGACGCGGAAGACGTCCCGCAGGAAGGAGATGTGCTGTGCCAACAGCGTTCCGTGAAATGCTGCCGGCGCGTCCGAATCGTCCGGCTCGCTGCCATCGTCCCAGCAGCGGGGTTCCAGGAGGTTGATGCGGTATTGCCCACTGAGGTAGTCGAGGAAGCAGCCGCCCAGCCCTCTGCACTCATCCTCCATCTCATGCTCGGAGTCCAGAGAGATGACGCTCTTGCCGGTCTCCCGCACATTGCACAGCAGAAGCTTCAGAAGGAAGCTCTTGCCCTGGCCGGTGTTGCCGAGGATCAGGGCACTGGCGTTGGTCTTGTCAGGCGCGCGGCGGTCCAGGTCTACGATGATGTTGGAGCCGAAGCGGTCACGTCCGATAAAGAAGCCGCTGGGATCTGTTTTCCCGGAATAATTCATGGGATACAGATTTGCAACGCTCCTGGCGGGAAGCACCCGCTCGGCAAAGTTCGAGAGCTGGGCGCCGCCCGCGGGATTGGCAGAAAGGAACCCGTCCTTCTGTCGCAGGGTCAGCGGGTCGGCGCCCATGCGAGAGCGGATGAGTTGCGCTGAGATGGTATCCCGCGCCGTTCGCAATTTGTCTGTATCGGCGGCGGTAATATCCATGTAGACCGCGCAGTGGATGAGCGGCTCTTTCTCCTGGCGCTGCTTGGTCATCATCTCCGTCATGTCCCGCAGATTTGCCTCCGCGGTGACGCTCTGCTTGACGTCGTTGGTATTACTTCGCTCCATGCGGCTTTTGTTGGCAGCGGCATGGAGGATGGCGTCCTCCTCAGTGGGCGTGACCTGACGAGCCGTCAGGCGCAGGTTAACGCCGCCCATATCTCCAACACAGCGCAGCAGCGCCAGCTCGTCGGTGACAGGCGGGTAGCTTTTCAGGGACAGCGCCGCATGATACCGCCCACCCAGAATGAAATGGTCCGTGTTGAACTTTGCAGCGGCAGGCGCGATCATGTCCAGAAATTCCTTCGGACGCGGGGCCTGCTCCGGTGCTTTCTTTTTCTTCTTTGCTTTTTTCTTAGCCATGCACATACTCCTCTCCGTCGTGATCCGGGAAGAATTCCGTGGTCAGGTCCTGCTGGTAGTAGATTGCCAGAAGACGCTTGACGTCCTGCTCATTGGCAAGGCGCACCTGGATGCCATGGTCGCAGATGGACTTTTCCAGCTGCCGCAGAGCCCCTTCACCCGCATCCGCTTTCTCATGCAATGGGATCGCCAGCACGAATTCGCGGGAGGAGGCGGAGGAGAACTGGATAGCGTCCAGATGTGCCAGGTCCTTTTCCAGCAGTTCCCGTACTTCCGGGACTGTTTCTTCCTCAATGCGCCGTTGGTAATACTCCTTGTTGCGCTGGAAGGACTCACGGGAGTCCAGGGCAAGGATCTCCAGCACGAGCTGGGTACTGAGCAGCACCGTCAGGGAGCGGATGCGGCTGCGGATCACCTCCGGCGAGAGGACAGAGAGGTTGTCCGGGCGAATCAGGTAAAAAGCACGCTCCCCGGCTTCCGTCTGGATGCCGTGGGGCGTGATCTTCACAATGCCCATGAGCTGCCGGGTGGACTGGCGCTGGCGCAACTCTTTTTTCTTCTTGCGGTTCATCATGGATCCAGCCTCCACTCGTAATACTGCTGGCAGAGAAAGAGGAAGCAGGCGGCCCTTCGCAGGAAATCCAGGATGCTGGAACCCTCCACCTGAATGGTGAGGAAGGCGTACAGCACGGTGATCACCAGCAGGCCCATGCCCAGCCCCTGGGCCAGCGCCAGCACAGAGAGCAGTGCGCCGATGCCGATGACGGCAATGTCCCGCAGCAGCCAGAGCCACAGCATGGGCTTTGCCTTTAAGTTGTCAGGGTAGATAAACATTGGTATCCTCCAAAACGAAACCGCCGTCGGGCAAATCCCGACAGCGGCTCATGGTGTATTTACTCGTTCGCGGCTGCTTCGGCGTCCTCTGCCAGTGCCCGCTGGATGCAGTCCAGGAAGAAAGCATTCTGCTTGATGCCGTGTTTGCTCAGGTATTCCTTGAAGCGCTCGAACAGTTCCTCCGGTACCTGAAACGCCACCGTTCTTGTGTTTTCCTTACTCATTTTGGGTTTGTCCTCCATTTCATAAAATGTAGTGATGAGCCATGTCATGTATTGGCTCAGGGTTTTGCCGGACTCATTCTGCCGCTGCCGCACCTTGCTGTGCAGTTCCTCCGGGATCTCAGCGCACAGATTACGTGTTTTTTCTGCCATGGCAGTTCCTCCGTTTCCTTGATGGTAAAGCAAACATACGCTAAAGTGCGGGCAAAAGCTATTCACCAAAAGCAACTAAAGATGCCACTCCAAACCAAGCGCAATGACAAGAGCCACCCGCTCCATCAGGTATTCCACACAGGGGATGGCGACGCTGTTGCCCAGGGCCTTATACCGCGCCGAATCCGAAGCGCCGGGGGCATCCGTCCAGCCGTCCGGGTAGCCCTGCAGCCGTTCACATTCCAATGGGACCAGGCGGCGAAGCAGATGGCAGAAAGCGTCACCCCATTCCGATACCGGACGGTAGACGATATCTGTCGCGTCCTTGTACTGACGTGCGCTTTCCGTGGAGGCAATGTCATCCTCCTTGAATTGATCCACCCTTTGCCGAGAAAAGACGCTGTGCCGGTCCGTGGCGGTGAGGGTGTAGGCGATATCCCGTTGCCAGCCAATGCCATTGCCACCGTTTTGCGGTTGGCGGTCGATGGCATTGCCGGTAATGCAGATTACTTCTTCCGCTTGCACCAGCGGGACGTTGTTGCCCCCGGTCCCATAGCGTGCCGACATGGTGGGCGCCACATCATGGGGACCAGTGTATCTTCCGTCAATGCCGTGATTATCATATACCATGGGGTGCTTCGGACGCAGCACCAGCGGCTGGTGCCCATGCTCCTGAGCTCGCAGGGTGCCGGTAACATCCTCACTGCACTCCATGATCTTTCCGCCCTGGTCGTTGATACAGAGGACACTGGGCATACAGTTGCCGCTGGCGCTGCCCTTGAGTGTTGGCGAGACTTCTTCATTGTAGGCAATGGAACCTGCACTGGCTCCTGCCCCGGCAGAGAAGCTTGCCACAAAAGTCTGTTGCTTCGCGTCACCGCAAGCTTCATAGCCCTCGCTTTCACATTGCTGTGAAAGCTCGCTTATTCCGCTGCGGCTCCTTTCCCCGCACGAACCGCTTCGCTGGGTTCGTGTGGGGGCCCCCATAGGCTGCGCCTGCAGCGCACCGGCGACCCCATGCAGGTCCCGCACCTCGTCCCGCTGGTTCACCGCAAACGCAACGGGTTCTTTCAAACCATCGAGGGACGCACCCGGTGTCGTGACGAAGGTCTGCATCTGGAGATTCTGCGTAGCCAGAAGTGCACCGGCTACATCGCCAAGGTCGATGCCTTCATTCCTTTGATTGAAGTGGTAGGCTTTGAGTTCATCCGGAATCGGTCCGGGCGGGATCAAACCTCCCTGCATCGAAAGCGCTATTTCTAATAATTTCGGCAACAACTTGCCACGGCAGTCCGCGCGGCGCAGCATTCCCCGGCACGCTTTCTGGGACAGCCAGTATCGGGATGGGACTGTATCCAGCAAAATCTGCCACAGCGAAGATTCTACGACGTCTTTGGGGCACTCCGAAGTGTTGAGCGTCCCAAGTGATCCAAGCCACGGAGGATCGTACTCCCAGCACGGCCCCAGAATATTCCCAGCGTCCTGCCTCAGGTCTAATAACATGAAGGTGTGGTTCTTCAATTTGGATGAACGCTTCGAGGACTTTTTGAAAGTCTGCCCCAGGCCGTTTTTGACCCGTTGCAGGATCTCGCCCGCTGCTGAGCGCCCCGACGACGTTTTCCCAGATCCCGAATCGCGGGCGAACAAGGACTCCTGTCCTTCCAGTTCTTCTATCCGCATCGCGCATTTCCTTTATAATTCTGATTTGCTCCATAAAAAGGCCGGAGCGCTCGCCAGCCAAACCAGCACGCGCTCCGGCCACAGACAGTCCTGGCACGGGCTGCCCCCGCAGATGATATCCACAGGCGGCAGATCCGCCCCGTTGAGTTTTGTAATGTCTCCCATATGCGTCATCTGCGGAAAGCGAAGCTTTGTCACAAGGATGGGAAACGGTTCAATCTCGCTGGCCCATACCGGCTCAACGCCACAGCGGACTGCAGCCAGAGGGAAACCGCCGATGCCGTCGAACAGGCTGGCCATAGTGATGTTGTCTTTCAATAGTTTCATTTGAATTACCCTTTTGATTATTTGATTGCCGCGGCGATGGTCCTGGTGGTACTCACCGCTGCCTGGGCTGTGTAGACGGCGCTCATAACGTTGGCTTTCGTTGTGGTATCCACGCCGAAATTTCCGGCGATGCGGGGAACCTCACCGGCAGAGAGCATGAGCCCCACCCCCATCAGCGCGTGGTCCTTGAAGATCATGAGTCCAGCAATGAGGATGGTGGACTGTAAAAAAGCCGTCAGGCACAGACCGATGACCTGCTTCATCCAGCCAACGAAGCCGTCCAGATAGCCCCTGGGGATGCTGAACATATAAAGCGAACCAACGGCAATCTGAATGAGCAAAATGCCGCCCCGTTTGAGGTTGGCAAAAAACACCTTCAGCACTGCGTAAGCCATCAGGATCACGCAGAACAGGATCATGATGGGGCTGGTGATGACATCCAGGCCGAAATGGGTACTGTTCACCGCGTCCGAGAGCGTCTGGATCTCGCTGAGCTCTGTGACGATGTCCTGACCCACTTCTCCGATGCTTCGGCCATAGCCGGTGAGTCCTGCGGAAAAGGTCCCCTGCAGCGATACGGACAGTGCATACAGCCGGACGGGAACCACCGTGAAGAGGCTCACCGCCAGGAAGCCCTTGATGACGTTGAGGGCGCTTTGCTGCAGATTGCCCCTGCCGGCGGAGTATTCAATGCCGCACTCAAAGGCGCAGACTACTACGCTCACGGCGAAGAGCGCCCAGCCCAGACGGGAGAAGAACAGCACGATGGCGTTTACCCAGTCCAGCTCAAACAGTTCCACGCCCATATTGCCCATGAGGGCGAAGAAGTTGCCGAGAAAGCCTACGATCTGCCCGTAGATCCAGTCCACCAGCTGATCCAGCACTGTCGCGGCAACAAAATCCCAGATAAATATGTTTGGTCACCTCCGGACGCAAAAAAAGCCGCCGCCCATAGGGGCGACGGCCAAACTGTGCGATTTATTTCATGTAACGTTTCAATTCCTGATAAAAGTTTTCACGCGTTCCCGCAAGGATCACGACCACAAGCTGTCCGTTTTCCTCATAGATCCGATAAGCGATCTCGTAGTTCGTTCTATTATAGTACACGTCAAAACCATATACGCCCGCAAGATCACCGACCTTGGCCTCTCCGGCGTAAGGATCGTTCTGAATGGTCTCCAAGGCTTTGCGGAAAGCGGCTTTCAGTCCCTTTTCCTTGACCTTCTTGAAGTACCGCTCCGCACCGGGCAGAAACTTCAGCTCATACATCCTCACTGCTCCTCCGTCCCAAACAGGTCATCCAGAGAAGCACCACTTCCGCCAGTTGCGGCAAGTGCATCCGCCTCATCGATCATCGCCTCTACTGCGGGGCGCACGTTTTTCTGCGTTTCCTTAAACTTTGCCAGCAGTTCGTCCCCCTGATACCCCTGTGAGATCAGGTCCGCCAGGATCGCTTCGGCGAACTCGCCTCCGCTACGCTCAGAGACCGGACGGATCACCAGCTCGTTACCGCGCAGAATACACTCGGCTTCTGTATCAAAGCCCAGCAAATCAAAGTATTTTTGTGGAATCGTGATCTGACGTTTTCCAGAAATACGAATCATTTTCCGTTCCATACCGCGAGATCTCCTTGCTGTCATAACTGCCATTGCTATCCCTCCCATTCTATGCCGCAAGCAGCACAGATATACATATTTCTTTGTTTCTTGGTTTTAGGATAGCGCATTTTCAGCAGAAAGTCAAGCGGTATAGGTTTTTAAATCCCGATGATGGTCCAGATGTACTTGGGAGCAGTCAGAGTGAAAATCAGGCAGGCAAAGAGAATGGCGGGACCCGTCCATTCAAACTGTCCCCTCTGCCGGTAGTCGAAGTACGCGCTACCCAGTTTGACGAAGAACGCGATGGCGAGGATCATGTCCAGCGCGGGGAATACCACATTGTCCACCACAGTCTTGATCTGGCTTGCGGCGTCTTTCCATGTACTTTCTACTGCTGAAGCCACATTGCCTGCGGCAAAGGCTGCCGTGCTGAGCAGGCAGGCCATCAGGAGCACCATGCCGAGGATACAAATCATTTTCTTGTGCTTTCTCATATATCGTCCTTTCCTTTATGAAAAGGAGAGGCTGTGGAGACAGCGGCACCCAGACAAGGAACCAGGCTTTCGGGAGCTGTACCCCTACAGCCTGGTTCCTTTCCGGATTTCATTGCATGGTTAAGGGTGGGCCGCTCTTTTGGGGCGGTCCACCCTTAAAGATTATTTAGAGAGCTTAATAGCCGGTGCGGGGCAGGGGCTTGCTGGGCTTATAAACTCTGGTGACCCAGCGGGAGGTCGCCATGATCCACTGGCCATCATAGACGCCGCCCGCATCCGCCTGATTGACGAACTGCGTGCCGCCCGTGAGCCAGGAGACCACGCTGCAGTACACTCTCGGTGCCTCTACCTGCCGGAAGTTGGCAGGTACCACGCCGAAGGATGCCATGAACTGCGTGACGTACTCATTGGAGGCAAGGCCCAGTGCCGCGGGCGAGGCGTCCAGCACATAATTCTGCTGGGTGCTGAGGTTGTCCGCCAGCACACGCCAGGTATCTCCGCTGAGATTGGTCTTGTACACCACCTTGTAATTGCCGGGGGTATTCCAGGTGCCGGTGACCAGCTTATCCAGCCGGACCGCATTGGTGGGCAGCGTGTCTCGCCAGTAGAAGGAGGTCAGACTGGTGGTGGAGTTGTTGGCGATGTTGGAGAGGTCGTAGCGGATCGTCTGGCCGGGCATGACCTCCACGAAGCCGGTTTTCTTGATGGACACGTTTGTATACAGGCTCTTGTTTGTCATGGCCGCTTTCACGATCTGACCGGCGAACTCAATCTCCACCTCAATGGGCGTCTTATCCAGGCCATAGAAATCCGCAGCCTTGGATTCCACGATTTTGTAGCGGCCAAGAGGAAGTTCCTTGCTGACCGCAAGCCCGTTCTTATTCGTCTTAATCGTATCTACAAGGCGGTTTGTCTTGTAGTTGTAGATTTCAAAGACGGTGTTGGGAATGGGGGTACCGGCGGGCCAGCCGTTCATGGAGTTGTAGTCCGCGGAGGTCTTTTTGATCTGGATCTGACCGGTGATGGGGGTGTTCTCCCACTCGACCTCCGTAGTCTCGCCGGACCTGACATAGACGGTCTTTCTCTGCGTGTCAGGTACATAGCCCTCATTTTCCAGTTCACGCAGGTAATAGCGGCCAGGTGTCAGGCCCTCGAAGCGGACATATCCCCGGTCATCGCTGGTTTCCTGGGCGATGGGGGTGTTGCTGCTGTCATACAGGACAAAGGAAACGCCGTAGATGCCATCGCCCGTGGTACTGGAAATCTTGTAAATGAGAATGCCGGAAATGGCCTTGTTGGTCACAGTTTTTATGGTTGTGCTGCCGTCCTCAACGGAGAAATAGACCGGTGTGTTATCCAGCAGGAAGCCTTCCGCCGCCACGGTTTCCAGGGCATAGTAGCTGCCGCTCTCCAGAGGTACATAGACACGGCCATCCTTTCCGGTGGTTACCGTATCCACCAAGGCATCATCTCCGACCCTGCGGATCTCAAAGGTGGTGTTGGGGATTCGTTCAGACCTGTCCGCTTCATTAACCTTGATGATCTCCACACCACCAATGGGGTCGTTATACACGGTAATGGTCTGGGTGTCCGCAGGGTTCACCACCACTGTCTGCGTCTGGGTAGCCGGGTCGATGGTATAGCCGGGGATGGTTTTTGTCTCCTTCACCACAACTGTCCCGGTGATGCCGGAAATGCGGATATCACCGTTGGAATCCGTGGTGTAGAGGCCCTTGCTGGAAAGGTGGCCGTTGGCGTCATCCACATAGCCGCCATCCGCGTAGGTGATCTGGAATTCCACGCCACTCAAAGGCTTGCCGCTCACACGATCTTTCTTCTGAACGACAAGCGTTCCCTGCTTTTTGTTATAAAAGCGCAGGATCTGGACTTCGCCCTCTTTGATGAGAATGCTCTTGGGGGTGCCATCCAGGACGTAGCCCTCGACAGTCTGCACTTCACGGGCGGTCACGGTCGTGCCGGGTTCGAGGTCAGTAATGGTGATCTGACCTGCTTCGTCCGTGATATACTCGCCGTTGCTCCGGCCAACCACAGCGCCGGAGCTATCCGTCACCAGGAATCGGACGCCTTCCAGCGGTTCGTGGTCTGTACCCTCGATAAACTTCTGGATGACCAAGGTCGTGCTGGGGGTGTTATAAAACGTAAGTGTCTGGGTATCGTTGGGATTCACGACCACGGTCTGTGTCTTCGTCGCGGGATCGATGGTGTAGCCGGGGATGGATCTCACCTCGGTCACGACCAGCGTACCTACGACACCATTGATGGTGATCTTGCCGTCCTTATCGGTATAGTAGAGACCATTGCTGCTGATCCGGCCATTCGCGTCCGGCACATATTCGCCGGTAGAAGTAGTCACCCTAAAAGTGACCCCCTCCAGCGGCTCTCCGTTCAGCGAGTTCTTCTTCAGGATGACCAAGGAGCCGGCTTTGGAGTTTTTCACGACTACAGTCTGGGTGTCGCCGTTCTTTCCAATGACTACATTGGTAGAAGCCGTATCCATAACATAGCCGTCCGGGGCCTTGATCTCATTGATGACGTAGGCACCGGGAGCAAGATTGGAAATGAGGATCTCTCCCTGCGCATCGGTGGTGAAAATGCCATTCTGCGTTAGTGTTGCAGTGCCGATAACACCGTCAAGGCCCACTTCACATCCGGCAGCAGTGGTCACACGGAACTCCGCGCCGGACAAAGACTGTCCCGTGGCGCTGTCCCGCTTCTGGATTATCAGTTTTCCCTTGGGCTGGTTGGCAAAAGTCAGGGATACTGTGCGTCCTTCCTTGATCTGGATCGTCTGGGACTGCGTATCGATGAGGAAGCCGTCAGGCGCTTTCGTCTCCGTGACGATCACGCTCTTTCCGGGCTTTAGACCATCAATGCGGATCTCGCCGTTGACATCCGTCTTGAAAATGCCGTTGGCATCGCCAATCAGAGTGCCATCCGCATAAGTCACTTTGAATTCCGCATTGGCCAGCGTCACGCTGGGATTGACGGAGCAGACCTTGCGAATCAGCAGAATGCCATCGGGGGCATTTTCGAAGGGCACGGTGACTACACTCTGCTCACCGCTGTCCGCCAGATAGACCGTCTCAGAGGACTGGATGATGCTGTATCCATCCGCGGGGTCCACTTCCTCCAGAATGTAAGTGCCGGCAGTCAGTCCCGTCCAGATGGCTGTGCCGTTTTTGCCGGTGATCTTCTGCCCGATAACGGTGCCGCCAGTACCGGAAGTGCCGCCCAGGAATCTCAACTGGAACGTGGCCCCAGGCAAAGCCTCATGGGAAACGCTATCGTATTTCTCGACGATGATGGCATTGAGGGGCGTGTTCTGGAACGTCAGGGTCTTGCTCTCGCTGCCATGCAAGATGACCTTCTGCGTGGAGGGCTCTTTCATCTGGAAGCCAGGAGCGGGTTCTACCTCAGTCACGGTGTACTCGCCGGGATACAGGCGCTTACCAGACTCATGAAGTTTGATCTCGCCACGGGAATCTGTGAGGAAATAGCCATAGTCGATGGTTGCGGGTGCTTCGGCAGATTCACCGTTGCTGGTATAGGTGATGTGGAATTTGGCACCCTCCACATCAGCACGTGCGACGCTGTCCTCCTTGTAGATGGTCAGCAGAGGCATTTTGCGATTCTTGAACGTGATGCTCTTATCATCACCGGCGTTCAGGCTGATGGTCTGGACCCGGTCCGCGTCCTTGTCCGGCAGATAGTAGGGTGCGGGAACGGATTTCTCCGTGATCCGATAGGTGCCGGGAACAACGCGATTGGTGATAGTCCCATCTTCGCCTGTGGTCCAGTCACCGCGGTAATCACTGCCAATGCCTTCTACGGTAAAAACAGTTCCGGCAACCGGGGTGGAATCGTCCGCGTCGATTTTGGAGATGGTCAGCTGGGGCTGCTTCAGGTTCTCGAAGACGAGCTGCTGATCATCACCAGGACCCAGATAAATCGTCTGGGTGTTGGTTTCGTCCAGGACATAGGGCTTGGGCACGGACTTCTCCGTGACCTCATAGCTGTCTACGGGAATAGCAGTCAGAACGGCCTTGCCGGAAGCGTCGGTCGTGACGTCCTGATGGTAGCCGTAGTGGATGCCCTTGATCTCAAATACGGTTCCGGCAACAGGCAGCTTGTTCTGCTTGTCCAGCTTATTGATGGTCAAATTGGGGAGCTTCTGGTCTTTGGCCGTCACCGTGACTGTGCCGCCGCCATTGACAACGGCCTGATCCACGTGGGCACAGACGGGAGATGTCAGTTTGGCATAGGGTGCGGGGGCGGACACTTCAACGAAGGTATACATACCCTCCGTAACATTGGTGACCTTGATCTTGCCGGAGGCATCTGTGGCTTCCGTGCCGACCAGCTGGCCGTCCTTGAGGATGTTGAATACCGCGCCGGAGAGCGGTCTGTCGGAATCATCCAGCTTGATGAGCTGGACCTTTACCTTGGCATCATTCTCAAAAACAAGGGACACATTCGTCTTTCCATCCCAGTAAAACTCCTGCTTGACCTTGTCAGGGTCCTTGCTGAGAGAATACCCGGCAGGGGGCGTCACTTCAGTAGCGGTATAACTGCCGATGGGCATCGTGTCCCAGGGCACATCCGTTAACGCACCGCCGATGGCCGTTGTATAGGTGCCGGTGAAGTTATTATCGACGCCGGTAATTTTGATGACCGCGCCGGCAAGGCCATGGCTGGGGTTATCTGCGTCGACTTTGCGAATATTACCCGTGGCCGTAATGCTGGGCGTATCGGTAAAGGTGACGGTCACGCTATTGCTGGTTCCATTGGGGAGGACGACATATTCAGGACCGGCGTTATCGATTGCATAACCGTTGGGGGCAGCCGTCTCTGTGACGGCATAGGTGCCGGCATCCAGCGGAGACAGCGTATAGGTCCCATCCGCGCCGGTGGTAATATCCTTGGAGAAGGAGCCGTTTTGGGCTTCAATGTGGAATTTCGCACCAGCCAGTCCCTTGGTGGGGTTGGTGGCGTCCACTTTCTTGACAGTGAGCTTGTACTGTTCCTCGGTGATATCCAGCCCTGGCAATCCGGAGAATGGGTGCATATGGGATTCGGCTCCGTCTCCGGGTGATATTCCGGGACTTGAGAAAGCCTGATGTTAAATCGGAGCTTGTCTCCAGCTTTCATAAGTGATTTCCTCCAAAACAAAAAAGAGCCGGACATTTCTGTCCGACTCAGCCGTCTGATCTTATTTCATTGTCATACCGCTCTGCTCCGGGGATTCCCGGCGATGCAGGTCGTTCTCCGGTACCAACTGCTCAACCTGCGTCATGATATTCTTCAGTTCCCGATCCTGCCCAATGGAAAGAGACTCGTCCTGCTCCCTGGTGAAGAGCAAGGCATGGTAGATCTCGGCGAGCTGCTCCGGCGCAAAAAGGGCGTCTTTTTGAACCAGCCCGCTCCGTGCGGCGAAGTCCCGCTTCGCCTCCTCGTAATGCTCATAGAAATAGTTCCCGGTGTGGACGCCCTCTCGATTCCAATCCCATTCCCAAGTAATGAAGCGGACGCCATAGCTGGTGGGATGCCCCGCCAGAACGATGCCGTTGAAATCCGCCAGGACACGGTAGTCGCCCTCCAGATCTCTTGCCTTGAGCTGCGGCGCACGTTCCATCATCTCCATGTACTCAGAAGTCGTTTTTGCGATGTCGATCACGTTTTGCAGCTCTGCCTGTGCGCCATTGGCATCCACATTCTGCTGACGGTACAGGATACTGCCTTTGCCGGAGATGCGGCACAGGTAGCTGCCGTTCCAATTGGCAGGAAGGTGGTGGTCTTCAATTCGTCCAGTCTCGAAGCCAGCTCGCTTCAAACTGATGGCCATTTCCTCGAGGTAGCGGAGCTGCGCCATATCGTTTTGCTTATCCATATCAAAATCCTCCTGTAAAAAAATAAGCCGGAGCAAACCTGATTGCTCCGGCTGGTAAACGTATGATGGGCAATAGCGCCCTTTTTGAATCTGGAATTGAAAAAGGGCGCCTCTTTGATGGCTTTGACTTAACCAACAAACAGACGCCCGAAACTTCGTATATAATTTTGAGGGAAGCTTGCCCTGTTTTCCTCTTTGAAAAAGGCCGCTTTTGCCGCACACGGCAGGAAAAGGGAAGTTCAGATCCGTCCAGTTACTTAAATTGCTCGAAAATATCCATTCTCCGCAACTCAAAAATTTGAAAAAAAGAAGGCCGCAACCTCCTGGAACTCTAAGCTTTGCGCTTAAAATATCCAGATTGTTGCGACCTTATGGAGCTGCTGGGCGGATTCGAACCGCCGACCTCATCCTTACCAACTGCTCAAAAGCCCCGAAAGTACTGCTTTCCAGTGCTTTCGGGGCCTTTTTGTTCCAGAAATGCGTGGTCTTTGGAGCTTTCCGCTCCACTGTTTCCATCCGCTCGTTTTCCCGTGTGGGTCACGGTGTGGGTCAAACCGTTTTCAGGATACAAACGAGGGGCGCACCTCTGACAGCGGCAGGCCAAGCCGCTGCGCCTTGTCTCGTTCGTAGGTAACTCGAGTCACCTCTTCAACAAATGTTTTCTCCTTTGGCGTGGCACTTGCCCAGCGCACGCCATACTTCCGGCACAGGTGGAAGAAAATTTCATAAAAGCGTTCCTCCTCCAGATCCTTGCGGCAATACCACGCCGCATCCGATGCCGGCCTTTTGTTCGCATCCATACAGGGCACCTCCTCGCAAAATACTAAACAAGATAGGTAAAGAATATCCGTTTGGCCGCTTCATCCGCGATCAAATACCTCGGCGCAGAGGACTGGAAGGCTGGAAGCTGAATCGCTCCAAAATCCTTTTCATAGTGTCTCGCAAGGCTCGTTGTTTTTGCTTCAAGCACCACATCGCCGGTTAAGCCGTTGTCAATGGACAACTTAATTCCATAGGCAATCATCAGTCGCCCGATCCCAGTATACTTCGGATTCCCCTCATCGAGCGTGGGATTTGACCCCGGCTGTGTCTCCATGTACACAATATGGATGACCAGCGCGCTTTCAAGTATCTCATAGGCTGCCAGAGCGATCAATTCATCGCCGACTTTGGCCGCGTATTTTTCAAGCCTTGGATCACCCAAATACTCACTCGTCCATGAGGTCTGCCACAGTGGATGCGCATTTGTCAGCTCAGCATCCTTCTGAGTCATCCGCTCGATCATCACGGGGACTTGTTGATTCGACCCATCATAAACAAACGGTTGAAAGCGCACATTTCTCACCTCTTTTTTAGTATACATACTGTCGTTTCACAAATTTTAGCAATTCTCTGTTCATCACTGCATTTTATGCAATCTGAACTCCTTCTTTCAGAATCGCATCGTAAAAAGCCGCCCCCGCATTGATCTCGCACGCATCGTACACATCGACCTGCTTACCCGTTATGCAGTGCAGTTCTTCTGCAATGCAAAGCACATCTGTGGGGTCAAACTGACCTCCGCCTATGATCATCAAATCAATGTCAGACGAGCTATCGGCTTCCTGTCTGGCATATGAGCCAAACAAGATTGCTTTTTCCGCCCGATACTTCTTTAACAGCGGGAGTACAATATCCGCCAGTTCACTTTTGGAATAGATATGTTCGGACATCGTTTTCCCTCCTTAAACCTGAAATATATATTTTCTCCCTCAGTGCATCTCAGAAATATACAACCATTACCCGGCTCAAATTTTGAGGCACACTAAACAAAGAGTACATCCTCTACTCAAAGCGTCTCCCTTACCCGTTTCATGTAGTGATCGGAAAGTTCAAACATCAGGCAGCCTTCCACAATACGTCCTCCTCTGTTTCCATATCCGTCATCTCTTCTGCCGTTTTCAGTATACCAAATAAGAACGAGGTTTACAACCGAAATAACGCTCCATATCTGTGCAAAAGCAGGGGATACCCCTGCTTTTGCTTTTAATATGCTTTTTCAAAAGATGTCCGCCTGTTTCGAAGGGAAAACATTGCACGAAATTTTTGAAAACCATATTGCCGCTCCTTGATGATAGGCGGACTGGCTGCTGATCGAACTGCGTTCCATATTATACAGAATGTGGCAACATATTTAAAGCTAACCGTATAACGGTTTACCCATTCACGCATAGCGCAAACGGGTAAACCGTTATTGAGAAAGGCGGAAACAGCACGCAAACGCACGCGTTGTCCCCGCCCACCTCGATGGCACAATCCTCCTGCTCCTATCTCTAACCTTTACCAAGCTTACCTATGGCCATTTTCAAAGAATTCATTCGCACGTTGATTGCAGACATCCATAGCCTCCGAAGGTAGCTCTATATCTACATCATCAATATCATCAGGGAATTTTTCTCGGATTGAATTTTTATAATTCTCTCCGTCTTCTGGCTCCCAGTATTCCTTTACACTGTATGTACCATCCTCAATTTCAAATGTAATAGCGCACGGCATGCTACTTGCCCCTGTAAGGTCTGCTTCTCCATCCTCATATTGATATTGAGCATAAAGAGCAAGCAAGTATACTTCAACAGTGTTTTCTGAAGAAACAACTTTGATTACCTCATGATACTCTGTAGTAAATGTCTGCCTATCGCCATCCCTAAAGACATCCTTATTATGAGAGAGTATGGCATCCGAAATCGCCTGTTCCAGCAACTCATTCGTGTTTGTGTCAACCTGTTCATCTCTCACATCTGGATCTATTTGCCCATTATCTTTCCTCTGTTGCTCCGTGCATCCACTGAGTACCAACAAGCACACCACCAAGACTGCGCCAACAGATATGTACTTTTTCATACACAATCCCCCCTGGTTCGGCTATCAGTAATTCTTAATCACATAGAATGTATATGTCGAGTTCAATTCTGTATTAGTAAACGCAGCATCCTTCCTATTTGTATTATGCGCTGTGTAGCAGACATCTACCGTGTTATTAATAGGAATCGGATGCACTCCAGGACGCTACTGTTTTTCCTTCAGAAACGAGTGTCAACGTGGCCTTCACTTTGTCATCAGTGTTGGAGCCTTTGCAGGTAGCGGAACAAATAGCTGTCGTTCCGTCAAAGCTGAGAGAAATCGTGTCTTTCACAGCAAATGTATCCACTGCCTGTGCGCCCATAGTCAACATCATCACGGCCATAAGTATTAGTGCTAAAATGCGTTTACCCATGTAAATCACCCCCTCTCACACCTAGGTAGCAGGATTTTTGCTTCTACCCGATAGATGCAAAAGGGGGTTGATTTCTTACATAAATTTAGAACTTTCGTCTATTTCGTCATTTCAGACAAGCTGACGCTCTCCGCCATGTGCAACATGTCATCCTGCTCCATGGCCGCATTAATTGTAAAGTGAAGGTTCTGGTCTGTATCGATCCACGAAAGTGTACTGTCTGCTTCTGAATCTTCGGAACAGAAAAACAATCCTTCATGCCCGTTCACCGTAACAGCCACAGTAGCTGCTCCATCAGTTTCAATGCTGGTCATAGCGTCATCAGTCATGTAAATATAGTCAAAGAGAATGATTTCTCCATTCGCATTTTCATATCTGCGCTGCACATAATTAGGCCATTCGACACGTTTGCTGATATTTTCCTCATAGCCCTTCGGCAAGGCAGTAATCTCATATTCCGGCATCGATTCCGGCAGGGGAGCCTCTTGTGTGTAGCGATAGCTGACGTATGTTTCATACCATTCTGTAATCCACTGAAGCACTGCTGCTCTTACGGTTGGACTAACAGCCATAACACTTCCAAAGCTGATCGTGACCACAAGCAGAATAACCGCCGCCCGCTGCCCAACTTTTTTCCATACAGGCTTACTTCTATCCTTTGCCCAGCGCAATGGATCTTTGAGCATTGCCCCAATCTGGCGCTGATGTTTTAGTGACGGCTCAAAGGGGATTCTGTCTTTGCAGTCTTCTTCATCCAACGCAATAGCATCTAATAAGATTTCTCGCATCAAACTATCCAATTCCCTATCTGTCATGGATGTATCCCCTCCCTTCCAGCGATTTCACGAAGCATTGCTCGACCACGGGTGATGCGCACATTAACCGCATTTTCTGTAAGGCCCATGCTCTTAGCAATTTCTTTTCCGCTGTAGCCCAGAATCATTTTCATTTCCAACACGGATCGGTAGGTCTCCGGTAACTGAGCAAAGAGCCGAACGACTTCTTTATAACTCATCGCTTCCTCAACACCGGCCGCAGGATTCCCTTCCAACTCTTCCATCAGAACGGTTTTTTTCTTTTTGCGCAAAATTGCAAGTGCTTCGTTCTTCACTATAGAGATGCACCAGAAGATACGTTTCTTACAAGGAATCTCCAAAAGGGCATCAAAATTCCGAATAATTTGTAAAAAAGCATTTTGCACGGCGTCCTCTGCATCGTGCGAATCTTTCAATATCCGAAGAGCCGTTTGTTCCATTCTATCGTGATTCTGCTCATAAATCTCTGTAAATAAAGCACGGTCTTCATCACTTTCTAATGCAGCTAAAAGAAACGTCAGCAAAATCATCGTCACCCCGCACATTTAAGTATAAAACTTATAATTCTATACTTATAGAAAATTGTCAAGCGCTTTCTGCAAAACTTAAAGTATCTCATGCTTTTTACCTGGCTTTCCAACTCGCCTTCTTCCGCCCACACCGCAGACCTTTTACTGACAGGAAACCGATAAAGCATACAAAAAGGGGAGGCCCAGCCGTAAGGCCGGGCACTCCCTTTTTCATTGCAAATTGCCTATCCCGCACTCAACCACGCCAGAGCATCCTCCAGTGGAAGGGTCGTGACCTTTTGTGCGGCACGCCTTGAAAATTTCAAAGGCTGGCCGTCTTGTGCATATGCTCTCCGGGATCATCGCGGACAGCTTTCAGTTCAGTGAGGAGGACCTGCGCCGACGCCGTGCGGAGAGCGTCCGAAATGTGAAGCAGACCAATGGCCGCACCTCGTTTGAAAAACGGGTGCGGGAATCCTGGGAGGACGATGACGGATGGCAAGGCTGATCGTCAAAAGTCCGTACATCAAGTGCAACGGCAAAAACTCGGCAGGCGGCTATATGAGATACATCGCCACCCGTGAGCGGGTAGAACTGATCCGGGATGACCGCCCTCCCACTCGAAAACAGGAACAGCTCATCGCAAAACTGGTGAAGGATTTTCCTGCGGCAAGGGAGATGGATGAGTATGCTGACTACCAGGAGCATCCCACCAAGGCTAACGCTTCGACATTCATCTCTCAAGCGTTGGAGGAAAACTGGAGTGATGTTCAGAAATTAGATGGTTACATGAAGTATATCGCAACACGGCCCAGAGCGGAGCGGCTCGGCTCTCATGGGCTCTTCGGTGACAAAGATGGTGTGGAACTGGACAAAGCCATGGCGGAGCTGGAAAACTACACGGGAAATGTGTGGACGCACATCATTTCCCTGAAGCGGGAGGATGCGGAGCGACTGGGCTACGACAATGCCAGGGCGTGGAGAAATCTTCTCCGCGCCCACCGCAACGACATCGCCGCCGCTATGAGCATCCCGCCCCAGGACTTCCGCTGGTACGCCGCCTTCCATGACGAAGGCGGCCATCCCCATGTGCATATGATGGCATGGTCTGCAAAACCCGGTCAGGCATACCTGTCTCAGGACGGCATCCGGCAAATCAAATCCAAACTCACCAACGACATCTTCCAACAGGAGATGCTCCATCTCTACGAACAGAAAACGGTCTCCCGTGACCAGCTGGTACGGGAAGCGCGGCAAGCCATGCGGGAGTTGGTCCAGCAGATGCGAAACAGGATCTGCGACCACCCGGAGGCGGAGCGGCTCATGCAGGAGCTGGCCCTCCAACTGGAAACGGTCAAGGGGAAGAAGTCCTACGGCTACCTTCCCAAGGCGCAAAAGGCGCTGGTGGATGAGATCGTGGACCAGATGGAGCAGCTTCCGACCGTGGCTCAGTGCTATGAAAAGTGGTGGGAGCTGCAAAGTCAGGTGGAGGATTTCTATTCCGAGAAGGAGCGGCACCGCCCGCCGCTGTCTCAGCAAAAGGAGTTCCGTCAGATCAAGAACGCGGTCATCCAGGAGGCGGAGACGATCCGGCTGGGGGAAATTACCTTCGAGGATGATACCCTGGACCAGAGGGATGAGACAGAGAAGGATGAAAATGTGTCCTGGGATTTCTGGATGCTACGGACGGACATTCAGGATGAATACTCATCACTGGCAGAGCGGGATGACGCCGTGGAGAATATGCGGGAGCTGGCAGAGGCAGGCGATGTTCATGCGCAGTATTTCATGGGAAAGCTGTATCGAGACGGCCCGCTGCTGCCGCCGGACTGGGTGAAGGCCCGGTACTGGTTTGACAAGGCGGCGAAGCAGGGATACGCGGCAGCCAAGTATGCTCTGGGAAATCTGTTGCTCTCTGATGATGCTAGCGTCCACGATTCCGAGCTTGGCATCCAGTGGCTGGAGCACGCCGCCTACAATGGAAACTACTATGCATCCTACCGTCTGGGCAAGGAATATCTGAAGGGCAAGGTAGTAAGAAAGGATACCCGCAAGGCCATGGATCACATCTACACCTCCGCCCAGGCCGGGAATCCTCATGCGCAATATCTGTTGGGGAAACTGCTGCTCCAGGGAAAGGTAGTCGAGCGGGACAAAGAGGAGGGTATCCAATGGCTGACCCTGGCGGCAGAGCAGGGGCACAGCTACGCGCAATGCCTTCTGGAAAGGCAAATCGCTTCGACAGCGCCGGAGGTATTCCTTGCGGTGACGAGGCTGCTCCATCACATGGCAAATATCTTTCAGGATAACTCCCTGCCGCAGAGCGGCACGGGACTCATCCATGCCGACCGTAAACTTCGTGAACAACTGCGAGAGAAGCGCCTCGCCCATGGCCACAAGGAGAATGATCACGAAGAACAGCAATACGGCGGCTGGAATATGACCATGAGGTAATGCATTGCAGAATGGACAGCACAGCATCTCCCGGCATAGCGAAAGCACTCCGCCGATGATTCGGCGGAGTGCGGATAAATCACAGCATGAAAAAGCCGAGGCCCTTGCGCTTTGGAGCATCGCTGTCGATCAGTTCCATAGACCGTGTCCAGGTCTTCACCGTCTGCTCTTCGAAGAATTCGGTCAGCAGATCCAAGTCCTCCTGCTCGTCATAAGCCTGCAAAGCATCGTAGTAGGCGCGACGGTCTTCCTCGTAGATGATCATGGGCGGATAGTCATTGATCATCAGCCAGTAGTTCAGCAGCGTCCGGCCAACACGCCCGTTGCGACGTCATCGATAATGAGACTCTGGGCAGGCCGATGAATGGGGCGCATCGGAGCGAGTGGTCAATGGTTTGTAAGACGTCGGTTTATTCGGTCCCTTTTTGCTGGTCCAGCAGGGCTGCCGCTGCCCGGCGGGCCTCCGGTTGGTAGTGGCTTTCCGCGATGCGGCGCAGTTCCACCTCGGAGTAATCTGCGAACTTTCGCAGATACCGTTCCTCCGGTGTGCAGGCCAGCTTCTGAAACTCCACCTCTGGCAAGTACAGCTTCAACTCATGACAGTGGTCACAGACGAACATTTCTATCTCCAGTGAGCCGTTGGCATAGACCGTGGGACCCATCCGAAGTTCCCGCAGGCCCAGGGAACGCATTGTTCCCCCGCAGAGACATTTCTTTTCTTCCATGAAGGCATCTCCGTCATTGTGATGGATTAATTATAACACAGGATTCCGCGAGACAGGAAAAATCTTTTGTGGATTAAAAAGGTTTTTCTTCTGATATACCGCATGGGCTAACTGCAGCTCCTGCGGGCACTCCCCTCCACCAGATGGTGGGGAAATAAATCAACAAGACGAAGGATAACAAATAAAAGGCCCTTCCGCCAGGAAGGGAGAAAGGATAGTACATGAAAAAAGTAACGTTCAAATCCTACGAGGAACTTCCGATGATGCTCTCGGTCCTGGAGATGGCGGCAGCCCTGGGCATCTCCCGTGCCGGAGATTACGAACTGGTTCGGACTGAGGGCTTCCCCGCACTGAAGATCGGCACCCGCATTGTGATCCCCAAGGACAAACTCAAGGAATGGGTGGATCAGAATGTTGGGGGAAAGTGATGGTTTTGCGTCTGCCGTTGAACGCTGAAACTCTCGCCCGGAGGTAATGCCTACGTTTTATCACAGACCACTTTCGCAAAATCATATAGCTTTTGTCCTCTGGTTGTGGTATTGCTTTGTGTTACAAAACAGAGAGGAGCATCAGCATGAAGCATGATAAGAGAAACATCACGGCCATGGTGATGGGCATGGTTATCGGCGCAGCCCTAGTGAGCGAAGCCGCAGCGGGAATCGTGGCAGAACCTATGTGGCAAAAAATCTATGTGGATGGACAACAGGTCTATATGACGGCCTGCAACATTGCGGGGAACAATTTCGTGCGGCTCAGGGACATCGGTCAGCAGGTAGGCTTCAACGTATACTGGTCTGACGGCGTACAGATCGACACGGATGCACCGTATACCGGAGTTGCCCCGGTGCGGGAAGCCAGCTCTCAGCCGACAGATATGGAGATTCGGGAGGAAATGATTCTGTGTATCAACGAGGTGCGCAGAAAGTATGATGTCCCGGAACTGACGGTCGATCAGGCGCTCATGGATGCGGCACAGGAATGCTCCGCCTGCCTGTACACCCGCCATAATAACCGGGTAGAATGCGAAACCGTGGCGGCGTCTGGTTATTCCCACGGCTTCGGTTCCAATCTGACGGTGTTCACCGTCACAGACCCGGAAAAAATTCCCGAAAAGGCTGTGGCGAATTGGGAGAACTCCCCCAGCCACCTGGCGACGATGATCGACCCGAATTGCGATACCGTCGGCATCGGCGTTACCATCGATAACGGCAGAGCCTTCTGCTACATGTTCGTAGGGAATCCGACCACGTGTAATCCCTACGCATGAGTGTGGCGATAATCCCAAATGAGCCGCATCCGAATCCGGATGCGGCTCACTCTGTCGGTAGCGCAAGTTCATGCGCCACCTCAAAATTTGCGTCGCAAAACAAAGAAAGAAAGCCTGTCCGCAATTGATAACTTTCTGAAAATTGTAGTCAGTTGGGGATGGCTATTCCGCAAAGGTTGCGGTATTGTGTGTCGCTGACAGGAGGTGGCACACAATGCATGATTATATGAAAGCCCTCTACCACAGGTTCGAGGCTCCATCCAGAAGGGTGGAAAATCTGGATAGGAAAATCAAGAGAACGCACAATCAGCTCACCCGCTTACTGGATAAACCAGGGCGGAAACTGCTCCTGCGGATAGCGGACATGGAAGATGAACTGCGGGAGGAAGCCTGCCTGAACAGCTTCATGTCCGGCTACCGTCTGGCCCAGGGCATCCAACAGGAGCTGCTGGCAGACCAGCCTCCATATAGCTTCGAGGCTGAAGACGAGCGGCAGGCTTGTGAAAGTTGGGAAAGGAGAGATACGGAATAATGGCAAAAAAACGCGCCAACGGCGAAGGCAATATTCGTAAGCGTAAAGATGGCCGGTGGGAGGCCCGCTACACGGCAGGACACGACCCTAAAACCGGCAAGCGGATCATCAAAAACGTGCTGGGCAAAACGCAAGCTGAGGTCCGTGAAAAGCTGAAACGCGCTTTGGAAGAAACAAACGGTATGGATGTTGCCCGTGCCGATGACTTCACAGTGGCTACCTGGCTCAAAACTTGGTATGACCTCTATGCCAAGCCCAATGTGCGGGTAGCCACAGCGGACCGCTACGATTTGATGATCAACACCTATACGATCCCCCGCATCGGAAACATCAAGCTGACCAAGCTGACTTCCCGTGACCTCCAAAAGCTCTACAAGGACCTGATGGAAAATGGCCGGGAGCGGAAACCCAAAACCGGCGCTCAGGGATTGAGCAGTACCACGGTGCGGAGCGTCCATCTCATGCTCCACTGCGCCTTTGAGCGAGCAGTCAAGGAACGGCTCATCCCCCGTAATCCAACGGATGATTGTATCGCTCCCAAGGTTCGGAAATTCGAGATGAAAATTCTGGAGCCTGAACATATGAAAGCATACCTCGACGCTGCCGACGTCAGAGGGCTCCTGCCCATGTTCTATCTGGAGCTGGTCAGTGGCCTGCGCAAGGGAGAGCTGGTAGCACTGCTATGGTCCGACCTGGATATTAAAAACCGCACCATCTCGGTCAGCAAGCAGTACATCAAGAATCCAAACGGAGAACTCACCCTATCCCGCCCCAAGACGGAGACTTCCGTCCGAAAAGTCTCCATCCCTCAGATGGCAGTTGACCTACTGATTCAGGAGCACGAAAAGCACCCGGGAAATCCCTATATGTTCCCCTCTCCTATCACTGGCGAAATGTACTACCCGGATTCCGTGGTCAACCTTCACAAGAAGATTCTAAAGGATGCCGGGCTGGGACACATCAGATTTCACGACCTCCGCCATACCTTTGCAACCCTGGCACTGCAAAACGGCGTGGATATCAAGACGGTATCCAGTATGTTGGGCCACTACGACGCCGGATTCACCCTCCGCACCTACACCCACGCCACCAGACAGAAGCAGGACGAAGCAGCGGAAACCATGGGCAACTTCATGGAGCAGGTCATGTGAGCACAAAAGAGCAAAAAATACAGGGCAGGAAGGCGGAACTTCCTGCCCTGTGCTTTCTAAACCTTTCCACACATTTCTACGTGTGGGTCACGGTGTGGGTCAGGCGGTTGACCCACATTTTGACCCACACCGTTTCGGCCGAAAAAGTAAGAAAAATCCCCGAAATCGCATGATTTCGGGGATTTTCTGGAGCTGCTGGGCGGATTCGAACCGCCGACCTCATCCTTACCAAGGATGCGCTCTACCGACTGAGCTACAGCAGCATAAAATGGCGACCCGGAACGGGCTCGAACCGTCGACCTCTAGCGTGACAGGCTAGCGTTCTAACCAACTGAACTACCGGGCCATTTATGGCTCGCTACCGGATTATTATATCACATACAACCGAGGTTGTAAAGACTTTTATGGCAGGGGCAGAAGGATTCGAACCCTCGGCACGCGGTTTTGGAGACCGCTGCTCTACCAGCTGAGCTATACCCCTATCTCGCGTGAGGTTTCCCCTTGGCGATCGACCATACTGGTGGGCCTTCGGGGACTCGAACCCGGGACCGGCCGGTTATGAGCCGGCTGCTCTAACCAACTGAGCTAAAGGCCCGTGTCGGCGTTTTAAGAGAAGTGTTGCCGCCACGCCGAGTGGCGGCAACCTCTTGGCTCCCCCAGTTGGACTCGAACCAACGACACCGCGGTTAACAGCCGCGTGCTCTACCGACTGAGCTATGGAGGAATATCCAAAACTCTGATGAAACCATCAGAGTTTTGTGTTGGCGCTACCTATCTTCCCGGGCCGTCACCAGCCAAGTATTGTGGGCAGAAACGAGCTTAACTACCGTGTTCGGAATGGGAACGGGTGGACCCTCGTCCTAATCAGC